>JBLUOL010000036.1:0-36523 GCA_048065775.1 Pseudomonas sp. GW6
CCACAACTGATCGCCGAGATCGAGAAGATGTACGGCTTCGACAAGTCGGCGCCCGAGCGTTTCTGGATCATGCTCAAGAACTACGCTCAGCTGGATTTCGGCTCCAGCTTCTTTCGCGATGCCCAGGTCATCGACCTGATCATCGAGAAGATGCCGGTGTCGATCTCGCTCGGTCTATGGAGCACTTTGATCATGTATCTGGTGTCCATACCGCTGGGGATCGCCAAGGCCACCCGCCACGGCAGCGCCTTCGACGTCTGGACCAGTTCGGCGATCATCGTCGGCTACGCCATCCCGGCCTTCCTCTTCGCCATCCTGCTGATCGTGCTGTTCGCCGGTGGCAGCTACTGGGACTGGTTCCCGCTACGCGGGCTGACCTCGAACAACTTCGAGCAGCTCAGCCTCGGCGGCAAGATTCTCGACTACCTCTGGCACCTGGTGCTGCCGGTTACCGCCCTGGTCATCGGTAACTTCGCCACCCTGACCCTGCTGACCAAGAACAGTTTTCTCGACGAGATCAACAAACAGTACGTGGTGACCGCCCGCGCCAAGGGCCTGACCAACCATCGCGTGCTCTACGGCCACGTATTCCGTAACGCCATGCTGCTGATCATCGCCGGCTTCCCCGCCGCCTTCATCGGCATCTTCTTCACCGGCTCCCTATTGATCGAGGTGATCTTCTCGCTCGACGGCCTCGGCCTGATGAGCTTCGAGGCGGCGATCAACCGCGACTATCCGGTGGTGTTCGGCACCCTGTTCATCTTCACCTTGCTGGGGCTGATCGTGAAATTGATCGGTGACATCACCTACACCCTGGTCGATCCGCGTATCGACTTCGAAAGCCGGGAGGGTTGAGCATGAAACTCTCCCCTCTCAACCGACGCCGCTTCGACCGTTTCAAGGCGCACAAGCGCGGCTGGTGGTCGCTGTGGCTGTTTCTCATCCTGTTTGGCCTGAGCCTCGGCGCCGAGCTGATCGCCAACGACAAGCCATTGGCCGTGCGGTATGACGGCGAGTGGTATTTCCCGGTGCTCAAGCGCTACCCGGAAACCGTGTTTGGCGGCGAATTCCCGCTGCAGGCCAACTACAAGAGCCCCTACATTCAGGACCTGATCGCGGAAAAGGACGGCAAGATGATCTGGCCGCCGATCCCGTTCAGCTATTCGAGCATCAACTACGACCTGGAAGTACCAGCTCCCGCACCGCCCTCGGCGCAGAACTGGCTGGGCACCGACGATCAGGGCCGTGACGTGCTGGCACGGGTGATCTACGGCTTTCGCATCTCGGTGCTGTTCGCCCTGATCCTGACCCTGGCCAGCTCGGTGATCGGCGTGATCGCCGGCGCATTGCAGGGCTTCTACGGCGGCTGGGTCGACCTGCTTGGCCAGCGCTTCCTGGAAATCTGGTCGGGCCTGCCGGTGCTCTACCTGCTGATCATCCTCGCCAGCTTCGTGCAGCCGAACTTCTGGTGGTTGCTGGGCATCATGCTGCTGTTCTCCTGGATGAGCCTGGTCGACGTGGTGCGCGCCGAATTTCTGCGCGGGCGTAACCTGGAATACGTGCGTGCGGCACGGGCGCTGGGCATGGAGAACGGCGCCATCATGTTCCGCCATATTCTGCCCAACGCCATGGTTTCGACCATGACCTTCATGCCCTTCATCCTCACCGGCGCCATCGGCACCCTGACCGCCCTGGACTTCCTCGGCTTCGGCCTGCCGCCTGGTGCCCCCTCGCTCGGTGAACTGGTGGCCCAGGGCAAGAGCAACCTGCAGGCGCCCTGGCTTGGCATCAGCGCCTTCGCCGTATTGGCGATCATGCTGAGCCTGCTGGTATTCATCGGCGAAGCCGCCCGCGATGCCTTCGACCCGAGGAAATGACATGAGCCAGAACGAAACCCTGTTGCAAGTACGCGACCTGGCCGTCGAGTTCGTCATGGGCGAGCAATGCCAGCGCGTGGTCGAAGGCGTCAGCTTCGACATCCGCAAGGGCGAAACCCTGGCCCTGGTTGGCGAGAGCGGCTCGGGCAAGTCGGTCACGGCGCACTCGATCCTGCGCCTGTTGCCCTACCCGCTCGCGCGCCACCCGCACGGCAGCATCGAGTACGCCGGCGAAGACCTGCTCAAGCTCAGCGAAGGCCGCCTGCGCGGCATTCGCGGCAACCGCATCGCCATGGTTTTCCAGGAGCCCATGACCTCGCTCAACCCGTTGCATTGCATCGAGAAGCAGATCAACGAAGTGCTCGCTCTGCACAAGGGCCTGCGCGGCAAGGCCGCCAGCGCGCGCACCCTCGAGCTGCTGGAGCTGGTCGGTATTCCCGAACCGAAGAAACGCCTCAAGGCCTATCCGCACGAACTCTCCGGCGGCCAACGGCAGCGTGTGATGATCGCCATGGCTCTGGCCAATGAACCACAGCTGCTGATCGCCGACGAGCCGACCACCGCTCTGGACGTCACCGTACAGCTGAAAATCCTCGAATTGCTCAAGGATCTGCAGGCACGCCTGGGCATGTCGCTGCTGCTGATCAGCCACGACCTCAACCTGGTTCGCAGAATTGCCCACCGCGTATGTGTCATGCAGCGCGGTCGCATCGTCGAACAAGCGTCGTGTGAAGAATTGTTCCAGGCTCCGCAGCATCCCTATACCCAGGAACTGCTCGGCGCCGAGCCCAGCGGCGACCCTGCGGCCAATCCTGCGGGCCAGCCGCTGCTGGAAGTGGACGACCTGCGCGTGTGGTTCCCGATCAAAAAGGGCCTGCTGCGCCGGACGGTGGATCATGTCAAAGCGGTGGACGGCATCAACTTCAGCCTGCCTCAGGGCCAGACCCTGGGCATCGTCGGCGAAAGTGGTTCCGGCAAGTCCACCCTGGGCATGGCCATTCTGCGACTGCTCGCCAGCCGCGGTGATATCCGCTTCCAGGGCCAGCAGCTGCAGGGCCTGAGCCAGCAGGAAGTACGCCCGCTGCGCAGGCAGATGCAGGTGGTGTTTCAGGACCCCTTCGGCAGCCTGAGCCCGCGCATGTCGGTGAGCCAGATCGTCGGTGAAGGTCTGCGCATTCACCGCATGGGCAACGAGGCGGAGCAGGAACAGGCGATCATCGACGCGCTTTTGGAGGTAGGGCTGGATCCGCAGACGCGGCATCGCTACCCCCACGAGTTTTCTGGCGGGCAACGGCAGCGGATTGCCATTGCCCGGGCACTGGTGTTGAAACCGGCGCTGATTCTGCTGGACGAGCCCACCTCGGCGCTCGACCGCACGGTTCAGCGTCAGGTGGTGGAGTTGTTGCGCGGCTTGCAGGCCAAGTACAACCTGACCTATCTGTTTATCAGCCATGACCTGGCGGTAGTCAGAGCGCTGAGCCACCAATTGATGGTGGTCAAGCAGGGCCAGGTGGTCGAACAGGGGTCTGCCGAGTCGATCTTCAGCGCACCGCAACACCCTTATACGCAGCAGTTGCTGGAAGCCGCTTTTCTGGCCCCGGCAACGGCTCACTGATCCTTGAAACAGGAAGAGGAATAGCACAATGGGTTTTCTAACCGGTAAGCGCGTACTCATCGTTGGCGTTGCCAGCAAACTGTCCATCGCCTCGGGTATCGCCGCCGCCATGCACCGCGAAGGTGCCGAGCTGGCTTTCACCTACCAGAACGAGAAGCTCAAGGGCCGCGTCGAAGAGTTCGCCGCCGGCTGGGGCTCCAGCGCTGACCTGTGCTTCCCTTGCGATGTGGCCAGCGACGAGGAAATCGCCGCCGTATTCGAAGCGCTGAGCAAGAAGTGGGACGGCCTGGACTGCATCGTCCACTCGGTCGGCTTCGCCCCGGGCGACCAGCTCAATGGCGACTTCACCGAAGTGACCACCCGTGAAGGCTTCAAGATCGCCCACGACATCAGCGCCTACAGCTTCGTCGCCCTGGCCAAGGCCGGTCACGAGATGATGAAGGGCCGCAACGGCAGCCTGCTCACCCTCTCCTACCTGGGTGCCGAGCGCACCATGCCCAACTACAACGTCATGGGCATGGCCAAGGCCAGCCTGGAAGCCGGTGTACGTTACCTGGCCGGTAGCCTCGGCCCGGAAGGCACCCGCGTCAACGCCATCTCTGCCGGCCCGATCCGTACCCTGGCCGCCAGCGGTATCGCCAGCTTCCGCAAGATGCTGGCCGCCAACGAGAAGCAGACCCCGCTGCGTCGCAACGTGACCATCGAGGAAGTCGGTAACGCCGGTGCCTTCCTCTGCTCCGACCTGGCCTCGGGCGTCAGCGGTGAAATCATGTACGTCGACGGCGGCTTCAACACCACCGCCATGGGCGCCATGGAAGACTGATCGGCAGTCGACCGGGCATCGACTGGACTACCAGCATCGATGCCCCCTGCTGAACGGCACGAAAACGCCGCAGATCCCCTTGGGACTGCGGCGTTTTTTCGTCAGGACGCCAGCAAATCTTGCAGAGGTTGAGCGCGCCGAGCCGCGTTCTGATGTCACATTTCATTAAAGCCCGGCACGCATCAACACCGACGCGGTCCTAGATGGGAGGCCTGGAACCGAGAAAGGTAAATGATCCAGACAAACACCTGGCGAGCCTGTCTGATTACCGCGCTATGCAGCGTCGCGACTGGCTGCGCATTACCGCCACTGGATGGCCGCAGTGAAAGCCTGGCCTTCACCCAGGCCGAAACGGCCGACACCACACTGGGGCAAGCTCTGGGTAGCGAGCGGGACGCTCATCCCGGCTTGTCCGGCATCCTTACGCTGGCAGCAGCCAGGGACGCCTTCGCCGCGCGTATGCTGATGGTCGAAGCGGCCGAACGCAGTCTCGACGTGCAGTACTACATCTGGCGTAACGACGTCACCGGCACCCTGTTACTCGACGCCCTGCTCAGAGCGGCAGAGCGCGGCGTGCGCGTCCGCCTGCTGCTGGACGACAACGGCATTGCCGGCCTGGACCAGACACTCAGCACACTCGATCAACACCCCAACATCGAAGTACGTCTGTTCAACCCCTTCTCCCTGCGCAAAGCCAAGATGCTGGGTTATCTGACGCATTTCTCCCGCGCCAACCGGCGCATGCACAACAAGTCGCTTACCGTCGACAACCAGGCCACCATAATTGGCGGGCGCAATATTGGCGACGAGTACTTCGATGCCAGTGAGGGCGTACTTTTCGCTGACCTCGACGTGCTGGCAATCGGCCCAGTGGTGGCGGATACCTCGGCCGATTTCGATCGTTACTGGGCCAGTGATTCGAGCTATCCGCTGGAGCTGATCGTGCCGCGCAGCCAGAACGCCCCATTGCGCCTACACGATATCGCTGCAGACCTTTCCAATACACCCGCAGCCAGCGGCTACGTGAAAGCCCTACAGGAAAGCGACTTCATTGCACGCCTGCTGGACAAGGATCTGAGCTTTGAATGGAGCGAGACCACGCTGGTCAGTGACGATCCCGCCAAAGGCCTTGGCACGGCCAGTGATAGCGAACTATTGATCAGCGACCTGAAAGACATGCTCGACACTCCCATATCTCGGGTCGATCTCGTCTCACCCTACTTCGTCCCCACGCAAGCCGGCGTCGGCCTGTTCACCGGCATGGTACGACGCGGCATAGAGGTGCGTATTCTCACCAATGCGCTGGAAGCAACCGACGTGACGCCCGTGCACGCCGGCTACGCCAAGCGCCGTCGCGCCCTGCTGGAAGGTGGCGTGAAACTCTATGAAATGCGCCTGGGTGCCAACGATGAGGGCCCCCGGGAAAAAGCTGGGCCGTTTGGCAGCTCCGGCTCGAGTCTGCACGCGAAGACCTTCGCTCTGGATGGCCAGCGCATCTTCATCGGCTCGTTCAACTTCGATCCTCGCTCCGCCCGCCTCAACACGGAGATGGGCTTCATCATCGAAAGCCCGGCACTGGCTGCCGCCATTGGCCAGGCATTCGAAACCGATATTCCGGCAAATGCCTATGAGCTGGGGCTAAGCGAGAACGGCGGGCTCTACTGGCTTGAGCGACAGAATGGCGAGCAACGTCGACTCGACAGCGAGCCCGGTACGGGGCTGCTGAAAAACCTGGGCGTACGCCTGCTTTCCTGGCTGCCTATCGAATGGTTGTTATGACCTCAAAATGAAAGAGCCCCGCACTTGGCGGGGCTCTTTCTTAGCGAACAACGATCAGAAACGCTCGATGTCGGCCTTGGCTTCCAGCTGCTTACGCAGCGCAGCGAAGTCCTGCTGACCTGCACGCGATGCGAGGAAGTTGCGGTACATGGCAAGCTCTTCGTCAGCCAGCTCTTCTTCCGGCACATTCACGCCATCGAGACGCAGCACAACATAGTCACCATTGTTCAGTGTCAGGCCGGCGAAGGTCGGCTCGCCCGCCTTGGCTGGCTTGGGCATACGGAACAGCGCTTGCAGCACCTTCGGCTCAACGCCGTCCTGGCTGCGCGTGGCGGCTTCCTGAACCTGCCAGCCAGCATCGGCAGCTTCACCTGCCTCGGCAGCGGCCAGTTGCTTCTCGCCCTCAGCCTTGGCGGCAGCGGCGGCACGCTCCTGCTGCAGATGAGTGCGGATGCTCTCTGCGACCTGCTCAAGCGGCAACTGTTCGGGCTTGTTGTGCTCTTTGACGCGCACGACAACCACGGTGCTGGGGTCCAGTTCGATGGTCGAGCTGTTGGTGCCATCTTCCAGCACTTCAGGGCTGAATGCAGCCTGCAGTACCTGACGGTTGGCAGTGATGCCAGTTGCCCCCCCCTCACGGCCGAAGGCTTCGCTGGTCTTGACCTCGAGCCCCAGCTCCTGAGCCGGCTGCACCAGATCCGACGCTTCGAACGCGGCATCTTCCAACTGCTTGGTTGCCTCGACGAAGCGCTGCTCGACCTGTTGCGCCTTGAAGTCACGCGCCAGCTTGTCCTTGAGACTGTCGAAACTCGGCACTTCGGGCGCCTGAACACCCAGCAGCTTGATCAGGTGCCAGCCGAATTCGCTCTTGACCGGCTCGGAGACCTGCCCTTGCTGCAGCGCATAGAGCGCCTCTTCGAAGGCCGGGTCGTAAACGCCAGGACCAGCGTACCCCAAGTCACCGCCATCGGCAGCCGATCCAGGGTCTTGCGAGAACTCCTTGGCCAGGGCAGCGAAATCTTCGCCAGCGTCTGCACGCGCCTTGATCTCTTCGATCTTGGTGCGCGCGGTCTGGTCATCGCCCTCGATAAGGATGTGCGCAGCCTGACGCTGCTCAGCCAGGTTGGCAATCTCGCTCTCGTACAGCGGCTGCAGATCTTCATCGCTGACTTCGACCTGATCGAAGAAGCTGTCCTTGAGCAGTTCGACGTACTCCAGCACCACTTGCTCTGGGCTCATGAACTCGCTGGCATGCTCGTCGTAATAGGCTTTGACGTCGTCATCGCTCAGTTTGATCGCAGCACTGTCGGCCTTGATGACGAGGCTGGCGAAGTCACGGGTCTGGCGCTCTAGATTGGCGAACGCACGCGCCTCCTGCTCAGTGACGAAGCTACTGGCGCCGAGACCGGCACGCAGTTGCCCAATCAGCATTTCCTCTTCCAGCATCTGGCGGAACTGCAGACGGGTGTAGCCCATCTGGCGAATGACCTGATCGAAACGCGCAGCATCGAAGCGGCCATCTACCTGAAATTCGGGAGTTTGCAGAATGACCTGATCCAGCGATCCCTGCGAGAAGGCGAAGCGGGAATCGTCCGCTGCTTGCAACAGCAGTTTGCGCTCGATCAAACCCTTGAGCGAAGCCTCACGCAGCAACTTGTCATCGAGCAGCGAGGCATCGAAATCGCGACCCAATTGCTGCAGCAGTTGGCGACGCTGCATTTCAACGGCCTGGTTGAGCTCGCTGAGGGTAATGGTGTCTCCGTTCACGTCAGCCGCATTGTTGCGATTGCTGGCTCCCGTGACGATAGCTTCGAAACCGGTAAACGCCATCAGCATCACAATGAGGCCGATGATGATTTTGGCAATCCAACCGCGTGAATTGTCCCTGATGTTTTGCAGCATGCTTCCCCCAGAACGACTGTACAGAGTCACCAGCCGCGCAGTGTGGGTAATGTCCAGATAGAAGAAAGGCGCATCCTTGGATGCGCCTTCTCGTAACGCGTTAAGCAGTCAGAGCAAGAGTCTTGGACTACCTGCGCTGCTCCCTAACAGCCGCCAGATGAAGCCTGACGGCGAGGCAAACCCGGAAGACGCTTAGTTGACGGCGTCTTTCAGAGCCTTGCCAGCTTTGAAGCCTGGGATCTTGGCAGCAGCGATGCTGATCGGCTTGCCGGTCTGCGGGTTGCGACCAGTGCGAGCAGCGCGCTCTTTGACAGCGAAGGTGCCGAAGCCAACCAGCACAACGGAGTCACCAGCCTTCAGAGCGCCAGTGACGGATTCAATCACTGCATCCAGCGCGCGGCCAGCAACAGCTTTCGGGATATCAGCAGATGCAGCGATGGCATCGATCAGTTCCGACTTGTTCACTCTAAGTCCCCTTATTTCTGTTTAGTTTGTTTCTTGATTTTTAGTGTAAGCAAAGCGGGTGCTGGATGGCCTGCTGACACAATAAGAGCCGCTTTATAACAAGGGCTCAAAAATTGTGTCAAGGAAGCCCCCCGGCTAATGCGTGCTGATTCGCTCCTTGGAATCAGACTCGCGCTTGTCATCCGTTGCAACCATCTCGGGAGCCGCATCGGGCAAGGGCTCCGGGGCGTATTGCAGCGCAATTTGCAGGACCTCGTCAATCCATTTAACCGGTTTAATCTGCAGGTCTTGCTTAATATTTTCCGGAATTTCCTTCAGATCACGCACATTTTCTTCGGGAATGATCACAGTCTTGATCCCACCCCGATGCGCCGCCAGAAGTTTTTCCTTGAGACCACCGATGGCCAACACCTGACCACGCAAGGTGATTTCTCCGGTCATGGCCACGTCCGCCCGCACCGGAATCTGCGTCAATGCCGAGACCAGCGCCGTGCACAGGCCAATGCCCGCACTCGGGCCATCCTTAGGTGTCGCACCTTCCGGCATATGGATGTGAACGTCGCGCTTCTCGTTGAAATCAGCTGCGATCCCGAGGCTTTTGGCGCGACTGCGAACCACCGTCATGGCCGCCGTCATGGACTCTGCCATGACATCACCCAGCGAACCGGTCTTGATCAAAACGCCCTTGCCAGGCACCACGGCCGTCTCGATGGTGAGCAGCTCGCCGCCCACTTGCGTCCACGCCAGACCCGTTACCTGGCCAATCTGATCCTGCTGCTCGGCGAGGCCGTAGCGATGCTTGCGTACCCCCAGGAAGTGCTCCAGGGAGTCGGCGCTGACCGTGACCTGGAAACGCTTCTCGCGCACATGTTCTTTGACAACTTTGCGGCAGACCTTGGCAATCTGCCGTTCCAGACTGCGCACACCAGCTTCACGCGTGTAGTAACGAATGATGTCGCGAATAGCCGATTCTTCAATTTCCAGCTCGCCCTTCTTCAGACCATTGGCCTGTATCTGCTTGGGCGCCAGGTATTTGATGGCAATGTTGACCTTCTCATCCTCGGTGTAACCCGGCAGCCGAATGACTTCCATCCGGTCCAGCAACGGCCCAGGGATATTCATCGAGTTGGCGGTGCAGAGGAACATCACGTCCGACAGGTCGTAATCGACCTCCAGATAATGATCGTTGAAATTGTGGTTCTGCTCCGGATCGAGCACCTCGAGCAGCGCAGACGCAGGATCACCACGCATGTCCTGGCCCATCTTGTCGATTTCATCGAGCAGGAACAGCGGGTTGCGCACGCCAACCTTGGTCATCTTCTGAATCAGACGCCCCGGCATCGAACCGATGTAGGTACGACGGTGACCACGAATCTCGGCCTCGTCACGTACGCCGCCCAAGGCCATGCGCACGAACTTGCGGTTGGTCGCGGTGGCAATGGACTCGGCCAATGAGGTTTTGCCCACACCAGGCGGACCTACCAGGCACAGCACCGGCCCCTTGAGTTTCTTCACCCGTTTCTGCACGGCAAGGTACTCAAGGATGCGTTCCTTGACCTCTTCCAGACCGTAATGGTCGGCATCGAGGATGCTCTCTGCGCGCGCCAGATCGAGACGGACCTTGCTCTCGGCCTTCCACGGCACGTTTACCAACCAGTCGATGTAGGAACGCACCACAGTGGCTTCGGCAGACATCGGCGACATCTGCTTGAGCTTGTTCAACTCGGCATTGGCCTTGGCCAGCGCTTCCTTGGTCAGGCCGGCATTGTCGATGCGTTTCTTAAGCTCATCGATCTCGTTGTGGCCTTCATCGATGTCGCCCAGTTCTTTCTGAATGGCCTTCATCTGCTCATTCAGGTAGTACTCGCGCTGGCTGCGCTCCATCTGCTTCTTCACGCGGCCACGAATACGCTTCTCGACCTGCAGCAGGTCGATCTCGGCATCCAGCAGCGCCAGCACATGCTCGACGCGGGCGGACAGCGAGGTGATCTCGAGGATTTCCTGCTTCTGCTCGATCTTCAGCGCCATGTGCGCGGCCATGGTATCGACCAGGCGGCTGGGCTCATCGATGCTGTTGAGCGAGGACAGCACTTCGGCCGGAACCTTCTTGCCCAGCTGCACGTATTGCTCGAACTGACTGAGCAGACTACGAGTAAAAACCTCGGACTCGCGCTCGGCGGTCTCGCCCTCCTCGATCAGTTGCACTTCGGCGCGGCAATGATCATCGAGCTCGATGAAACGCTCGATGGAACCACGCTGCTCACCCTCGACTAACACCTTGACGGTGCCGTCGGGCAACTTGAGCAGTTGCAGGACGGTGGCAACGGTGCCTACGCGATACAGATCCTGATCATCCGGATCATCGACGGCCGGGTTCTTCTGGGCTACCAGCAGGATCTGCTTGTCACCCGTCATCGCCGCCTCGAGGGCCTCGATGGATTTCTCACGCCCGACGAAAAGCGGGATGACCATGTGCGGATAGACCACTACATCGCGCAATGGCAGGAGAGGCAATTCGATGGTTGTCTTCATGATTTCGGCTCAGCGGCGGCCATAAGGCCGTAAACAGGCGGGATTACCCTTGGCTTTTAAGATGGGGGTAGCTCCCGTAAAAAACAAGCGCAATGTCCACAAAAGCGAAGGGGCCCGAGGGGCCCCTTCTTTGCATCGTGTAACAGCCGTCAGGCGTCTGGCGCGGCCTTCGCCGGCGGTTCGCTGTTCTCGTAGATCAGCAGCGGCTTGGACGAGCCCTCGATGACGCTCTCGTCGATCACCACCTTGCTCACGTCCTGCTGGGACGGGATCTCGTACATGGTGTCGAGCAGAATGCCCTCGAGAATCGAACGCAGGCCACGCGCACCGGTCTTGCGCTCCAGTGCCTTCTGCGCCACGGATTTCAGCGCATCGGAACGGAACTCCAGATCCACACCTTCCATCTCGAACAGCTTGGCGTACTGCTTGGTCAGCGCGTTCTTCGGCTCGGTGAGAATCTGCACCAGAGCAGCCTCGTCCAGCTCCTCCAGTGTCGCGATCACCGGCAGACGACCGACGAACTCGGGAATCAGGCCGAATTTGACCAGATCGTCCGGCTCGACCTCGCGCAGAGACTCGCCGATCTTCTTGCCTTCCTGCTTGCTACGCACTTCTGCACCGAAACCGATACCACCTCGAGTGGAGCGAGCCTGAATGACTTTCTCCAGGCCGGCGAACGCACCGCCACAGATGAACAGGATGTTACGCGTATCAACCTGCAGGAACTCCTGCTGCGGATGCTTGCGCCCGCCCTGCGGCGGAACCGAGGCCACGGTGCCCTCGATCAGCTTGAGCAGCGCCTGCTGCACGCCCTCGCCCGACACGTCACGAGTGATCGACGGGTTATCGGACTTGCGCGAGATCTTGTCGATTTCGTCGATGTAGACGATACCCATCTGGGCCTTCTCGACATCGTAATCGCACTTCTGCAGCAGCTTCTGAATGATGTTCTCGACGTCCTCACCGACATAACCGGCTTCGGTCAAGGTGGTGGCGTCAGCGATGGTGAACGGCACATTGAGCAGGCGTGCCAGCGTTTCGGCCAGCAGCGTCTTGCCCGAACCAGTCGGACCGATCAGCAGAATGTTGCTCTTGCCCAGCTCGACATCGTCTTTCTTGTCGCGCTGATTGAGACGCTTGTAGTGGTTGTATACCGCTACCGACAGCACTTTCTTGGCGCGCTCCTGACCGATCACGTACTGATCGAGGATGCCGCTGATTTCCTTGGGTGCCGGGAGTTTGTGCGCGCTGCTCTCGGCCTGTGCTTCCTGCACCTCCTCGCGGATGATGTCATTGCACAGGTCGACGCATTCGTCGCAGATGAAGACGGAAGGACCGGCGATCAACTTGCGCACTTCATGCTGGCTTTTGCCGCAGAAGGAGCAATAAAGCAGTTTGCCGTTGTCCTCACCGTTACGGGTATCAGTCATTCGATCAATCCAATACGGTAGGCTTGAAACACAAGATGAAGGCAAATGCGGGCATTTTCAAGGGCGCAAGTCGCGCCAGTGAAGGATGCCCACAGCCGGCGCCTCATCTAGACCGGCATTTGACGCTTTTCATGGACGGCATCGACGAGACCGTATTCCACGGCGCGCGAAGCGCTCATGAAGTTGTCGCGGTTGGTATCACGCTCGATGGTTTCCAGGCTCTGACCGGTGTGATGCGCCAGCAGCTCGTTCAAGCGCTCACGGATAAAGAGGATTTCCTTGGCGTGGATCTCGATGTCCGAGGCCTGCCCCTGGAAGCCGCCCAGCGGCTGGTGAATCATCACGCGCGAGTTCGGCAGGCAGAAACGCTTGCCCTTGGCGCCGCCAGCCAGCAGGAAAGCACCCATGCTGCAGGCCTGACCAATGCAGGTGGTGGACACATCCGCCTTGATGAACTGCATGGTGTCGTAGATCGCCATGCCGGCAGTCACCGAGCCACCCGGCGAGTTGATGTACAGATGGATGTCCTTGTCCGGATTCTCTGCTTCCAGAAACAGCAACTGGGCGCAGATCAGGTTGGCCATGTAGTCCTCGACCGGGCCAACCAGAAAGATCACGCGCTCCTTGAGCAGACGCGAATAGATGTCATAGGCACGCTCGCCACGAGCGGATTGCTCGATGACCATCGGCACCAGGCCGCCAGCGGCCTGGATTTCAGGCATGTTTTGCATAAAAGGATTGCGGGACATGTCTTGCGCTCACTCCCTAATAGTCATGTCTCAAATACACATAAGCCAGCACGGAGGCTGGCTTAAGGTGGTGTACTCGAACGAGGTTACCAGATCAGTCGGCTTTAGGAGCTTCCGCCGGCTTGACTGCGTCTTCGTAGGAAACCGCTTTATCGGTCACGTTGGCCTTCTGCAGAACAGTATCTACAACTTGCTCTTCCAGTACAACCGAACGCACTTCGTTCATTTGCTGGTCGTTCTTGTAGTACCAGGCAACGACCTGCTCAGGCTCCTGGTAAGCCGAGGCCATCTCTTCGATCAGCTCGCGCACGCGGGCTTCGTCAGGCTTGAGTTCGAACTGCTTGACCACTTCAGCGACGATCAGACCCAGCACCACACGGCGCTTGGCTTGCTCTTCGAACAGCTCGGCCGGCAGTTGGTCAGGCTTGATGTTGCCACCGAATTGCTGAACGGCCTGCACGCGCAGACGATTCACTTCGTTACCGATCAGCGCCTTCGGCACCTCGACCGGGTTGGCAGCCAGCAGACCGTCCATTACCTGGTTCTTAATCTTGGACTTGATGGCCTGACGCAGTTCACGCTCCATGTTCTTCCGAACTTCGACACGGAAACCTTCCAGACCGCCGTCCTTGATACCGAACAGGGCGAAGAACTCGTCGTTCAGCTCAGGCAGTTGCGGAGCGGAAACGCTGTTTACGGTAACGGTGAACTCGGCGGTTTTGCCGGCCAGATCGAGGTTCTGATAGTCCTCGGGGAAGGTCGGGTTGATCACGCGCTCTTCACCAGCCTTGACACCGACCAGGGCGTCTTCGAAGCCCGGGATCATGCGGCCGGAGCCCAGCACCAGCTGGGTGCCCTTGGCGCTACCGCCAGCGAATGCTTCGCCGTCGATCTTGCCGACGAAATCGATGTTCAGCTGATCGCCGTTCTCGGCAGCGCGCTCAACAGCTTCGAAACGAGTGTTCTGCTTGCGCAGGATGTCGAGCATGTTGTCGACGTCACTGTCAGCCACATCGGCTTCGAGGCGCTCGATGGCGATGGACTCGAAACCGGAAACCTGAAACTCGGGGAATACTTCGAAGGTAGCGACATATTCCAGATCCTTGCCCTTCTCGAAGGACTTCGGCTCTACAGCCGGAGCGCCGGCCGGGTTCAGCTTCTGCTCGACCACGGCCTCATAGAAGGTAGCCTGGATCAGGTCGCCCAGCGCTTCCTGACGAGCGGCATCTTCATAGCGCTGACGAATCACGCTCATCGGCACCTTGCCAGGACGGAAGCCAGGAACCTTGGCACGACGGGCAGTCTGTTGCAGACGCTTGTTGACTTCGGTCTCGATGCGCTCGACGGGTACGCCGACAGTCATGCGGCGCTCAAGAGCAGAAGTGCTTTCAACAGAAACTTGCATGGATATTCCTCGTTGCACAGACATAAGCCGGCTCGAACCGGCCCCGAATCAAGGCCAAGCATTCTAGAGGGTCAATGTGCAGAAGTCACCCTAGAAGCAGGCGGCAGTCGGGAGGGGCTATATAAAGATGGTGCGGACGGAGAGACTCGAACTCACCACACCCCGACTGCCAGGCCTGGAGGCCTTGATTTGTGTGAATGGGCGCAAGTGCGTGAGCGTGAATCTGTTCCCAGCTTGTTCCCAGTGAGAACGAGCACGGGTGCTCAGCACCGCAGGCGGCGGCATTCTACACGGATTTATTTTGAGGCAAAGCAAAAAGGTAATTTTGGCAATCGGCATGCTCTATATGCCTGAAAGCCAGCTTTATCAAAGGGTTAGCGTGGATTCAGAAACGTCATAAATTGGTAAGCCCCAGGCAAGGAAATCACCTAACCAGGCGACTAAAGCGACTCAAATTAAAACCCTTAAAAATCAATAACATAAAATAAATCACCGTCCTTCTCAAGCGCACTAATAACAGTCGCACCGATATGCCCGGCAGCCAGGAGCCGCGCCTTATCAGCATCGAGCTGACTGACAATCGCGAGCTGGAGGCCGACCAGCGCGACTTCACCATCAGTGACCACGACGGCCTGCTCGCCATCCCACCGCGCGGCGCCACCCTAAACTTGTGGTAACACCGGGCTGATCGACAAAGGCACCTACACCGTCGACGAAACCGAGCACAGCGGCGCGCCGGACATCCTCTGCATTCGCGCCCGCCGCGCTGACTTGCGCGGCGGCCTCAAGGTGCGCCGGGAACGTTCCTGGGACGCCACACCACTGGCCTTCATCATCAGCGCCATCGCCGCCTATGGCCTCACCCCGCTGGTCAGCGCCGTGCTCGCCGGCATCGAGCTGCTGCAGGTCGATCAGGCCAATGAGTCAGACGCCAACCTGCTCAGCCGCCTCGGCCGCGAGCATGACGCCATCGCCACCATCAAAGCCGGCCGGCTGCTGTTCCTGCCCACCGGCAAGGCCACCACCGCCAGCGGCCTCGCCCTGCCCCACGTCACCCTCACCAGGGCAGACGGCGACCAACACCGCTTTCTGCAGGCCGACCGCGACGCCTACACCGGCGTCAAGGCCTACTACTACGACGTAAACAGCGCGGACAAAAAAGAGGCCATCGCCGGCGCCGGCGACAACCTCAAGGAACTGCGCCACAGCTACACCGAACAGGCCAGCGCCCTGCAGGCCGCCCGCGCCGAGTGGAAGCGCCTACAGCGTGGCACCGCCACGCTCAGCTACACCCTGGCCAAGGGCCGCCCCGAGCTGATCCCCGACCAGACCTACAGCCTCACCGGCATCAAGGCCGAGATTGCCGCCATCGTCTGGCTCGGCGGCAACATCCGCCACAGCTTCACCCCCGACGCCTTCACCACGTCCCTGGATCTGGAATCGCAATTGCCGGACGGCGACGATATCGCCGGCCTGGCCGACCAGGGCGCCGGCTATACCGGCATCGTCGCCTGGTACCGCGACGCCACGACCGGCAAGCAACACAAGATCACCGAGGGCGACCAGAGCAACCCGCGCCGCCTCACCCACCTCTACGAGAGCAAGCCCAGCGCGCAGCGGGCGGTCAAGCGGGAGTGGATGCGCACTCAGCACGCTGAGTCGCTGTAACAGCTACATCACCAGACTAGCGTCGAAATCGAAGCTATCTGACAACCAGTTGTAAGATTTGCCAGCAACATAGCCCTCGACTATACCAATTAAATAGCCTGTCATTCTAAAACCACTAGCCAGCATAACAATAAAGCGAGTTATTTCAGGGAAGACCTAAATGATCACGTTAGCAATGGCCCGCTGGACAATCTCCCTCATTCATAGCAGTCCAATACCTGGTTTTTTTCTCGAACAAGGTAATCGCCATAATTTCCACATGGATATGGTTGCCATGTACAATCGTGACCTAATTGCAGACGTTGGGTATGAAGGTGCCGCACATACGGAATATAGCAATAACGACGAGACGTATATTTCTTGGGTAACTCAAGCTTTTATAACTGTTCCATGCCTTCGACTCGAATTAGAAGACCCCAACGGCGAATTCATGCTTTATATCAGGGAGGTAGATCGCAACCACACTCGTACATTAGCACTATCCAATCCGCAAGTATTACTTTCATTACTTGACATTCTGAATGTGCCTTCCGTTGCCTCAAAAATTGTTGACTACTTGAGTGTGAAGGACGCTGCCTCACTTGGCTCTACCACCAAGCAGGTAAGAGCTTCGATTGGGTATGACCCTTTCAAGGGCCACAATCGCCATGAAATGCTCGGCTCAACCAGCCACTTGTTCAACAACAGTCGCAAGGATTTAATTGAAGCATTGGCACTGCATGCGTTCAACAATATCTACGACGTTATACAGCCGCATGTAAAAAAAGGAGGTCTATCCAGAAGGCTGGACCTACAAGTAAAAAATATATCAACAAGAACCACATTCGGGAAGTATGCAAGACCACTTATAGCAACCAACTGTTTAGCGCTAACCACAACAGCCAGTGGCGAAACAGAGGGCGCCGTGAATTTCATTTTCAATGACCGGCAAGCCCTCCTCGACAACAGCGAGCTCCATCTTAGAGCGGGGGATTACGACCGAATATCTAACATGCACGCTGAATTACGTCTAATGGAGCGCCAACACGACAGAGGCATTTTTCGACCTATATACGTGGATAAGCTTTGCTGCCCATTTTGCGCTGTACAATTCATTGCTATGGGGCTCATTAGCTTTACCCCTGGGGCCGTGAACAACACGCTGGCCTGGTATACATTTACGCCTTACATCATTTATTTTAAATCACGCCGTGCACGCATGTGGGGCCAAGATATAGAAAGTAAGTTTTCGCAACTTACACCAAGCGAAAAGTCATACTTTTTATATAAGCTCGCATTGGCGTGCTCCCTAACAAAGCATAATGTGCCCATCCCTATGTATCGAATCAATTTCTAGACGCGCCCGAGCCACAACGTTCTAACTCGCATCACGGCGGCAACAGCGCTGCCGTCTGGCTCGGCGGCAACATCCGCCACAGCTTCACCCCCGACGCCTTCACCACGTCCCTGGATCTGGAATCGCAATTGCCGGACGGCGACGATATCGCCGGCCTGGCCGATGAGAATGCCGGCTATACCGGCGTGCTGGCCTGGTACCGCGACGCCAGGACCGGCCAGCAACACAAGCTCACCGAGGGCGACCAGACCACCCCCCGAAGCGCCTCACCCACCTGTACGCCAGCAAGGCCAGAGCGCAGCGGGCGGTTAGACGAGAGTTTGCTTCGCAGCCTTGAAAGGGCATGGCTTTATGCCATGCTCCATGGTGTATACCCCAAATCCCAGGGAAGATTCATCATGAAACTCGCTCTCCAGAGTCTGACGATCGTCGCCTGTGTGGCACTGCAAGCGTGTTCAATCCTCTCTCCATACACCCCCGTAGCGGAGGTTTACTGCTCCGAGACAACAGGGGACAGCAAGCCTGACCCTAAATCAGGTAAAGAAATGGCTTGCCACTTCAGCCGTGAGTACGAGTCAAACGCAATCACCGCTTCGTATTACTCAAGCACGTCAACCATTGCCTTAGCGGGAGTTCTAGGGTTAGGCGCTTACAAAGCGGCTGTTGCAAGTAGCGGCCACCAATACCTTGCACTCGCAGCAGGTGGAGGTGCTCTCTATGGCACTGGTTTGGCTTTATACAAACCCACCAGAGAGCAAATCTGGATGGGGGGCTCGGCTGCAATGTCTTGTCTCATTGAATTCTATAGCGTATTCGATACTAAAGAAGCAGTAGAACTTTATGGAAAGAACCATACAGCTTTAGAGCCATATGAGGGCAGATACAACGCAGCAATCAAGATTGCACATAAGTACGACCTGCAGATGAAGACCAACATTCGCATTACGGCTAACGCTGTAAATAGACTACAAAGTAATTTACAGCCCACCACAGCCGAATCTTACAAAGCAGTATCAGATGCAGTGCAAGAAAGCATGCCGTCTAAAGACAAAAATCTTAGACTCGATGACAATGTAGATCCAAACGTGCTAGCGGTTATTAATTGGATTGATTCAGTAGAAGAGCGACATGCGGAAATTCAAAGAGATTCATTAAAGCCTCAATGCAGCATATTTAGCTCAGACTTTGTGATTGCAGGCTTTCCAAGCAACGGCAAGCTCACCATAAAGATTGGAGAAACAAAGAATTACCAGATACTTGATGGCTCTGGCTTCTTTACTATCAAGTCATCACCAGAGTCCACGGCAATTGAATCAAAGTTTGAGTCAAACAACGGTATTCGCTCAATTGTGCTCAAAGGGAAGACGAAAACCACAGCACCTGTATTCCTTACCTTCATTGACTCAGATACAGGAGTTTCGAGAACCCTAGAGGTGACAGTGACCGATTAGGTTCTGTCTCTTGAGAAAGCCCCGCATCGGCGGGGCTTCTTCTTTCACTTGGGCGAATCTCGCGTCACCATGGCTTCAATCGCACGGCGCATAAACGCCTGTTCGCCCTGATCAAGCTGGCGATAGAACCTCAGCAATAGCCGTTCCTCTGGCGTGACCCACTCTTGTAAGGGCTGCACACCCTGATCCTCAGGTTGACCGGCGCAGCCTCTCGAACATCACTACGCATCTGCATACTCCGTCATTGGCAGTTGTCCGCAGACCATACTGCCGCTTCAGGATATGCACGCTCCTAAGCACCGGCTGCAGGGCACCGGCTTCAACCATCCAGGGGCTCAACTCCCCCAAAGCATGAGTAACAGATGAACAAGACCACTCCGCGATGTTAAATTGCCTGCTTTGCACTCCTGGACAGCGAGACACCGAATGGATGCGCTTTACCTAATAGCAGTTATCTACCTGTATTTCCCTATCATGTGGGGGCTGCTTGCCAACCACGCCAGTCGTCATGGTCACCCGGATATCTCAACAGCTCGGTACGCCATAAAACTCGCCAAAACACTTGAGCGCGACGAAAGAACCATTTATTTTCTTTCAGTCATATTTGCACTCTTCCTGCCTTTAGCCTTTTATTCTATTTTAACAAAGAGCAGTGATGGTCTTGTCACATCCTCGGCAGTTACACTACTTCTAATAGCCACCGTATTGTCCGCCATATCAGTATTCACCTCCCCAACAATTAGAGCGATATACAAGAAATACACCGCACAACTGAATGCCAGTGCAGTAATTTTAGTGGCAGTAAACTATTCAGTAGCGACTAGCTACGCAGAAGGTGTGATTGGACACCTGACAGGCGTTAGAGCCAGCGAACTACCAACAGCCATGTCTTGGCTGAGCATCATTATGGTTCCGCTCGCATGGATAACCATGTTAGCAACTGTATTCCTGGTATTGTATGCAGCAGCCCTATTTGGCGCAGGTGTTAAATCAGGGGTGAAGAAGCCACTGAGCAGCCCATTGGGTCAGGTACATGTTAAGTCTCGTGCACCCGAAGAACACACCAAGCTTTATGCGCTCTCGTTTTGCTGCGCAATTCTGGCGCTGAACCCTATAATTCTTATAAGCGCGCTACTTAAAACGGACTGGGCAGAAACAAAGATCCGCGAGCAACTTGTGAGCGCCAGCTTTCATATTAAACCGAAAGCCTGTGACCTTGATGAAGTCGAGGGTGCAAAAATTGCTCTCTTAGAGGTAGGCAAAGCAATAATCGCAATTCCCGACCAAAGATACGGCTATAAGTTCGGGCTAGTACAGTGCACAAGAGAGTGGATGACGCCTGACGAGTTTAGGAAAGCGTACAACACAGAAGTCGCCGAGAAATCGCAGAGGCAATCTTCGTCAGCCGACATCAACTAGATTCACAAGGGATCGCCCACCAGCACGGCCTTGCCGATATCGCCCTCGCATTCCCCCTCACCGGGGCGCCTTCCCAGGGGGCCGCGAATGCGCCGCCACCTGCCCGGGGCTGGACCTCAAGCAGTTCGACAACAAGCTGTACGAGAACCCCGGCAACCGCCCGCTGACGGACGAACAAGTGCGCCAGCTGGAGAAGGTCGCCGGCACCAGCTATCTGCCCGACTACCTCACCAGCCTCTACAACGGCGTTTACGTCCCCTGCCCGAGCTGACAGACACGGACAACATTGACCTGCTGGCCCGCGCCATGGGCACGGCGGTAAAGCGCGGCAAGGTCGACGCGATGATCCTCAAGGCCCTGGAAGACGGGCAAATCGACGAAGCCGAGCTGGCCAGCATCATCACCGCCCACCGCCAGCACATCGCCGCGCGCCACGCCGAAGTGGGCGCCATCCTCGCCCTGCACAGGAAGCCCCAGCCATGACCACCAACAGCGGCGGTTACAAGTGCCTCTGCCCAGCCTGCGTCAGCCGTATGGAAGCACACGACAATCGCAATGCTCGAACGTCATTACGGCAAGTACATCAGCAAGGACGGCCCGGACATGATCCCGCTCCTGGAGCACGCGCTAAAGCTGTGAATCCAGGCCCTAGAAACGACAAAAGGCAGCCCTCGCAGGCTGCCTTTTTCGTTCCACCATTCCCAAAGTGTTCCCAAAACGCTCCCATCTGAGAAGCGATCCGGCTAGAACCCCCGGAAATACTGGCTTGTACATGGTGCGGACGGAGAGACTCGAACTCTCACACCTTGCGGCGCCAGAACCTAAATCTGGTGTGTCTACCAATTCCACCACGTCCGCGTGGCTTTGCAGCTTAAAACAAAAACGCCAGGCTTTTGGCCTGGCGCTTTGGAATATGGGGTGGACGATGGGAATCGAACCCACGACACCAGGAGCCACAATCCTGTGCTCTACCAACTGAGCTACGCCCACCATATTGCATTTGCTTACTCAACTTGCCTGACCGCCAAATGGCGCACCCGGCAGGACTCGAACCTGCGACCATCCGCTTAGAAGGCGGATGCTCTATCCAGCTGAGCTACGGGCGCTTATCCATCCGCTAGTGCAGACTTACAAGCTTTCGACTTGAGCCTTGCCACGAGGACTTGACTCTTGCCGTCTCACCCAGCGAGTGGCTGTTCCTGAGAAGCGGGGCGAATGTTATAGACGGCTCCCAACCTCGTCAACAGAAATTTTCAAAAAAATTCAGCGATTTAAAGGAGTTACGCGAAAACGATGGCAGGCGCCTTTGCCCAGGTGAGCGCCCATGCGAGAATGCGCGTCCTTTTTTCATCCTTATTAATGGTTAACCAGCGCAATGACCGCACAACTGATCGACGGCAAGGCGATCGCCGCCAGCCTCCGCCAGCAGATTGCCCAACGTGTCGCCGAACGCCGCCAGCAAGGCCTTCGTGCGCCAGGCCTGGCCGTGATCCTGGTCGGCACCGATCCCGCCTCCCAGGTCTATGTGTCACATAAACGCAAGGATTGCGAAGAAGTCGGCTTTGTTTCCCGCGCCTATGATCTGCCGGCAGAGACCAGCCAGGCCGATCTGCTCGCCCTGATCGACGAGCTCAATGAAGACCCGGCCATCGACGGCATCCTGGTACAGCTGCCGCTGCCGGAGAATCTCGACTCGTCCCTGCTGCTCGAACGCATTCGCCCGGATAAAGATGTGGACGGCTTCCATCCCTACAACATCGGCCGCCTGGCCCAGCGCATGCCGCTGCTGCGCCCCTGTACCCCCAAGGGCATCATGACGCTGCTGGAAAGCACGGGCGCCGATCTCTACGGCATGCATGCAGTGGTAGTTGGCGCGTCCAATATCGTCGGCCGACCAATGGCCATGGAGTTGCTGCTGGCCGGTTGCACCGTGACCGTCACCCACCGCTTCACCAAGGATCTGGCTGCTCACGTCGGCCAGGCCGATATTGTCGTGGTCGCTGCCGGCAAGCCTGGGCTGGTCAAGGGGGAGTGGATCAAGCCAGGCGCCATCGTCATCGACGTCGGCATCAACCGCCAGGAAGACGGCAAGCTGGTCGGCGACGTGACCTTTGATGCCGCCCTGCCCCGCGCCAGCTGGATCACCCCGGTTCCAGGCGGCGTTGGCCCAATGACTCGCGCAGGTCTCTTGGAGAACACCCTGCACGCGGCCGAGCATCTGCATAAATAAGCGGTACGGCTGAATGAAAAACGGCACCCTAGGGTGCCGTTTTTTATCGCGGCTGAAGCCGCTCCCACAGGGAAGGAAGCCCCCTCGCCGAAGGGCTTCAGCCACTGCGCCACTTAGATCAGTTGCGCGACTGTTCCCAGGACTTGAGCAACTCGTCGTAGGCAATGGTCTCGCCTTTGGGTTTCTCGTTGGCCAGCTTGGGTTTCGGTGCGCCCGGCTGATCGAACCAGTACTGCGGATCACGCGGCTCGTTGAGCTTCGGCCCGCATTCACCCAGCACGCCGGAGCGTTCCAGGCGACCGAGCATGGTGTCCTGCGCAGCCGCCAGGCCATCCAGTGCCTGTTGCGGGGTCTTGTCGCCGCTGGCGGCCTCGGCAATGAACTGCCACCACAGCTGAGCCAGACGCGGATAATCCGGCACGTTGGTGCCGGTCGGCGTCCACTGCACGCGCGCCGGGCTGCGGTAGAACTCCACCAGGCCACCGAGCTTGGGCGCGGCGTCGGTCATGGCCTGGGAGTTGATGTCCGACTCGCGAATCGGCGTCAGACCGACCAGGGTCTTCTTCAGCGACACGGTCTTGGAGGTGACGAACTGGGCGTAGAGCCAGGCGGCCAGACGCTGCTTCTCCGGGGTGGACTTGAGGAAGGTCCAGGAACCGGCGTCCTGATAGCCGAGCTTCATGCCCTCCTCCCAGTACGGTCCTTTCGGCGAAGGCGCCATGCGCCACTTCGGCGTACCGTCTTCGTTGACCACCGGCAGGCCCGGTTTGGTCATGTCGGCGGTAAAGGCGGTGTACCAGAAGATCTGCTGGGCAATGGCGCCCTGCGCCGGCACCGGCCCGGATTCGGAGAAGGTCATGCCCTGCGCTTCCGGCGGCGCGTACTGACGCATCCAGTCGACGTATTTCTGCGTGGCGAACACGGCCGCCGGGCCATTGGTATCGCCACCACGGGCAACGCTGGAGCCCACCGGACGGCAGCCATCGACGCGAATACCCCACTCGTCCACCGGCAAACCGTTGGGTAAGCCCTTGTCGCCGCCGCCGGCCATGGAGAACCAGGCATCGGTGAAACGCCAGCCCAGCGACGGGTCCTTCTTGCCGTAGTCCATGTGGCCGTAGACGCGCTGACCGTCGATTTCCTTGACGTGCACCGAGAAGAACTCGGCAATGTCCTCGTAGGCCGACCAGTTGACCGGCACGCCCAGCTCGTAGCCGTAGATCTCCTTGAACTTGGCCTTGAGCTCCGGGCGCTCGAACCAGTCGGCACGGAACCAGTAGAGGTTGGCGAATTGCTGGTCGGGCAATTGATACAGCTTGCCGTCCGGCCCGGTGGTAAAGGAAGTGCCGATGAAGTCTTCGAGGTCCAGGGTCGGCGACGTGAAGTCCTTGCCCTCGCCTTCGATCATGTCGCTGATCGCCACCGCCTTGCCGTAGCGCGCGTGGGTGCCGATCAGGTCGGAGTCGTTGACCCAGCCGTCGTAGATGTTCTTGTCCGACTGCATCTGCGTCTGCAGCTTCTCGACCACGTCGCCTTCCTGCAGCAGGTCGTGCTTGAGCTTGATCCCGGTGATCTCGCTGAAGGCCTTGGCCAGCACCTTGGACTCGTACTCGTGGGTGGTGATGGTTTCCGACACCACGCTGATGTTCATGCCACGAAACGGCTCGGCGGCCTTGATGAACCATTTCAGCTCTTCGAGCTGCTGCTCAGGCGTCAGGGTAGATGGGTTGAATTCATCGGCGATCCATTTCTTCGCGGCCTCTTCATAGGCATCCGCCCAGGCCGCACCGCTCAAACCGGACAACGCCAGCAAGGCGGCCAACGCCATGCTATGTCGGGTCTTGTTGTTATTGTCGAACATAGAGACCTCCATCTCAGGATTTGGGGAGAGGCATACCGGCGGCAGCCCGGCTCAGCCCCAGCGCATGACTGCGCACAACCACAACAGCGATAGCAGCGACGCTATCCACACGCTCCAGTCGGTCACGCCTATCACCAGCAGGTGCAGGTAGGCGCTGCCGAGCAGACCGATGAACAACCGATCACCCCGGGTGGTGGTGATCGGCAGAAAACCCTTGCGCTCGACGCACGGCCAGCGCAGCTCGACCAGCGTCATGCCGGCCAGCAGTACGGCGATACCGCCGAAGAACAGCGCGGTCGGTAGAGTCCAGGCCATCCAGCTCATGACGAACCTCCCTTACACGCGACCGAGGGCGAAGCCCTTGGCCACATGGTTGCGAACGAACCAGATCACCAGCATCCCCGGAAGGATGGTCAGTACCCCGGCAGCAGCCAGCACGCCCCAGTCGATGCCCGAGGCGGACACGGTACGGGTCATCACCGCCGCGATGGGCTTGGCGTCCACCGAGGTCAGGGTGCGCGCCAGCAGCAACTCGACCCAGGAGAACATGAAGCAGAAGAAGGCGGTGACGCCAATGCCGGAGCGGATCAGCGGGATGAAGATCTTCACGAAGAACTTGGGGAAACTGTAGCCGTCGATATAGGCCGTCTCATCGATTTCCTTCGGCACGCTGGACATGAAGCCTTCGAGGATCCACACCGCCAGCGGCACGTTGAACAGACAGTGCGCCAGTGCCACGGCGATATGGGTGTCGAACAGGCCGATGGACGAGTACAGCTGGAAGAACGGCAGCAGGAACACCGCTGGCGGCGCCATGCGGTTGGTCAGCAGCCAGAAGAACAGGTGCTTGTCGCCGAGGAAGCGATAGCGCGAGAAGGCATAGGCCGCCGGCAGCGCCACGCTGAGCGAGATCAGGGTGTTGAGGCTGACGTAGTACAGCGAGTTGAGGTAGCCCTCGTACCAGCTGCGGTCGGTGAAGATCACCCGGTAGTTGTCCAGGGTGAAACTCTGCGGCCACAGGCTGAGGCCACCGAGGATCTCGGTATTGCTCTTGAACGACATGTTCAGCAGCCAGTAGATCGGCACCAGCAGAAACAGGAAATAGATCAGCAGTACCAGGCGTTTGCGTAGCGTCATGGTCGGCCTCAGCGGGTTTTGTCGTCGTGGGTCATCGCGGTGTAGAACAACCAGGACACCAGCAGGATGATCAGGAAGTACACCAGCGAGAACGCCGCGGCCGGGCCCAGATCGAACTGGCCGATGGCCATTTGCGTCAGGGTCTGGCTGAGGAAGGTGGTGGCGTTGCCAGGCCCGCCGCCGGTGAGCACGAAGGGCTCGGTGTAGATCATGAAACTGTCCATGAAGCGCAGCATCACCGCGATCAGCAGCACGCTTTTCAGCTTGGGCAGCTGGATATGGCGGAACACTGCCCAGTTTGACGCACGATCGATGCGTGCGGCCTGGTAATAGACGTCGGGAATGGCGCGCAGACCGGAGTAGCACAACAGCGCCACCAGCGAGGTCCAGTGCCAGACGTCCATGATCAGCACCGTGACCCAGGCATCCATGGTGTTGGAGGCATAGTTGTAGCTGATGCCCAGCTTGTTCAGCACCCAGCCCATCAGGCCGATATCGGCGCGGCCGAAGATCTGCCAGATGGTGCCCACCACGTTCCACGGGATCAGCAGCGGAATGGCCATCAGGATCAGGCACAGCGACGCCCAACGCCCGCGTGTCGGCATGCACAAGGCAATGGCGATGCCCAGCGGGATCTGGATCAGCAGCACGCAGGCGGAAAAGATGAACTGGCGCAGCAGCGAGTCGTGCAGGCGCGGGTCCTGCAACACCTGGCGATACCAGTCGACGCCGACGAAGTAGCGCGTGGACGGGTCGAAGATGTCCTGCACCGAGTAGTTGACCACCGTCATCATCGGCACGATGGCGCTGAACGCCACCAGCAGGAACACCGGCAGTACCAGCCACCAGGCCTTGTTGTTCTGCACCCTCATGGCGCCACCTCCACCAGGTAGTCGTCGGCATAGAGCATCAGCCACTGCGCCGGGAAGCTGAGGTAGACCTGCTCGCGCGGCACCGGCTGATCCTCCTGCAGGCGCACCTTGAGCACCTGGCCGTCGAGATCGAAGGTGAGAATCTTGTAGGTGCCGAGATCCTCGACGTGCAGCACCCGACCACACAGCGCGTCTTCATAGGCGCCATCCCAGACATGCACGAACTCGGGACGGATGCCCACCTGCAGGCGCTTGCCGTCCAGCTCGGCCAGGCGCTGGTTGAGCGCGGCGGAGAGCGGTAATACCGTCCCGGCAAAACGCACGCCGCCCTCGCAGCGCTGCACCTCGATCAGGTTCATGCCGGGGCTACCGATGAAATAGCCGACGAAGGTGTGCCCCGGGCGCTCGAACAGCTCGCGCGGCGTGCCGAACTGGACGATCTGCCCGCCATACATCACCGCGATCTTGTCGGCAAAGGTGGAAGCCTCCAGCTGATCATGGGTGACGTAGACCATGGTGATGTTGAACTGCTCGTGGATCTGCTTGAGCTTGCGTCGCAGCTTCCATTTCAGGTGTGGGTCGATCACCGTCAGTGGCTCGTCGAAGAGGATCGCCGACACGTCGTCACGCACCAGACCACGACCCATGGAGACCTTCTGCTTTTCGTCGGCGGTGAGGTTGCGCGCCTTCTTGTGCAGCAGCGGATGCAGCTCCAGCACCTCGGCGATCTCGTGCACCTTGCTCATCACCCGCGCTTCATCCATGCCCTGGTTGCGCAGCGGGAAGGCCAGGTTGTCGAACACCGTCATGGTGTCGTAGACCACCGGAAACTGGAAAACCTGGGCGATGTTGCGCTCCTGCGGCGACAGCGTGTTGACTGCCTTGCCGTCGAACTGCACTTCGCCCTGCGACGGGCTGAGCAGACCGGAGATGATGTTGAGCAATGTGGACTTGCCGCAGCCTGACGGGCCCAGCAGCGCATAGGCGCCACCCTGCTGCCAGACATGGTTCATCTCGCGAATCGCGTAGTCTTCCGGCACCTTCGGCACGCCGCTGTAGCTGTGCGCGAGGTTGTGCAAGCGAATCTCGGCCATCAGGCAGCCCTCCCCTGGCGGCGACTGGGCGCCTGCACCAACTGCCCATCGGCGGCGAAGACGAACAGCTTGTGGGTGGGGATGTAGATCAGTATCGGCGTGTCCACCGCATACTCGTGCACGCCCGGCAGGTGCAGCACCAGCACGAACTGCTCGTTGCGCACATGCAGGAAGGTTTCCGAGCCGCTGATCTCGGCCAGCTCGACGGTTACCGCCAGCTCCAGATCATCGTCATTGGAGGGCACCAGGCCGATATGGCTGGGGCGCACGCCGAAGCGATATTCACCCTCGGCGATGCCGCGCAGATCGGGGTTGAGCGGAAAATGCACGCAATCGGCGAAGCTCACCTCAGTGCCACTGATGCGTCCAGGCAGCAGGTTGATCGCCGGTTCCGAGAACAGCTCGGCGGCCAGCATCTGCTGCGGACGGTGGTAGACCTCGGCGGTCTTGCCGCTCTGCACCACCCGCCCCTCGTGGAGGATGGTGGTGGTGCCACCCAGGGCCAGCGCCTCGTTGGGCTCGGTGGTGGCGTAGATGGCGATGGTGTGGCGCGCCTGGAACAGCTCGCGCATTTCCTGGCGCAGCTCCTCACGCAGCTTGTAGTCGAGGTTGACCAGAGGCTCGTCGAAGAGAATCAGCGAGGCATCCTTGACCAGCGCCCGGGCCATGGCCGTGCGCTGCTGCTGGCCGCCGGACAGCTCCAGCGGAAAGCGCGACAACAGTTTGTCGATGCGCAGCATGCGCGCGGTAGCCTCGACCTTCTCGACGATCTGCTCCTTGGCCACACCAGCCTGGCGCAGCGGCGAGGCGATGTTTTCGAACACCGTCAGGGTCGGGTAGTTGATGAACTGCTGATAGACCATCGACACGTTGCGCTGGCGCACCGGTACGCCAGTGACATCGGCGCCGTTCATCAGCACACGGCCGCTGCTGGGCCGATCCAGACCGGCCATCAGCCGCATCAGGCTGGTCTTGCCGGCCAGGGTGCGGCCGAGCAGGACGTTGAAGGAGCCCGGTTCGAAACTCAGGCAGGCATCGTCGATATGCACCTGGCCGTCGACGATACGGGTGACGTGTTCGAGCTTGAGCGACATGGCCTGTCCTTTTTCTTGTCGTGCCATTCGGTTGCGAACATCGATAGCGACAAGCGTGCCAGCCTCCAAAAAACCAACGCATCTCGTTGATCAGAATCGAAAAAGCCGCCAAAGAGCGGTGCAGCGACGGTTTTCCACTGAACACTTTTGAACAGTCGAATGTGAACAACTGAACAATTCGTTCGTTGACTTTGAACAGGC
The DNA here is from genome assembly GCA_048065775.1 of Pseudomonas sp. GW6. Lineage (GTDB taxonomy): Bacteria > Pseudomonadota > Gammaproteobacteria > Pseudomonadales > Pseudomonadaceae > Aquipseudomonas. The sequence continues at coordinate 28,941 of JBLUOL010000036.1, forward strand.
TTGAACGAAACTGGATCGATCGCGGCGCAGATCGCGAACCGACAAGAAGAGATCATGTATGACAGAAGCTGCCCGCGCCCCGGCGCACGACACCCTCATCCAGGAGTCCTGGTCGCGCTGTCGTGACTATGGCCTGACCCATCAGAGCTCGCCGCGCTTCGACCCACCGCCTGCCGGCGAACTTTCGGCCCTGCTGGAAAGCCGCCAGGCCCTGGTGCAGACCACCCACCAGGAAGTGCTGCCCTACTACGGCACCATCCTTTCCAACTCCAACTGCCTGATCATGCTCGCCGACGACCAGGGCCGGCTGCTGCAATCCTGGGGCGACCAGCGCTTCATCGAGCCGCGTCAGGCCGCCGGTTTCGTCGCCGGCGCCAGCTGGCTGGAGCGTTACACCGGCACCAACGCCATCGGCACCGCGCTCAGTTGCGGCCAGGCAGTGCATATCCAGCACGACGAGCACTTCCTCAAGGCCAACCGTTTCATGACCGGTTCGGCCTCGCCGATCTTCGATGAGCAACGGCGCATGATCGCCGTGCTCGACGTATCCAGCGACAGCTACCTGCCGCCGGCGCACACCCTCGGCATGGTCAAGATGATGAGCCAGTCAGTGGAGAACCGACTGCTCCTCAAGCTGTTCGCCGACCAGTACCACCTGCTCAGCTTCAACACCAGCCTGGACAACCTCGATAGCCCCTGGGCCGGCCTGGTGGTGTTCGACGAGCAGGGCCACGTGGTCTCCGCCAACCGCCGCGCCGATAACCTGCTTGGCCATGCCTTGACCTACGGCGCCATCGAGCAGCTATTCGACGTACCGCTGCAGCAGTTGCTCAACCAACCAGACGGTCAGCCCTTCAGCCTGCGCACCAGCGGTCATTTTCGCTTCCATGCACGTGTGCGCCGCCCTGCCCGACCCGCTCCGATCCAGCCTCGCGACTTCCGCCCGCAAGCCACCCCGAGCACGCCGCAAGAGCCACAGCTGCATACCCTGAGTGCTGGCGATGCGCGCATGGACAAGGCCGTGCGCCAGGCCGAACGCCTGTTGGAGAAGGACATTCCGATCCTGATTCAGGGCGAAACCGGTGCCGGCAAGGAGGTTTTCGTCAAGGCGCTGCACCAGGCCAGTTCGCGCGCCAGTCAGCCGTTCATCGCGGTCAATTGCGCAGCCATTCCCGCCGAGCTGGTGGAGTCGGAGCTGTTCGGCTACGAGAAAGGCGCCTTTACCGGCGCCAGCCAGAAGGGCCACATCGGGCTGATCCGCAAGGCGCACAAGGGCACGCTGTTTCTCGACGAGATCGGCGACATGCCGCTGCGCGTGCAGGCGCGCCTGCTGCGCGTGCTGCAGGAACGTTGCGTGCAGCCGCTGGGCAGCAGCGAGCTGCATCCGGTCGACGTGCGCCTGGTCTCTGCCACCAACCGCCCGCTGCGCCAGGACGTCGACAGCGGCCAGTTCCGCGCCGACCTGTACTACCGCATCAGCGGCCTGAACCTGGAGCTGCCGCCACTGCGCGAACGCAGCGACAAGCAGGCGCTGTTCCATAAACTGTGGGAGCAGCACCGCGAACCCCACCAGCACGCGGGTATCAGCCGCGAGGTACTGGAGCTGTTTCAGCACCACCCATGGCCAGGCAACCTGCGCCAACTCAGCAGCGTGCTGCGCGTGGCGCTGGCCATGGCAGACGATCAGCCCATCCGCGCCGAACACCTGCCGGACGACTTTTTTCTCGACCTGCCGACGGACACGACCCTGCAAGCACACCCCGAGCCCGACGATCTGGCCAGCCAGTACCAGGCCTGCGGCGGCAACATTTCCTACCTTGCCCGCCACCTCGGCCTGAGCCGCAACACACTGTACAAGCGCCTACGCGAACAGGGCGTCAGACCCTGACGGCACGCCGGGTCTTTATGCCCAGCCGCCAGCCCTGCTGCATGCCCGCGGCCGCTAGCAGAATGGCCGCCACACCGAGCCACTGCAGCGGGCTGAGCCAGTGATCGAAGGCCAGCCAGTCGACGAGGATCGCCGCCACCGGATAAATGAACGACAGCGCGCCGGTCAGCGCCGTCGGCAGTTTCTGGATGGCGCCGTAGAGCAGCATGTACATCAGCCCGGTATGCACCACACCCAGGGTCGCAAGGCTGGCCCAGGCCGCCTCGCCCTGCGGCAGCTGATGCCCAGCCACGGGCGCCAGCATCAGCACACCAGTCAGCAACTGGATCAGCGCGATCAGATGCGGCGGCGTAGCGCTGAGGCGTTTGACGATCAATGCCGCGACCGCATAGAGCAGCGCCGCCCCCAGCGCCAGGGCGATGCCAAGCAGGTAGTTGCCAGCGGCCACCGCGCCCCGCCCGTGGGCACTGACGATGGCCAGCATGCCGATGAAAGCCAGCGCCAGCCAACCGAGCTTGAGCCAGGTGATGCGCTCGCCGAGAAACAGCGCCGCCAGGCCCACCAACATGAAAGGCTGGAAGTTGTAGACCACGGTGCTGACGGCGATGGAAGCCTGCGCGTAGGAGGCGAACAACAGCAACCAGTTGCCGACGATGGCCACGCCGCTGAGCACCGCCAGCAGCAATACGCGCCGCCCCAGAAGTTCGTTACGCAGCAGGCCGAGCACGGCGCAGACCAACAGCAACACGCCGCCGCCGATCAGGCAGCGCCAGAACACCACATCCACCACGGCCTGGCCGGATACCAGGACGAACCAACCGATGGTGCCGGAAATCAGCATGGCGGCGACCATTTCCAGCGAGCCGCGCTTGAGGTTGTTATCCATGAGGGGAGCCTCTTCGAGAGATGACGATAATTATCCGAAGGTGCAACTTCCCTCTCCATGGAGAATCTGAGGCAGAATCCAGTCCTCGCCTTTTTTACAACGGCATATTCCGGCTTTTACCTAACGAGGCCTGCAATGACCGATGAAATCGACCAGACCCTGATCGCCGCCCTGATGGAAGACTCGCGGCGTTCACTCAAAGCCCTGGCGCAGATCAGTGGCCTGTCCTCGCCCAGCGTGGCCGAGCGGCTGCGCCGTCTGGAGGAACGCGGCGTGCTCAAGGGCTATACGGTGGAGATCGATCCGCGCCATTTCGGCTATCAGTTGCAGGCCATCGTTCGCGTGCGACCGCTGCCCGGCAAGCTGCATGAAGTGGAGCGACTGATTCAGGCGACGCCCGAGTTCACCGAATGCGACAAGGTCACCGGCGAGGACTGCTTCGTGGCTCGCCTGCACGTGCGCTCCATGGAGCAACTGGACGAGGTGCTCGACCGCATCAACGGCTACGCCGAAACCAACACCGCCATCGTCAAGAAGACCTCGGTGCCCCGCCGCCTGCCCCCGATGAACTGACAAGGAACGATCATGCGCCCATCCCTTCACCCCCTGCTCGTCACGCTCGGCCTTTGCCTGGGTAGCCAATCGGCCTTCGCCGAGCTGAACCAGGCCGTCGATGCTGCCGTGAAACCGATGATGCAGACCTATGCCATCCCAGGCATGGCCATCGCCATCAGCCACAAGGGCCAGCAGCATTTCTTCGAATACGGCGTCGCCTCACGTGAAAGCGGCCAGGCGGTGGATCGCCACACCCTGTTCGAACTGGGTTCGATCAGCAAACTGTTCACCGCCACCCTCGGCGCCTACGCCGAAGCGCGCGGCACGCTGAACCTCAGCGACAACGCCAGCCAATATCTGCCAGAGCTGCGCGGCACTGCCTTCGATCACATCAGCCTGCTGGATCTGGCTACCTACACCCCGGGTGGCCTGCCACTGCAATTTCCGGACGCGGTCAGTAGCGAACGGCAGATGCTCGACTACTACCGCAACTGGCAGGCGGTTTATGCGCCGGGTATGCAGCGGCTGTATTCCAACCCCAGCATCGGCCTCTTCGGTCACCTGGCAGCGGCCAGTATGGCCAAGCCGTTTCAGCAGTTGATGGAGAAGGACCTGTTGCCGCAACTGGGCATGCAGGAAAGCTACGTGCAAATACCGGCCGAGCAGATGACGCGTTATGCCTGGGGCTACCGCGACGACAAGGCCGTGCGCGTGAGTCCCGGCGCGCTGGATGCCGAAGCCTACGGCTTGAAATCCACTGCCGCCGACATGCTGCGCTTCATCGACGCCAACCTGCACCCCGACAAGTTGCCCGCACCGCTGCTTCAGGCCGTCAGTTCCACCCATCGCGGTTACTACCAGGTTGGTGACATGACCCAGGCCCTGGGCTGGGAGCGCTATGCCTACCCCATCAGCCTGGCGAAACTGCAGGCCGGAAATTCTGCAGAAATGGCGCTGCAACCCCAGCCGGTGGAGCGTTTCAGCGTGCCCAAGCCAGCCGAAGGTGACCTGCTACTGAACAAGACCGGTTCGACCAACGGCTTCGGCGCCTACATCCTGCTGCTGCCGGCGCGTGATATCGGCCTGGTGATACTCGCCAACCGTAACTATCCCAATGCCGAGCGCGTGCGCCTGGCGTTGCAGTTGCTCGAGAGCCTCGAACCCTAGGCTGGTTTGCAAGGCATCGGTGCGCAGGATGCGCACCTTACGCTTACAGACTGCGCGCGATCACCATCCGCTGCACGTCGCTGGTGCCTTCGTAGATCTGGCAGACGCGCACATCGCGGTAGATGCGCTCGACCGGAAAATCTTTCAGGTAGCCATAACCGCCCAGGGTCTGGATCGCCGCCGAGCACACCCGTTCGGCCATCTCCGAGGCGAACAGCTTGGCCATCGACGCCTCGGTCAGGCATGGCTGGCCTGCCTCACGCAGGCTCGCCGCGTGGTGCACCATCTGCCGCGCCACGGCGATCTGGGTGGCCATGTCTGCCAGCCGAAACGCAACTGCCTGGTGTTCGATGATCGGCTTGCCGAAGGTCACCCGCTCGTGGGCGTAATCACGCGCCGCCTCGAACGCGGCGCGGGCCATGCCCACCGACTGCGCGGCGATGCCGATGCGTCCGCCTTCCAGGTTGGCCAGGGCAATGCGATAGCCTTCGCCCTCCTCACCCAGGCGCAGCTCGGCCGGAATGCGCACTTCGTCGAACTGGAGCTGGCAGGTGTCGGAGGCGTGCTGGCCGAGCTTGTCCTCGACCCGCACCACCGAGAACCCTGGCGTATCGGTGGGTACGATAAAGGCGCTGATGCCCTTCTTGCCCGCCTGCGGATCGGTGACGGCGAAGACGATGACCATGCCGGCATGGCTGCCGGAGGTGATGAATTGCTTGGCGCCATTGAGGATGTAGTGATCGCCATCGCGCCGGGCGCGGGTGCGTAGATCGCTGGCGTCGGAGCCGGCCTGCGGCTCGGTCAGGGCGAAGGCACCGAGCATGCTGCCCTCGGCCAGCGGACGGAGAAAACGCTGTTTCTGCGCCTCGCTGCCGTATTTGAGGATCGGCATGCAGCCCACCGAGTTGTGCACGCTCATGATGGTGGAGCAGGCACTGTCGCCCGCGGCGATCTCCTCCAGGGCCATGGCGTAGGCCAGATGACCGGTTTCGGCACCGCCCCACTGCTGCGGCACCAGCATGCCCATAAAGCCCAGCTGGCCCAATTCGGTGATGGCCTCGGTTGGGAAGCGATGCTCGCGGTCCCAGTCGGCGGCGAAGGGCTTGAGCCGTTCCTGGGCGAACTGGCGGGCCATGTCGCGGATAAGGATGTCTTCTTCTTTTGGCAGCATGGCTGGCTCCGGTATAACGGGTTAATTACTGTGGGAGGCGCTTCGGCGGCGACAGTCGCGGCTGAAGCCCCTCCCACAGGTCAAGTACGTGGGTACTCAGTACAGCTCGATGGCTACAGCAGTGGCTTCACCGCCACCAATGCACACGGAAGCCAAGCCGCGCTTTAGACCGCGCTGCTGCAACGCTGCCAACAGGGTCACCAGAATGCGCGCACCGGACGCGCCGATGGGATGTCCCAGGGCGCAGGCGCCGCCGTTCACGTTGAGTTTGGCGTGGTCGATGCCCAATTCACGCATGGCTACCATGGGCACCACGGCGAACGCCTCGTTGATCTCGAACAGATCGACCGTCTCCAGCGGCCACTCGATGTGCGCCAGCAAGCGCTGGATCGCCGACACTGGGGCCGTGGTGAACAGATTCGGCGCCTGGGCATGGCCGGCATGACCGATGATGCGCGCCAGCGGTTTCAGACCACGTTCCTGAGCCTCGGACAGGCGCATCAGCAGCAGCGCGGCAGCGCCATCGGAAATGGAACTGGCATTGGCCGCCGTGACCGTGCCGCCCTCACGGAACGCCGGCTTCAGGCCAGGGATCTTGTCTGGGCGGGCCTTGGGGGGCTGCTCGTCGGTATCGACCAGGCGCCGCTCACGCCCCTGCGGCGCCTCCACGCTAACGATCTCGCTGGCGAAGCGGCCTTCCGTGATCGCCTGCTGGGCGCGACGCAGCGACTCCAGGGCATAGGCGTCCTGCTCCTCACGACTGAAGCGATACTGCTGCGCACAATCCTCGGCGAAGGTGCCCATCAGCCGGCCGCGCTCGTAGGCGTCCTCCAGGCCGTCGAGGAACATATGGTCGAGCACCTGACCATGGCCCATGCGATAACCGCCACGGGCGCGCGTCAGCAGATACGGCGCGTTGGACATGCTCTCCATGCCGCCGGCCACCAGCACCTCGCTGCTACCGGCGAGCAACTGGTCATGACCGAGCATCAATGCCTGCATGCCCGAGCCACACATCTTGTTCAACGTGGTGCACTGCACCGCCTGGCTCAACCCTGCGCCCAACGCCGCCTGGCGCGCCGGTGCCTGGCCCTGGCCGGCCTGCAACACGCAGCCCATCAGTACCGTGTCCACCGCCTCGGCCGCGAGCCCGGCACGCTCCAGGGTCGAGCGGATGGCTGCAGCACCCAGTTCGGCCGCCGTAAGGCCGGCCAGATCACCAAGAAAGCCCCCCATGGGCGTGCGCACTGCACTGACGATAACGACGGGATCGAGTTGCTGTTTCATGAGTTTCACCTTCGAATCACATGGCCCGGATGCAATCCGGGAAATATGTGGGGGCCCGGATTGCATCCGGGCTAGCTATGGGTTACTTCGCCGCCATGCGCAACGCGCCATCGAGACGGATCACCTCGCCGTTGAGCATCGGGTTCTCGACGATATGCCTTACCAGCGCGGCGTATTCGTCCGGCCGACCCAGCCGCGGCGGGAACGGCACGTTGGCCGCCAGCGAATCACGTACCTCCTGCGGCATACCGGCCATCATTGGCGTCTCGAACACGCCGGGGGCAACGCACATCACACGGATACCCGAGCGAGCCAGATCGCGCGCCGCCGGCAGCGTCAGTGCCGCGACGCCGCCCTTGGACGCAGCGTAAGCGACTTGGCCCATCTGCCCGTCGAACGCCGCCACCGAGGCGGTATTGATGATGACCCCACGCTCGCCGCCGGCGTTCGGCGTGTTCTGCGCCATGGCCTCGGCAGCCAGGCGCAACAGGTTGAAGCTGCCGATCAGATTGATCTCGACGGTACGGCGGAAACTGTCCAGGCCATGTGCACCGTTGCGGCCCAGTACCTTCTCGGCCGGCGCGACCCCGGCGCAATTGACCAGCCCGTGCAGTGCGCCGAACGCCGCC
>JBLUOL010000037.1:0-35983 GCA_048065775.1 Pseudomonas sp. GW6
GCAGTCGTACCTAGGTTCAGAGGCAGATTATTTCACTGGCAAAACGGGAGGAGTCCATATACGGATGCAATCCGGGGATGCTGCCTATGGCGGTTCCCGGATTGCATCCGGGCTACGGTATTAAGCGCGCAGGGCGGACTAAGGAGCCTAGGCGAACAGTCCGCCATCACCTCAAGCCAAGCCTGCTAAGCTGCAGCCCCATTCGCGTCCCAGGGAGTCCCGCGCATGCCCCAACCCAGCGTCCTTATCACCGGCTGCTCCAGCGGCATCGGCCGCGCCCTGGCCGACGCCTTCAAGGCGGGTGGCTACGCCGTCTGGGCCACGGCGCGCAAGGAGAACGACCTCACAGCGCTCGAGCAGGCCGGGTTCAACGCGGTGCAGCTCGACGTCAACGATGGCCAAGCGCTGCAACAGCTGAGCACTCGCCTGAGCGAGGAGATCGGCGGCCTCGATGTGCTGATCAACAATGCGGGCTACGGCGCCATGGGTCCGCTGCTCGACGGCGGCGTGGAAGCCATGCAGCGGCAGTTCGAAACCAATGTCTTCTCCATCGTCGGCGTGACCCGCGCGTTCTTCCCGCTGCTGCGTCGCAGCCGTGGCCTGGTGGTGAATATCGGCAGCGTTTCCTCGGTACTGGTGACGCCCTTCGCCGGTGCCTACTGTGCCTCCAAGGCTGCCGTGCATGCTTTGAGCGACGCGCTGCGCATGGAGTTGGCGCCGTTTTCCATCCAGGTGATGGAAGTGCAGCCCGGCGCCATCGCCTCCAGCTTCGGCGCCAACGCCAGCCAGCAGGCCGAGGCGCTGATCCGTGAGGATTCGCCCTGGTGGCCGCTACGCGATGGCATCCGCGCCCGCGCCAGGGCCTCACAGGACAACCCGACCCCGGCCAGCGACTTTGCCACGCAACTGCTGGCCGCGGTGCAACGCGACACACGCCCGCGCCTGTTGCGCCTGGGCAACGGCAGTCGCGCCCTGCCACTGCTCGCCACGCTGCTGCCCAAGGCGCTGCTGGAACGGGTTCTGCGCAAACGCTTCGGTCTGGTGCAAAGCCTGTGAGCCAGAGCCTGCAACTGCGCTACTACGCGGCGGCGGGAGTAATCGCGGCTATCGTGCTGAACCTGCTGCTGCGCACCTTCGTGCGCCTCGGCGGCGTGTTCACCACATTGCTGATCGCCGCCGCCATCGCGGCCGGCCTGGCGCTGGTGTTTCACTGGCGTACCGGGCGTGCACCCAGCAACGCTGAGCGCTGGCGTTTCACCCTGCTCTACGGCGGCGTGCTCGGGCTGCTCTATCTCGGCCTGCTGGGCATGATGGTCCTGCAGGACACGCCCAGCCCCATGGGCCTGTTTCTGTTCAGCCTGCACTACCTCTGCTACCCGGTGCTGGCCTGGCTGGCGTTTTCGCCACGTTATGGCCGCTGATTCCGCCAGGAAACCATCTGCATGCTGCATACCCTCGCCGTCGCCAACTACCGCTCGATCAACAGCCTGATCCTGCCGCTGGGCCGGCTCAACCTGATCACCGGCGCCAACGGCAGCGGCAAGTCCAACCTCTACCGCGCCCTGCGCCTGCTGGCGGAAACCGCGCAAGGTGGCGTGGTCAACGCGCTGGCGCGCGAAGGCGGGCTGGAGTCGAGTTTCTGAGCCGGCCCGGTGAAGATTTCCCGGCGCATGCTGGGCGGCGAGGTGCCCGTGCAGGGTGGCCCACGACAGAACGTGATACGCCTGCGCCTGGGCTTTGCCGGCGAGGATTTCGGCTACGCCATCGCCCTTGGCCTGCCCGAGCCAAGCAGCTCGGCATTCGCCCTCGACCCGGAGATCAAGCGCGAGTGCATCTGGGCTGGCGCCAGCTACCGTCCCGCCTCGCTGCTGGTGGATCGCACCGGGCCCATGGTGCGCATGCGCGAAGGCCGCAGTTGGCAGGTACTGACCCAGCACGTGCCGAACTACGACAGCCTGTTCAACCAGATCAGCAACGACCCGAATTGCCCGGAAGTCTTCCAGCTGCGCGAAACCATCCGCCGCTGGCGCTTCTACGATCACTTTCGCAGTGATGCCGAGGCACCGGCGCGCCAGCCGCAACTGGGCACGCGCACACCGGTGCTGCACCACGATGGCCGCGAGCTGGCCGCCGCCCTGCAGACCATCCGCGTGATCGGCGACCGCGACGCCCTGGATGCCGCCTTCTACGACGCCTTTCCCGGCAGCCGTCTGCATATCGATTTTCAGGCCGGCGGGCGCTTCGCCGTGGAGCTGCGCCAGGAAGGTTTGCTGCGCCCCTTGAGCGCCGCAGAACTGTCCGACGGCACGTTGCGCTACCTGCTGCTGTTGGCCGCCCTGCTCACGCCACGGCCGCCTTCACTGATGGTGCTCAAACCAGCCTGCACCCGGATCTGTTACCTGCACTAGGCCGGCTGATCATCGCCGCCTCGAAGCAAACGCAGGTGTGGGTGGTGTCCCACGCCAGCCGCCTGATCGCCACGCTCAAGGAAAGCCCCGACTGCAACACCCTGGAGCTGGACAAGCAGCTCGGTCAGACCTGCATCCGCGGCCAGGGCATGCTCGACGAGCCGCCCTGGCACTGGCCGGATTGAGCGGCCAGACACCAGGCCCGCAGGAGCCCGCTTGCGGGCGATCAGCCGTTGCCAGGCATCGCCGGCAAGCCGGCTCCTACAAAGCGGTCACAGCCCGTCGAGATAGCGCTCAACATCCAGCGCCGCCATGCAGCCGGCACCGGCCGAAGTGATCGCCTGGCGATAGACCGAATCGGCCACGTCACCGGCGGCGAACACGCCAGGAATGCTGGTCGCGGTGGCATTGCCCTCGCGCCCGCCATTGACTACCAGGTAACCGTCCTTCAGCGCCAGTTGGCCTTCGAAGAGGCTGGTATTGGGCGTGTGACCGATGGCAACGAACAGGCCATCCACCTTCAGCTCGCGATAGGCACCGCCGTATTGCTTGAGGCGTACGCCGGTGACACCGCTGGCATCGCCCAGCACCTCGTCGACCTCCGCATTGAGTTGCAGCTCGATCTTGCCCTCGGCAATGCGCGCGTGCAGCTTGTCCTGCAGGATTTTCTCGGCACGGAAGGTCTCGCGGCGATGGACCAGCGTGACCTTGCTGGCGATATTGGCCAGGTACAGCGCCTCTTCCACGGCCGTATTACCGCCACCGACCACCGCGACCTCGCGACCGCGATAGAAGAAGCCGTCACAGGTCGCGCACGCCGAAACGCCGCGCCCCATGAACGCCTCCTCACTGGGCAGCCCCAGGTAACGCGCGCTCGCACCGGTAGCGATGATCAGCGCGTCGCAGCTATAGGTGCCGCTGTCGCCGACCAGGGTGAATGGCTTGCCGGCCAGATCCACGGCGTTGATATGGTCGAAGACGATCTCGGTCTCGAAGCGCTCGGCATGCTCCTGCATGCGCTGCATCAGCGCCGGGCCAGTCAGGCCATGCGGGTCACCCGGCCAGTTGTCCACCTCGGTGGTGGTGGTCAGTTGGCCGCCGGCCTGGATACCGGTGATCAGCAGCGGTTTCAGGTTGGCGCGGGCGGCATAGACGGCAGCGCTATAACCGGCAGGGCCGGAACCCAGAATGATGACGCGGGCATGACGAACGGCAGACATCGCTAACTCCTTGCAAGCCCACAGGGCCGGCAGGCCAGAATAAAAAGGGACTCTCGAAGCACTAGGGGAAGGCTTGGAATGTTGAGAGCCCCGCAAAAAGCGCACCTCTAAAAACTACCTGCGTTGTCATCGCTGCGTTAAAAACAGGCTCGTGCGCGAGTCCGATCAAAATGCTCATTTACAGCTCGTAAAGTCGAGCGCGACTCCGATCGTTTTTCGCCTGTGTTTGCCTTGCGCTGACTGCCTCGCCTACGTTTTTAGAGGCGCCCTAAAATGAAACTGGGCGCAAGGCTATCGAGGCGACTGGCGAAGCGGAAATATCCATTGCCAATTCCGCGAATAGAGTCCGCCTATGGCCCTCGGGGTGAATTGCCCCATGACTGAACTTTCACCGCGCAGGCAAAGTCGGTATGGTCGCGCGCATCAACCACTCAGGAGACCGCCATGCCCGCCGCTCCCGTCCTGTCCGGCCCGCAATACCTGCGAGAAGGCCTGAGGCTGGTACTCAGTCCCGGCCTGCGCCTGTTCGTATTGCTGCCGCTGGCGATCAATCTGATCCTGTTCGTCAGCATGATCAGCTTTGCCGTGCAGCAGTTCAGCGGCTGGGTCGATACCTTCATGCCTTCCCTGCCGAACTGGCTGAGCTTTTTGCAGTACATCCTCTGGCCGCTATTCGTGGTGCTGGTACTGCTGATGGTGTTCTTCACCTTCACCCTGCTGGCCAACATCATCGCCGCACCGTTCAACGGTTTTCTCGCAGAAAAAGTCGAGGTGGTGGCGCGTGGCGAAGATCACTTTCCGCCGTTCAGCTGGGCCGAACTGGCGGCCATGGTACCGCGCACCATGGGCCGCGAGATGCGCAAGCTGGCCTACTTCCTGCCGCGTGCCATCGCCCTGCTGATCCTCAGCTTTATTCCGCTGCTCAACCTGATCGCCGCGCCGCTGTGGCTGTTGTTCGGCGTGTGGATGATGGCCGTGCAGTACATCGACTACCCGGCGGACAACAACAAGATGAGCTGGCAGGACATGCTCGCCTGGCTGCGCGAGAAACGTTGGCAAAGCCTGAGCTTCGGCGGCATCACCTACGCCGCGCTGCTGGTGCCGGGGCTGAATATCTTGATGATGCCGGCCGCCGTGGCCGGCGCCACGCTGTTCTGGGTGCGCGAGCGCGGCGAGCAGGCGCTAGGTTCGCGCAAGAACATCGTGTAACGCCTGCATCGACGCCTGCGACTCGCGCTCGATGCGCCGGCGCATGAACAGGCCATTGGCCAGGCGCATCGGCCAGCCGGCGAAACCGTATTCGAGGGTGCGCACGAACTCGCAGCCGCCCTCCACCGCCAGGCATTCGTAGGTCAGCAGCAAATGCAGGCCATGCTCGCCCTGGGCGCCGGCCTGCCAACGCTGGGCCGGCTGATAGTCGAGCACGTCCCAGCGTAGATGCCCGGCGCGACCGCCTGCATGAATGTCTTCCTCGAAACGCTCGCCCGCAATCAAGGCACCCTCGCGGCCATAGATGCGCAGTGACGAGGGGTGCCACTGCGGCCAGTTGATAGGTGCCGCAGCGTAATCCAGCACGCGCTCGCCAGGCAGTTCGATACGGATGCGGTGCTGCTGGCGATTCTGCTGATGAATCGCCTCAGGCTCCCAGTGTAGGGTGCCGTACAACCAGTCCATCAGCGGATGGACGATGCCGAAGTTACGCGTCTGCATCAATTCGCGACGATGGTGCAGCGCATGCAGGCGGCGCATCTGGCGAATCCACGGCAAGCGCGAAACCGGGTGCTCGGCCGGCAGGTGCTCGCAGGCATGCACCACTTCGTAAGTCATGTAACCCAGCAGCATGCTGCCGGCGAACAGTGCGGCGAAGTTGCCGTCGAGCCGAGACAGCAGCCACCAGGCGGCGAAAGTGGGCAGGCTGAACAGAACGATAAGCCAGGCCGGGAACAGGATCACCCGCCAGTCGCGCGTCGTCTCGTAGGGCATCAGCGTCTCGACGAAGAAGCTGTGGTGATCGCCCGTATGGCGCTTGTAGAAGAGTTTGCCGAAGCGCGTCTTGTTGTGACCGAGGCGCTTGTGCACCTGGTATTCACCCCAACTGAAGAACACCAGCGTCGCCGGCACCAGCAGCCACTGCCAGGGAGCCACGGCCTCCAATGTGCTCCACAGCAAGCCCATGCAGAGCAGCCCGTATATCAGCACGAAAACCGCGTGCAGCCAGGGGTTGTACCGCGGATGGATGGCAGCGCGGTAATCGCTGCGAAAAGCCTGGGCATTGTCGTTGTTGTAGGCCATGGCGCGCTCCTGTGGATTGACAGCAGTCTAGGCCTCGCCAAATCATTCGAATAATGGATATTTGAAAAGAGTATTATCCTTGATAACGAATTTGCGCCAGCTCGACCTCAACCTGCTGCTGGTCTTCGATGCTCTGATGCAGGAGGGCAATCTGACCCGCGCGGCACAGCGTCTGCACCTGAGCCAGTCGACGGTCAGCAACGCCCTCGCCCGTCTGCGTCAGCAACTGGGCGAGGAGTTGTTCCAGCGCACTGCGCGCGGCATGACGCCGACCGCGCGCGCTCTGGCCCTTTACCCCCCCGTGCGTCAGGCGCTGCACTTGCTGCAGGCCGGCCTCGGCCCGGCAGAGCCTTTCGATGTGCAGGCGCCACACGTGTTCAGCCTGTCGCTCAACGACTACGCCCAGGCCGCGCTGCTGCCGATGCTGCAGGCGCATCTGGCCCGTGTCGCGCCACAGGTGGAGGTTGTCGCGCACAGCGACGACGCCGACAACCTGCTGCCGCGCCTGGAGAGCGGTGCCCTGGACCTGGCCATCGATTATCTGCATGTCGATTCGACCGACCTGCATTACGCGCCCCTGCGCGAGGAGACATTGGTGGTGATCGGGCGCAAGGATCATCCAGCCTTCGTCGGCGGCCTGAACCTTAAGGATTACCAACAGGCCCGCCATGTGATCGTGACGCCGCGAGCAGGACGTGGCTCACCACTGGAAATCGTCCTGGGTTCGGCCAAGGTTCGGCGCCAGGCTGCGCTGCACCTGCCCAACTACCTGCCAATTCCCGCCATCGTCGCTCACACCGATCTGCTCGGCACCGTACCGGCACGCCTGGCCGACGCCTTCGCGCCGCTGTTCGCCCTACAGGTCGCGCCACTGCCTTTCGACATGCCCGCCGTGCAGATCAGCCTGATCTGGCATCGCCAGCAGCACCACGACCCGGCACATGCCTGGCTACGCGAACAACTGCACGGCCTGCTCGCCTGACACATAACCGCAATCGAAACGTCATGTGCACTACATGACCCCGGCAGAGACTGGGCTTATGAACGCACCGTCTCTGCATATCGCGCTGATCAGCGAAACCTTCCCGCCGGAAATCAACGGCGTGGCCAACACCCTCGGTCGCCTGGTCGACGGCCTGCGTAGCCGTGGCCACCGTGTACAACTGATACGGCCGCGCCAGGACATCGACCATGCGCAGGACGCCGACGATGACCTGCTGCTGACCCGCGGCTGGCCACTCCCCGGCTACCCCGGCTTGCAATGGGGTCAGTCGTCGCTGCACAAGCTGCTCAGGCGCTGGCAGCGGCAACGTCCGGACGTGCTCTATATAGCCACCGAAGGCCCGTTGGGGCTGTCCGCCTTACGCGCTGCCAGACGCCTGGCGATCCCGGTGGTCAGCGGTTTTCACACCAATTTCCAGCAGTACACCGGGCACTACGGCATCGGCCTGCTGACCCGGGCGATGACCAACTACCTGCGCTGGTTTCACAACCGCACGCAACTGACGCTGGTGCCGAGCATTGGCCAGAAGGTCGATCTCGAACGCCGTGATTTCGAACGCCTGGCCCTGCTCGCACGGGGTGTCGACAGCCAGCTGTTCCACCCACGCAGACGCAGCGACGCCCTGCGCGAAAGCTGGGGCCTGGGGCCGGATGATCTGGCCGTGCTGCATGTCGGTCGCCTCGCGGCGGAGAAGAACCTAGGCCTGCTGGTCAAGGCCTTCCGAGCCTTGCAGACGGCCCACCCGCACCGCCGTATGCGCCTGATTCTGGTTGGCGACGGGCCACTGCGCGCCAGCCTGCAGGCGCAGCTACCGCAGGCGCTTTTCTGCGGTCTGCAGCGCGGTGAAACGCTGGCCGAGCACTACGCGTCAGGTGACCTATTTCTGTTTCCCAGCCTGTCGGAAACCTTCGGCAACGTGGTGCTGGAGGCCCTGGCCTCGAGCCTCGGCGTGGTGGCGTTCGACCAGGCAGCGGCCGCCCAACATATCCATCACGGCCACAACGGCCTGCTCGCCCGTCCCGGTGACGAGGCAGGCTTCTGCGAAGCCGCCTGTGAATTACTGGGTGATGCGGAGGTACTGCGGCATATCCGCCTCAACGCCCGCCGACATGCCAGCCATCTGAGCTGGGACGACATCGTCGCGTTGTTCGAACAGCACCTGCGCAGCGCCATGCAGCCGGCGCCCGAACGAACAAAGCCGGTGCACCTCGACACCCCGGTGGCGATCCCGAGCAAAACCTCAGATTCCCCGTAGGGTGCGCCGTGCGTAATGCGAACCTGACGCGATGCCGAACTGGTTCGTGCGGCGCCCCATCAAACAGCAGACGTAAAAAAGCCCCGATGTGCCGGGGCTGAAAACGGGGCGTCGGATCGCGACGCCCGATAGAAACGGACTCAGACCAGCGTGGTCAGCGCATCGCGGCTGAACGGCAGGATGTCCTGCTCGCGGCCCTCACGCACCTTCAGCGCCCAGTCCGGGTCGACCAGCAACGCGCGGCCCACGGCGACCAGATCGAACTCCTCCTTGTTCAGGCGCTCGAGCAGGTTTTCCAGGCTGGCCGGCTCGGCCACCTTGTCGGTCTTGACCATGAACTGCAGGAACTCGCCATCCAGACCGACGCTGCCGACGGTGATGGTCGGCTTGCCGGTGAGCTTGCGCGTCCAGCCCGCCAGGTTGAGGTCGCTGCCTTCGAACTCCGGCTCCCAGAAGCGGCGGGTCGAGCAATGGAAGATATCCACGCCAGCGTCGGACAGCGGTTTGAGGAAGGCCTCCAGCTGCTCCGGGGTCTGCACCAGGCGCGCGGTGTAATCCTGCTGCTTCCACTGCGAGTAACGCAGGATGATCGGGAAGTCCGGGCCGACTGCGGCGCGCACAGCCTGGATCAGCTCGATGGCGAAACGCGAACGCGCTGCCAGGTCGCCACCGTACTGGTCAGTGCGCTGGTTGCTGCCTTCCCAGAAGAATTGGTCGATCAGGTAACCGTGGGCGCCGTGGATCTCCACGCCGTCCATGCCGATGGCCTTGGCATCGCGCGCAGCCTGGGCGAAGGCAGCGATCACCTCATCGATATCGGCCTGGGTCATACCGTGTACGACCACCTGGCCGTCCTTGACCTTCTCCATCGGGCCAAAGCCAGGAACGCTGGCATCCGGCTCGGTGCCCAGCTTGCGCACGTTACCCACGTGCCAGAGCTGCGGGACGATCTTGCCGCCTTCGGCATGCACCGCGTCGACCACCTGCTTCCAGCCAGCCAGGGCGTCTTCGCCGTAGAAACGCGGCACGTTCGGGTAGCCGTTGGAAGCCTTGTGGCCGACCGTGGTGCCCTCGGTGACGATCAGGCCCACACCCGCGGCAGCGCGGCGACGGTAGTACTCGACGACTTTGGCGTTGGGCACGCCACCGGGCGAGAAGGAGCGGGTCATCGGCGCCATGACCACACGGGTCGGCAGCTCCAGGTTACCGAGGCGGAACGGGGCGAACAGGGCTTGAACGGGTGCGTTCATCATCTTTCCTCTGGGGTCGAACGGTAATCAGGCCTGCAGCAAACGCTCCAGGCGGGTGACGAAAGCTTCCAGCGGCTGCAGGTTGCGGCCCACCTTGAGGCGAGCCAACACGCCCTGCCAGGCGTCGCTGATGAAGGTGGCGAGGTTGCCGCAGTCCTCGTCGGCCGGCAGTTCACCGGCGGCCTGCGCCTGCTCCAGGCAGTCGCGCAGGATCTCCACCGACGCCTGCTGGATGGCCGCGACCTCGGCACCGATCGCCGGCAGCATCTCGCTCATCTCGAAACTCAGGCTGCCGATGAAGCAGTGGTACTGCGGCGTCTCCTGCCTGGCGAAATGCGCCAGCAGGTCGCGGTAGTAAGCGAGGATGCGCGCACGCGGGCTCAGCGCCGGATCATTCAGCGCCTGGGCATAACGCGCCAGGCGCGGCCGATAGATGAAGGCCAGCGCCTGCAGGGCGAAGTCTTCCTTGCTGGCGAAGTAGTGATAGAAGCTGCCCTTGGGAATCCCGGCCGCCTGGACGATTTCCAGCACGCCGGTGCCGTGGTAGCCACGCCGCGTCATCACCGCCGAGCCTTTGCTCAGGATCAGGTCGCGCTTGTCGAGTCGAATGCTGTTCATGGCGCAGAGCATATGACCGGTCGTCTCGCCCGCGACAGCACTATTGATATTGGTGATTAAGGATTAAAAAACACAAGACGAATGCCCACGACAGAACAGGTAGGAGCGAGCTCTGCTCGCGAAGCCTTTGGGTTACAGGGTTCGCGAGCAGAGCTCGCTCCTACAGATCAGGGCTGCAGCCAGATCAGCGAGGCGAAACGCCCGGTGCGAGCACTGCGACGGTAGGAATAGAAGCGCGCATCGTTGTAAGTGCAAAGCCCACCACCGCTGACGGCAGTCACACCGAGAGCAGCCAGGCGAATACGCGCCAGCTGGTAGATATCAGCCATGAACTTGCCCGCGTTGGCACCAGGCACAAATGCATTGGCAGCCTCGGCATGCTGTTGCACAAAGGCTTCACGCACTTCAGCCCCCACTTCGAACGCAGCCGGGCCGATGGCCGGGCCGAGCCAGACCAGCAGCTCTTGCGGTGCAACGTTCAGCGCCTTGACGGTCGCCTCCAGCACACCACCGGCCAGCCCACGCCAACCGGCATGGGCCGCTGCCACACGGGTACCGGCGCGGTCGCAGAACAACGCTGGCAGGCAATCGGCGGTCATCGCCGTGCAGGCGATACCCGGCGTGGCCGTCCAGTTGCCATCGGCTTCGATGACTGTCGCCAGATCGGCTTCGGCCACCACGATGCCATGCACCTGGCGCAGCCAGGCAGGCTGGCAACCCAGAGCATCGACCAGATGCTGACGATTGCTCGCTACCGCAATCGGGTCGTCCTGGACATGATCGCCCAGGTTGAAGGTATCGAACGGCGCGGCGCTGACACCGCCACTGCGCGTGGTGACGCAAGCACGTACATTGGCTGGCGCAGGCCAGTCGGGCATCAGCCAGTCGTTGGCACTCACCCGACGAAGGCCTCGCGATCCTGACGCAGCAGGGTCAACAGCCACACCAGATCATCCGGCAGCGCCGACTCCCACTTCATGCGCTTGCCGGTAGCCGGGTGATCCAGCTCGAGGAAACGCGCATGCAGGGCCTGACGCGGAAACTCCTTGAGGCTCTGCACCAGAGTCGGGCTGGCCGCTGGCGGAATGCGGAAACGGCCGGCATAGACAGGGTCACCCACCAGCGGATAGCCAACGTGGGTCATGTGTACGCGAATCTGGTGGGTACGCCCGGTTTCCAGCTTGACCCGTACATGGGTGTGCGAGCGGTAGCGCTCGAGCACGCGGTAGTGACTGATCGCCGGCTTGCCGCCATCGGTCACCGCCATGCGCTGGCGCTGGCTGGAGCTGCGGCCAATCGGCGCATCGATGGTGCCGCCAGCGGTGATCACACCGATGCTGATGCATTCATAGATGCGGCTGACAGAGCGCTTCTGCAGTTGCTCGACCAGATTGGTCTGCGCCTGCAGGGTCTTGGCCACCACCATCAGGCCAGTGGTGTCCTTGTCCAGACGGTGGACGATACCGGCACGCGGCACATTGATGATGTCCGGCACATGGTGCAGCAGCGCATTGAGCAGGGTGCCGTCGGCATGTCCGGCTGCAGGGTGCACCACCAGGCCTGCGGGCTTGTCGATGACCAGCAGATGTTCGTCTTCGTAGACGATGTTCAGTTCGATGTCCTGCGCGATCCACTCGCCCTGCGCTTCCTGCTCGGCATCGAGCACCAGCGTAGAGCCGGCATGCACGGTATCGCGCGGGCGCGCCACGGCGCCATCGACGGTCAGGCGACCTTCCTTGATCCAGGTGGAAAGGCGCGAACGGGAGAACTCGCCAAACAGCTGCGCAGCCACTTGGTCGAGGCGTTGACCGCCCTGTTCAAAGGGGACGACGGCCTGGAGTTGAATCAGCTGCTTGTTTATAGAAGTCATCTTCGGCAACGGCGGGAGCCTGGCCTTTGGTTTCGGCGACAGGCTTGTGGTTAAATACGGCGTCTTTGCCCCAGGGGTTTCCGGGGGCGCTCATCATAACAGGACGGCCGCGCGGCCGTCACAGGGACGCAAGCCGCCATGCAAGTGAAACACCTGCTGCTGATCGCCATCCTCGCCCTTACCGCCGCCTGCTCTTCCAAGCAGCCGGAGGTCGATGAAAACCTCAGCGAGGTGGAGCTGTACCAGCAGGCCCAGGCCGACCTGGACAACCGCAGCTACACCCAGGCCATCGCCAAGCTGAAGGCGCTGGAGTCTCGCTATCCGTTTGGCCGCTATGCCGAGCAGGCGCAGCTGGAGCTGATCTACGCCTACTACAAGAACGCCGAGCCGGAGGCTGCCAAATCGTCCGCCGAGCGTTTCATCCGCCTGCACCCGCAGCACGCCAATGTCGACTACGCCTACTACCTCAAGGGCCTGGCCTCCTTCGACCAGGATCGCGGCCTGCTGGCGCGCTTCCTGCCGCTGGACATGACCAAGCGCGACCCGGGCGCCGCACGCGACTCCTACAACGAGTTCGCCCAGCTCACCAGCCGTTACCCGACCAGCCGTTACGCGCCGGACGCCAAACAGCGCATGATCTACCTGCGCAACCTGCTGGCCGCCTATGAGATCCACGTAGCCCACTACTACCTGACCCGCCAGGCCTATGTCGCTGCCGGCAACCGTGGCCGTTACGTGGTGGAAAACTTCCAGGAAACCCCGTCGGTCGGTGATGGCCTGGCAATCATGACCGAGGCTTATCAGCGTCTGTCCCTGGACGATCTGGCTGCCACCAGCCTGGAAGCCCTCAAGCTCAACTACCCTGACCATCCGAGCCTGGAAAGCGGCGAGTTCGTCCCGCTCGAAGAAGAAGCCGACAACCGCTCCTGGCTGGCCAAGGCCACCTTGGGCCTGATCGAAACCGACACGCCGCTGCCGCCGGGCGAAACCCGCGCCAGCCAGGACGTGGTTCGCCAGTACGAGGAAGCCGAGCAGCAGATACCGCGAGAACTGCAGCAGGACGCCAAGACCGGCGAAACCGCCAAGAAGCGTTCGATCTGGAGCTACCTGACCTTCGGTCTGTTTGACTGATCGATGCACGACAGAACAAGGGAGGCCTCGGCCTCCCTTTTTTGTGCCTGCGGATTTCATCCAGGCTCAGTGCCGCCGCTCTGACTTGCAGCTCGCAGCCTCGGAATCAGCTCACAGCCTGCCACCGCCCCTCTGTGCCGATGGTCTCAGCTTGGCTAAACTGCCGGCTTTAACCGGATAAAAGAGCACACCATGGGCCTGTTCCGCCTGCTGTTCTGGGTTGCCGTGATCTTCGCCGCGATCTGGATCTGGCGTCGTTTCATCAGCAAAGCCAAACCCACTCGCCCCACCGAGGGCGCCGCAGCCCCCATGGTGCGATGCGAGAACTGTGGCGTGCATATTCCCAAGACCCAGGCACTGAGCCAGGATCAGCGCTGGTACTGCAGCCAGAAACACCTTGAGCAAGGCCCACACACCGGTGATCGCTGACACCAGCGTACAGAACAGCAAACAAGGGCAGCGCATCCTCAGGCTCTATCACTTCTATCGCCTAACCATCGGCCTGGCGCTGATCCTGATGATCTCCAGCAACCTCGACGAGCAGTTGCTGGATGTCGTGCATATCGAGCTGTTTCGCACCGGCAGCTGGGTTTACCTGATCCTCAACATTTTCATCGCCGTACTGGTGCAGAAACCCAAGCACCTGATGCAGCTGTTCAGCCTGGCGCTGGTCGACGTGATCTTTCTCTCGGCCCTGTTCTACGCCGCCGGCGGCACGCCCAGCGGTATCGGCAATCTGCTGGTGGTGGCGGTGGCCATCGCCAATATCCTTCTACGCGGACGCGTTGGTCTGCTGATCGCAGCCGTCGCCGCCATGGCGCTGATCTACCTGACCTTCTACCTCAGCCTCAGCCGCCCGGCCGCAGCCGCCCAGTACGTACAGGCTGGCGCCCTCGGCGCGCTGTGCTTCGCCGGGGCGCTGTTCATCCAGGGCATCACCCGCCGCCTGCAGGTCAGCGAGAACCTGGCCGAGCAACGCGCAGCCGACGTCGCCAACCTGGAAGAGCTCAACGAACAGATCCTGCAGCGCATGCGCACCGGCATCCTGGTGCTCGACACCCAGCATCGAGTGCTGCTGGCCAACCAGGGCGCAACGCAGTTGCTCGGGCGCGGTGAGCTGACCGGCAAGATCATCGACCCGCATTGCCCCGAGCTGGTCAAACGCCTGCAACAATGGCTGCACAACCCGACCCTGCGCCCGGACAGCCTGCAGGCCCAGGTCGATGGCCCGGTACTGCAGCCAAGCTTCATCTCCCTGCAACGCGGCGACCAGCAGCACACCCTGGTGTTTCTCGACGACATCTCGCAGATCGCCCAGCAGGCGCAACAGCTCAAGCTGGCCTCGCTCGGCCGCCTGACCGCCGGCATCGCCCACGAAATTCGCAACCCGCTCGGCGCCATCAGCCACGCCGCGCAGTTGTTGCAGGAATCGGAAGACCTGCAAGGCCCGGATCAGCGCCTGGCGCAGATCATTCAGGATCACTCCAAACGCATGAACCTGGTGATCGAGAACGTTCTGCAACTGTCACGCAGGCGCCAGGCCGAACCACAACTGCTCGACCTGAAGTACTGGCTACACCGCTTCGCCAGCGAATTTCGCAGCTCGGCACCGGCTGACCGGCAGATCCACCTGGAAACCCAGGGCGGCAGCCTGCAGACGCGCATGGATCCACACCAGTTGACCCAGGTGCTGACCAATCTGGTCCAGAACGGCCTGCGCTACAGCGCCCAGAAGCACCGGCTCGGCCAGGTCTGGCTGCGCCTGTTCCGCGATGCGGAAAGCGACCTGCCGGTACTGCAGATTCTCGACGACGGCCCCGGCGTGCCGCCCGAGCAGGAACCGCACATCTTCGAGCCCTTCTACACCACGGAAAACAAGGGCACCGGCCTTGGCTTGTACATCTCGCGCGAGCTGTGCGAGAGCAACCAGGCTCGCCTCGACTATAAACCTCGTGAAGGGGGCGGCAGTTGCTTTCGCATCACCTTCGCCCATCCGCGCAAACTGAGCTGAGCATGAACCGTCAGAGAGCCCTGATCGTCGACGACGAACCCGATATCCGTGAGCTGCTGGAAATCACCCTCGGACGCATGAAGCTGGACACCCGCAGCGCGCGCAACGTCAAGGAAGCGCGTGAATGGCTGGCGCGCGAGCCATTCGACCTATGCCTGACCGACATGCGCCTGCCCGATGGCACCGGCCTGGATCTGGTGCAGCACATTCAACAACGTCATCCACAGGTACCCGTGGCGATGATCACCGCCTACGGCAGCCTGGACACCGCGATCAACTCGCTCAAGGCCGGCGCCTTCGACTTTCTCACCAAGCCGGTGGACCTCGGCCGCCTGCGCGAACTGGTCGCCACGGCCCTGCGCATTCGCGCGCCCGAGGGCGAGGAACCCCCGGTCGACAGCCGCCTGCTCGGCGACTCGCCACCGATGAAAGCGCTGCGCAAGCAGATCCTGAAACTTTCACGCAGCCAGGCGCCGGTCTATATCAGCGGCGAGTCGGGCAGCGGCAAGGAACTGGTAGCGCGCCTGATTCACGAACAGGGCCCGCGCGTCGAGCAGCCGTTCGTCCCGGTCAACTGTGGCGCCATCCCTTCGGAGCTAATGGAAAGCGAGTTCTTCGGCCACAAGAAAGGCAGCTTCACCGGCGCAATCGAAGACAAGCAGGGGCTGTTCCAGGCAGCCAACGGCGGCACCCTGTTCCTCGACGAGGTGGCCGACCTGCCGCTGCCGATGCAGGTCAAACTGCTGCGCGCGATTCAGGAAAAAGCCGTGCGCGCCGTAGGAGGCCAGCAGGAAGTGGTGGTCGATGTACGCATCCTCTGCGCCACCCACAAGGATCTCGCCGCCGAAGTCGCGGCCGGCCGCTTCCGTCAGGATCTCTATTACCGCCTCAACGTCATCGAGCTGCGCGTCCCGCCGCTGCGTGAGCGGCGCGAAGATATCGCCCAATTGGCTGACGTGATGCTCGCGCGCCTGGCCGATGGCACCGGCCTAGCCGCTGCCAAACTGCACCCCGATGCCCTGGAAAAGCTCAAGAACTACCGTTTTCCCGGCAACGTGCGCGAGCTGGAGAACATGCTCGAACGCGCCTATACCCTGTGCGAAGACGACCAGATCACGCCCAGCGACCTGCGCCTGGCCGATGCCAGCGCCCCTGGCAACGAAGGCGGCGAAACCAGCCTGGCGCAGATCGACAACCTCGAGGACTACCTCGAGGACATCGAACGCAAACTGATCATGCAGGCACTGGAAGAAACGCGCTGGAACCGCACGGCGGCGGCGCAACGCCTGGGCCTGACCTTCCGCTCGATGCGCTATCGCCTGAAGAAGCTGGGTATCGACTGAACCCCGAGATCACGCTTGTGTAGGAGCCGGCTTGCCGGCGATCAAGACAGCCTGCGTCACAGTTGACGAGCCACTAGTGCAACCGCCCCGCCGGCGCATAAGGCGCCGGATCGATGATCGGCTCACGCCCCAGCATCAGATCAGCCAGCAACTGACAGGAGGCTGGCGCCAGCACCAACCCATTGCGGAAATGCCCGCAGTTGAGCCATAGCCCAGGATGCGTAGGCAGCTCGCCGATGAACGGAATGCCCTCGGGCGAGCCAGGCCGCAAGCCGGCCCAATGCCCGACCACCTCGGCATCCTTGAGTGCAGGCAACAATTCTTCGGCCGAGGCTTTCAGGCTTTCCAGCGCATCATCGGTCGGCGTCTTGTCGAACCCTGCATACTCCAGCGTGCTGCCAATCAGGATATGACCATCGCGCCGCGGAATCGCATAGCGCCCCTTGGCCAACACCATGCTTGGCAGAAAATCCTCGGCGCACTTGTAGAGAATCATCTGCCCTTTCACCGGCTCGACCGGCAACTCCAGCCCAAGCGTCTTGAGCAACTCACCACTCCAGGCGCCGGCCGCCAGGACCACGCGCTCGGCACGAATCTCGCCACCAGCGGTAGTCACACCCCGAATCTGCCCATTCTCCTGAATGAAACCAGTGACCGGGCAATGCTCACGCAGCTCAACGTTCGGCATGGCCGCCAAAGCCGCCCGCAGCGCCTTGACCAACCTCGGGTTACGCACATTGGCCACGCCCGGCATATGAATGGCGCGCTGGAAACCACCACCCAGAACAGGCACCTGCTGATAAGCCTCAGCAATATCCACTGGCAACAGCGCACGCCCCTCACGCGCAGCCCAGGCCAGCGCCTCAGCCTCGTCATCCAGATCGAGCCAATACAGCCCCGTGACATGCACCTCGGGATCGACGCCGGTGTCCTCCAGCAAGCGCTGACCGAAGCCCGGATAAAAATCCTGCGACCAATGCGCCAACGCCGTCACCGTCGCGCTGTAACGCCAGGGATAGAGCGGCGAAACGATGCCGCCGCCGGCCCAGGAGGATTCGCGGCCGACCTGCCCTGCCGATTCGACAAGGACCACGTTCGAACCCGCACACGCCAATTGATAACTACTCAGCAACCCAATGGCACCACCACCGACCACTACAACGTCTCCCCCCACCGCTCACCTCACTCCCCGAATACTTGACAGCCCACGACCTTGTTCTAAACACAATGTAGCGGTCAGGAAGGCCGCATCATACGCGCAAAAGGAATCGCACCATGGATCGGAATCAACAAAAGGCCTTGAGCCTCGTCGAACTTTTAATTGCCTTGCTTGTACTAGGCATCCTGGTTACTTTCGCAGTCCCCACCTTCGGAAAGCTCCTGCAAGACAACCGGGACGAAGCCTTACGCAATTTGCTACGGAGCCATCTGCAGCACGCAAGGACACAAGCTGTCCTCAACAATCATCAGTATCGACTATGCGGCTCCAGTAATGGCATCACCTGCGATGGCGGCTGGGCGAACCATTGGCTGATCACCACAAATACTCCAGCCCAGATTCACCACCTGCAACAACTCCCTGCAAATAACAATCTGTGCTGGCGTGGCTTTAACAGAGATATCCGCTTCCATTCCAACGGCACAACTCTGAGCAACGGTCGTTTCAGCTTATGTCGAGGCGGGAAAACAATCTGGGCGCTGACAATAAATCGTCAGGGACGGGTACGCGACTCCAGCGCGGAAACGCACCAAAGCTGTTGCTAGACCAACCAGGCTAATACTTGAACCGCTCATCCCCGTACCGCAGACAAACGCCAGCCAGCTAGGCAGTATTCCGCTGTCCAACTGCACCCGAGCCAACTGTCATGCCCTACGCCAAGGACTGCAAGCATCTCAACATACGTGCCCCTCAAAAAAGAGGGGCGCGTGGTTTTACCTTGATAGAGCTAATGCTCACCATCACCGTATTGGCCATTTTTCTATCCATCGCAGTGCCGTCGTTTGGCCGCCTGATCGAAAATAACCGCGTCACGGCCTCGGCAAACGAACTCCATGCACTGCTACTTGCAGCCCGCAGCGACGCAGTAACCAAGCGTACGAAGATAACCGTCACTCAGAGCAACAACATCTGGAGCAGCGGCGACCGCAGCGTGGATATCCCTAACGGTGTGGAGGTCACGCCTAGCGTGACCTCCATAGAATTCAATCCAAATGGCACGGCTACTGTCTCCAGCACCACCCTGAGCAACAGCGACGACAGCCTTTCCTTCACTATTTCGACGCAGGCCGTCGGATTCATCAGGAAAACTCAGGACTGAAAATGAACAGTGCTTATAACAATCGCGGCTTCAGCATGATTGAAGTGCTCGTCACTATCGTGCTCATCTGCATCGGCGTACTGGGCTTAGTTGCACTGCAAGGCCGTACCATCGCTTACACGCAAGACTCCGTGCTGCGCAACGCTGCAGCCATGCTAGCCGATGACTTGCAGGAAATGCTCCGGGCAGACCTCGATAAAGTTATCGCCAATGGTCTGCCGCGTGGCTCGTCCGAGTACTACAAGGCCCCGGACGACAGTTTTCCCGACCCGGCAAGCGATTGTTCCTCTCTTGGCAGTGCCAGCGCTGCCGAACGTCTTGGGTGCTGGGCAGAGAAGGTCAAGGCCAACCTTCCGGGCGCGGAAACACTGATGGATAGCGCCTTTCACATCTGCCGCAGCCAGAGCGGTGGATGTGCCGAAGAAGGCTCCACCATCGAGATTCAGCTCGCCTGGGCGGTCAAGGCAGGGGAGTGCCTAGACGATAGCGATAGCGAATATTGCACCTACACCGTGCGCGCGGAGTTCTGAACATGTTCCCGACACTACCCCTACGGCAGCGTGGCCTGTCCTTGGTCGAGCTGATGGTTGCCATGGCCATCAGCAGCTTTCTGATCCTGGGCGTTACCCAAATCTACCTCGACAACAAGCGCAATTATCTCTACCAGCAAGGCCAGGGCGAGAATATGGAAAATGGCCGCTTCGCCCTGATGATGATCGGCGAGCGCCTGGCCAAGGCCGGCTACCGGCGCAACCCCGCCCTGCCGATGGACATGGCGTTTCCCGCTGAAACCAGAAACAACTGCACCTTTGCTGCCGGACAGGCCGTAGTCCGCATGGATGCCACGACCGTGTGCCTGCGCTACCAGCCCAAGGATGAGAACGAGACAAACTGCCTCGGCAACACCTTCAGCGGCAGTAGCAACCTGAACAAGCCTTATGACAACGACAGCGCTGCTGACTTCAATACCAGCGAGATCATGATTGAAAGGCTCACCCTCGAAGGTGGCTCGCTCAGGTGCGAAGGCCAGGAGCTGGTCAGCAACGTCGCAGGTCTGTACTTCGACTACGGCGTCAACACCGACCCCTATGTGCTGAAGGTCGCCTCCTATACAGCGACTCCCAGTAACAACGACATCATCCGCGCCCTACGATACTCCGCTCTTTTGGTCGCCACCTCGAACAACCTAACCCAAGGCGTCGAGAGCAAGGTCTGCAGCAACCCAAGTAATGAGGATGATATCGGTGACTGGGAACAACTCACGGGTCAGTCGCTCACCTGTGAATCAGGCAGACTGTATCAAATGGTAAGCGGCAGCTCGACCCTAAGGAACCTGATGCCATGACTGTTTTCGCCCATCGCCAACGCCAACGTGGCGCCGTACTCGTAATCGCCCTAGTCATGCTGCTGATAATCACTCTACTGGGTATCGGCAGCATGAACGAAGTCGTACTGGAAAGTCGCATCACTGGCAATCTAATCGAACAGAAGCGGCTGCACAGCGCCGCCGAATCGGCACAGCGCGAAGGCGAGCGACGCATCGCCTCTACAACATCCATCGAAGACTGTGGCGTGGATAGCACCGTCCTGTGCTACTACGGCAAGGCCGAAGACTACGACTACGACTTCTCGGTAGCAGAGGATTACAGAGGCTTCGACGGCAATAGCGAACTGGAGCGTGATGCCCGCTGGTACGTCCGGTTCATTGGCGGCCCATACGGCCCCAGCGGCGGCGGCACCAATGACGCCGGCAACACCGGCGGAGCTCTTGCCGGTATAGAGACGGCGGAATCGGGAAGCAGCTTCTTCTACGAAGTCAATGCCCAGGCCTACAAGGACGGCGACGAAGGTGACACTTGTATCGCAGCCACTCTCTGCCTGACCTCAACCACTTTGCTCATCAAGAAATGAGTCGCCAGGAGAGCTTTATGATCCCTCGCATTGCCCCCTTCGCCCTTGGCACTTTGCTTGGCCTAAATATCGGCCTTCCCGTAGCCTGGGCCGACAGCGGCTCCCTCGTGCAGACGCCGCTGTTCGTCACTGAATCCGTGCCACCACTGAACATGCTGGTAATGGGCCGCGACCATAGCTTGTATGCCCCCGCCTATGACAACACCTCCGATCTCGATGGCGACGGGGTAATCGATGTTGGCTATAAAGGCCATCTACCCGCCAATAGAGGTGGCCTAGACTACTTCGGCTATTTCGACTCGAAGAAGTGCTACCAGTACAGTAGCAACATATTCGTCCCCCAGAGCGTAACGACAGACAAGACCTGCGCAGGCGATCTGTGGAGCGGTGACTACCTTAACTACTTGACCACCTCGCGCATGGATGCCTTGCGTAAAGTGCTTTATGGGGGCTACCGCTCAACCGAAACAGCAGCGTCAGGCAACAATGCATCAAGAACCATTCTGGAGCGTGTCTACATCCGCCGGGATGCCCATACTTGGGGCTCCGAGTACGAGAACACCGCCACAAATGGGTACGACATTAGGGATTACACCCCCTACACTAGCGGAACCCGCCTTCTATTCGCCAGCACCAGCCTGACCACCACTGGAGCTCCCATGCTCCGCGTAGCCCGCGCGCAAACAGGTGCGAATAGAATCTGGGACTGGGTGGCTGCCGAAGTCACTCAAGCCCGGGACCTTAATAATCCCAAGACGGATGACTATGTCGTCCGGGTCGAAGTGTGCAAGGAAGGACTGCTGGAAGACAATTGCAAACGCTATAACGGCAAGAACTACAGGCCGACCGGATTGCTGCACGACTTCGGTGAAAGCGACACCATGTACTTCGGCTTGCTGACAGGCTCCTACACTAACAATCTTCAGGGTGGAGTACTGCGCAAAGCACTAAGCTCATTCCAGGACGAGGTCAACTCCACTACAGGACAGTTCGTATCTGCGACCAACGGTATCGTCAAAACCCTTAACACCTTGAAAATCGATGACCCCAAGAGCACCGGCGCCTACAATAACTGCGACACCGGGAACACACTGGCCAATGGCAAATGCCGCAACTGGGGTAACCCGCTGGCCGAGATGATGTTTGAAACGCTGCGCTACCTGAGTGGCGCGAGTGCGCCGACTTCTAGCTACTCCTACTCCGGTAGCAACGATGTCAATCTTGCTTTGCCCAAGGTCAGCAACTGGACCAATCCTTACGCAGACGATGGCCTGGGGAAACGCTGTTCCCGCCCGTTCATGACCGTCATCAGCGACGTCAACCCGAACTACGACTCCAGCCTGCCGGGCAACGCCTTCGGTGAAACCGCTCCGGCAACGACCACGGCGCTCGCGGGAATTGACGTTTCGGCCCGGGGCCAGGCCATCTGGGATACGGAAATTGGTGGAACCCAAAATATCAACATCGGCCAAGTCGGTACTACTACTACCGACTATGCCCCCACAGCCAAGTCGGCCTCCAGCTTTGGTAATATTCGCGGCCTGCCGGATGAGCCGACCAAGGGCGGAACCTACTACTCCGCCAGCGTCGCCTATTACGCCAACACTAACCCGATCACCACCAAGGGTAATCAGCCAGTAAAAACCTACGCGGTAGCCCTGTCATCGCCGCTCCCGCAAATACGGATGCCCCTAAGAGGAGGCGACATCACCCTGGTGCCATTCGGCAAAGTGGTGACCGGCAACCCCGACGTTACCATGCAGATCACCGGTTTCTTCGTTGATTCCATGAACAACATGCCAGGCCAGGATCAGGTGCTGGCCGTCAACGGTGGACGGCCGCAGGCCCGCTTCCGAGTGGTATTCGACGATGCCGCTCAAGGTGCCGATTATGACGTGGATGTAACGGTGCAGTATGACGTGAGGGTCACCGACGACAACAGGGTAGAAGTCATTCTGACTCGCACCTACGCCAATGCCGGCCACCAGTCACACATCGGTTACACCTTGGCCGGCGCGGGCAATGATGACGGCATCTACCTCGAGGTTTCGGGTGGCAACAGTAACAACTATCAGAAATACAGACTCGACACCCATCCAGGCCAGAGGCCTGGGGCATGCAACCCAACGACCAAGGCAACGTGTAGTGGTTCGTTAGTAAGAACTGACGGCACTGCAACTCAGGAACGTTACTTCTCCCCCGGCACAGGTTCGACAACAAATCTGAAAAACCCGCTTTGGTACGCCGCCAAATGGGGTGGGTTTGGTGGTTTCAACAACGCTTCCGACAGCGTGCCAGAAGATGGCAAGTGGGATTCCGAGACTGCAGGGACCCCGGACAACTACTTTCTGGTAACCAACGCCTCGACCCTAAGGGAGCAGTTGACCAAAGCCTTCAACGCTATCGCTGGGGGAGGCACCAGCGTCACCTCTCCCACGATCAGTACGCAAGACAGCAGTACCGGCGACGGCACCTTTGCCTATACGACTAGTTTCGATGTGGATCCCTGGAGCGGTACGCTGAGAAAAATCAACACCAATTCCCCGGGACAGGGCGATGGGGAATGGACTACCGACACGACGCTGACCAGCGCCAACCGGAATATCAAATTCGCCCGTAACGGCACTCTGGCATCCTTCAACTGGGGCAATCTGGACGAGGCCCAGCAAGCATTACTCAACACAGCCCCAGACGGCACGATCGATACTCGCGGCGAAATACGCGTGAACTCTATACGTGGCAGCGAACTCGGCGACATCATCAACTCCTCCCCGCTGCTGGTCGCTGGCGCCAACTACTCTGTCAGTAATGCCAACTATCTGGAAGGCAGCGACAACTACGCCGCATACAGGAACGGGCAGGCTGACCATGCCACTATTTATGTCGGCGCCAATGACGGCATGCTGCATGCTTTCGACGCCGTAACCGGCTCGGAACGCTTTGCCTTCATACCCAGCGCAGTAATCAAGAACTTGCCGATACTCACCGTCGAGGACTATGGACAGGAAGGCGGCACTCCGCATCAGTATTTCGTCGATGGTTCCCCGGTAGCACGTGACGTGTATTTCGATGGCGACTGGCACAAGGTCCTACTTGGCAGCCTGGGGGCTGGTGGCCGCTCGGTCTTTGCTCTAGACGTTACCGACCCGGACAACCCTGAGCTGCTCTGGGAGTTCAGTAACGAGAATGACGAAGACATGGGCTACAGCGTACCCACACCGGGTATCTTCCGTCTGCACAATGGCGACTGGGCTGCATTGGTACCCAACGGCTACGATAGTGGCAGCAGCAATGCCGTGCTGTTCGTACTCGACATCGCGACTGGCGAAATCATCACGAAGCTGAGCGCCACGCCAGTACTGGAGGACGACGAGACCGTGGACAGCCTGGCCAATGGCCTTTCCCGTTTGATGGGGTTCGATATCAACAACGACGGTATCGTCGATTACGCCTATGCCGGGGACCTACTCGGTAATCTCTGGCGTTTCGACCTAATCGACACAGGTGCGGACAATCCATTCACCGACAGTGCGACTGAAGAGGACTTCGAAGTCTCTTTCGGCGGCGAGCCACTCTACGTGGCCCGCAACGAAGATGGCGAGCGCCAGCCAATTACTGCGGCGCCACTGCTGACCCGGCATCCGAGTGGCCTGGGCTACATCGTTACCTTCGGCACCGGACGCTACCTGACCACTACCGACAAGAGCAATGACGACCAGCAAAGCGCATACGGTATCTGGGATCGCAGGATGGCCGGACAGTCGAGCAATGGTTCGCTAACCGCAAATAGGAGCCGTGGCGACCTGCAACCACAAACGTTCACCCCAACGACCTTCAATGGCCGGACGACCTACAGCCTCAGCCAGGAGGCCGTTGACTGGTATGATGGCGAGGGCATAGCCGATAGTAATGTTAATGAATGGGGCTGGTATTTCGACTTCCCCGAAGACGGCGAACGTTTGATCTACAACATGCGCATGCTGGGTAATACCCAGTTGCTGACCACCATCACACCAAGCGAAGACCCTTGCGAGGCCGGACTTACCGGTACCGCTTATGGAATCAATTCGACGACCGGAGGAGCCACCCCCTACTCGACCTTCGATCTGGATGGCGACGGCGAATACGACGCAGGAATTTCCGGTTTCGTCTTCGACGGTGGCGATTTCAGCATCTCCAGCGGCAGCATCTACGTGAACGAAGGCGACAGCCCCAGTGGTGTAGAGGATTACGCCGTGAATGCCGGCCTGACGGAAGGTCGCCAAACCTGGCGACAATTGCCTACAACAGAGGAGTAATTCAGTGCCCAACAGCGCCTATCTTCGTCAGAGAGGCTTCACTCTGATCGAAGTGATGATCACTGTGGTAGTCATCGGCATACTGGCCTCGATTGCCTATCCGAGCTATCAGGAGTTTGTCAAACGCGGCAATCGTACCGAAGGCCAGGCATTCCTCAACGAAGTCGCCGCCCGGCAGGAACGCTATTTCGTACAGAATAACGAATACATCACGTCCGATGACGACATAGATAAGCTCAACCTGAAGGATGGAAGCACATCAGAGACAGGAAAATACGAGCTGTCTATCGGTAAAGAGGATGATGATGGCGGCTACACTCTTACTGCTGAAGAGCAATTCAACGACGATGCCTGCGGTAACCTGACACTGAATGCAATAGGAGTAAAAGGGAACAGCGGAAACAAGAGCACGGAAGATTGCTGGAAATAGGGCTAGCAATTTAACAAGACAGAAAAATATGAAAAGCCCGATCAATAGATCGGGCTTTTTGTTTTACAACGCCTTAACCCTAAGCTCCTTCGGCATCGAAAACGTAATGTTCTCCGGCCGCCCATCCAACTCGGTCTCCCCCACCGCGCCCCAGGCGCGCAACTGCTCTACCACGCCACGCACCAACACCTCCGGCGCAGAAGCGCCCGCAGTGATACCAACGCCCTGCGCCCCCTCGAACCACTCGGCACGCATGTCTTCGGCCCCATCGATCAGGTAGGCCGGCGTGCCCATGCGTTCGGCCAGTTCGCGCAGGCGATTGGAGTTGGAGCTGTTCGGGCTACCGACCACCAACAGTACATCGCAGTCGCTGGCCAGCTGCTTGACCGCGTCCTGGCGGTTCTGTGTGGCGTAGCAGATGTCGTCCTTGCGCGGGCCGCCAATGGCGGGGAACTTGGCGCGCAGGGCGTCGATCACCTTGCTGGTGTCGTCCATCGACAAGGTGGTCTGGGTGACGAATGCCAGGTTCTCGGGGTTGCGCACCTGCAGTTCGGCGACGTCAGCCTCATCCTCAACCAGGTAGATGGCGCCGCCATTGCTGGCGTCGTACTGGCCCATGGTGCCTTCGACTTCCGGGTGGCCTTCGTGGCCGATGAGAATGCACTCGCGTCCTTCACGGCTGTAGCGCACCACTTCCATATGCACCTTGGTCACCAGCGGGCAGGTGGCGTCGAATACCTTGAGGCCGCGCCGTGCTGCCTCGTCGCGCACGGCCTTGGACACGCCATGGGCGCTGAAGATGACGATGACGTCGTCCGGCACCTGGTCCAGCTCTTCGACGAATACCGCGCCGCGGGCACGCAGATCCTCGACCACGAACTTGTTGTGCACCACTTCATGGCGCACGTAGATCGGTGGGCCGAACACTTCCAGAGCGCGGTTGACGATTTCGATGGCGCGATCGACGCCGGCGCAGAAGCCACGGGGATTGGCGAGTTTGATATGCATGCTGGCTGTCTCGGTATTGATCGGGGATCGCACGACGCTATGGTTCGACCCCAGAAAGGTACAGCCTGCGCGGGATGAACGCAGGCTGCAACTAGAGCTTCGCGGCTGAAGCCGCTCCTACAAGAGCGGCAGCGCAGGCTAGAGCGCCTTGACCTCGATGATTTCCACGTCGAACTGCAGCGTCTTGCCGGCCAACGGATGGTTGAAGTCGATGGTGACCTGCTTGTCATCGAACGCCTTGACCACGCCCGGCAGCTCGGCATTGGCGGCGTCGTTGAAGATCACCAGCAGGCCTTCGGAAAGCTCCATGCCCTCGAACTGACTGCGCGGCATGATCTGCACGTTCTGTGGATTGGGCTGGCCGAAGCCCTGCTCCGGCTGCACCTGCACGCTACGCTTGTCGCCGGCCTTGAAGCCGTACAGCGCCTGTTCGAAACCGGGCAGCAGGTTGCCGTCGCCGACCTTGAAGGTCGCCGGTTGCTTGTCGAAGGTACTGTCGACCACATCGCCATTTTCCAGCTTGAGGGCGAAATGCAGGGTCACTTCCCTGTCCGGACCGATGCGTACGTCTGTCATTGCGCAGCCTCCTTCGCGGACTTGTCGCTCTTGAACATATCCAGCGCCAGCAGGATGGCGCCGATGGTGATGAAGGTGTCGGCCAGGTTGAACGCGGGGAAGAACCAGCGGCTCTGCCAGTGCACCAGAATGAAGTCGACCACGTGGCCGAGCACCACGCGGTCATACAGGTTACCCAGCGCGCCGCCCAGGACCATGGCCAGCGCCACCGCCAGCAGGGTTTCGTGACGCTTGAGGCGCTTGAGCCAGACCACCAGCACGACGCTGACGACGATGGCGATGGCTGCGAAGAACCAGCGCTGCCAGCCGGCGGCATCGGCCAGGAAGCTGAATGCCGCGCCGGTGTTGTAGGCCAGGGTCCAGTCGAAGTAGCCCGGAATCACTTCGATGCGCTGATACATGCTCAGCGTGCCCTCGAAGATGTCCTTGGTCACCCGGTCGGCGACCAGGATCAGCACGCTCAACAGCAACCAGGGCAGATGCCCGAAACGCGAGGACTCAGGCATGCTTGCGCACCTCACCTTCACCTTCGATGTTGCTCACGCAGCGATCGCACAGTTCAGGATGCGCGGCATGACTGCCGACATCGGCGCGGAAGTGCCAGCAACGGCCGCACTTGGCGTGGGCGGACTTGAGGATCTTCAGCTTCAGGCCTTCGACCTCGGTCACCACCGCATCGGCCGGCGCATCAGCGAGCGGCGCGGTCTGCGCCGCCGAGGTGATCAGGGCGAAACGCAGCTCGTCGCCGAGCTTGGCCAGGTCGGCCTGCTTGGCGTCGTCGCAGAACAGGGTGACCTCGGCCTGCAGGCTGGCACCGATGGCCTTGGCCGTGCGCAGGTTCTCCAGCTCCTTGTTGACCGCGGCCTTGACCTCCATGACGCGATCCCAATACGCACGATCCAGCTCGAAGCCTTCCGGCAGGCGCTGCAGGCCGGCGTACCAGGTATTGAGCATCACCGATTCGTTGCGCTCGCCCGGCAGGAACTGCCAGATTTCCTCGGCAGTGAAGGCCAGGATCGGCGCGATCCAGCGCACCAGCGCCTCGCTGATGTGGAACAGCGCGCTCTGGCAGGAGCGACGCGCCACGCTGTCGGCGGCGGTGGTGTACTGGCGATCCTTGATGATGTCCAGGTAGAAACCGCCCAGCTCCTGCACGCAGAAGTTGTGCACCTTGGAGTAGACGTTCCAGAAGCGGTAATCGGCGTAGGCCTCGATGATCTCTTCCTGCAGGCGCAGGGCGGCGTCGACGGCCCAGCGATCGAGGTCGAGCATCTGCTCGGGCTGCAGCAGGTCCTTGGCCGGATCGAAGCCATTGAGGTTGGCCAGCATGAAGCGCGCGGTGTTGCGGATACGGCGGTAGGCATCGGCGCTGCGCTGCAGGATCACCTTGGACACGGCCATCTCGCCGGAATAGTCGGTGGACGCGACCCACAGGCGCATGATGTCGGCGCCCAGGCTGTCGTTGACCTCCTGCGGCGCAACCACGTTACCCAGCGACTTGGACATCTTGCGGCCGTTCTCGTCGACCACGAAGCCGTGGGTCAGCAGCGCCTTGTACGGCGCGTGACCATCGATAGCACTGCCGGTCAGCAGGGACGAATGGAACCAGCCGCGGTGCTGGTCCGAGCCTTCCAGGTACAGGTCGGCGCGCGGGCCGGTGGTGTGGCCGAGGCCGTGCGAGCCACGCAGCACATGCCAGTGGGTGGTACCGGAGTCGAACCAGACGTCGAGGGTGTCGTTGATCTTGTCGTAGTCAGCCGCTTCAGCGCCAAGCAGCTCGGCAGCGTCGAGCTTGAACCAGGCCTCGATGCCCTCCTGCTCGACACGCTTGGCGACCTCTTCCATCAGCTCGACGGTGCGCGGGTGCAGCTCGCCGGTGGCCTTGTGCAGGAAGAACGGGATCGGTACACCCCAGTTGCGCTGACGCGAGATGCACCAGTCGGGACGGCCGGCGATCATGCTATGCAGGCGCGCCTGGCCCCAGGCCGGGACGAACTGGGTCTGCTCGATGGCGGCCAGCGCGCGCTCACGCAGGGGAGCGCCCTGCTTGGGCTGAGTGTCCATACCGACGAACCACTGCGCGGTAGCGCGGTAGATCAACGGCGTCTTGTGGCGCCAGCAATGCATGTAGCTGTGCTGGATCGGCTGGTGCTTGAGCAGCGCGCCGACTTCGGCCAGCTTCTCGACGATGGCCGGGTTGGCCTTCCAGATGAACTGGCCACCGAAGAACGGCAGGTCCGGGGTGTAGACGCCATTGCTCTGCACCGGGCTGAGAATGTCGTCGTTGCTCATGCCGTAGGCTTTGCAGGTGCGGAAGTCGTCCTCACCATAAGCCGGCGCCGAGTGGACGATACCGGTACCGGCGCCCAGCTCGACGTATTCGGCCAGGTACACCGGCGAGAAACGCTCGTAGAACGGATGGCGGAAGCGGATCAGCTCCAGCGCTGCGCCGGGGGCGGTAGCGATTACCTGACCGTCGAGGCCGTAGCGCTGCAGGCAGGACTCGACCAGTTCCTCGGCCAGCAGCAAGAGACGCTCACCGGTGTCGACCAGGGCGTAGGTGAACTCCGGATGCACGTTGAGCGCCTGGTTGGCCGGGATGGTCCAGGGCGTGGTGGTCCAGATGACGATGGCGGTCGGCTTGCTCAGCTCGCTGAGGCCGAAGGCGGCGGCCAGCTTGTCTGCGTCTTCGATGGGGAAGGCGACGTCGATGGCATCGGATTTCTTGTCCTGATACTCCACTTCGGCCTCGGCCAGGGCCGAGCCGCAGTCGAAGCACCAGTTCACCGGTTTCAGCCCCTTGAACACGAAGCCCTGCCTGACCATCTCGGCCAGGGCGCGGATCTCGCCGGCCTCGTTGGCGAAATCCATGGTCTTGTACGGGTTGTCCCAGTCGCCGAGCACACCGAGGCGGATGAAGTCGGCCTTCTGCCCTTCGATCTGCTCGCCGGCATAGGTGCGGCAGCGCTCGCGGGTCAGGTCGGCCGGCTGATTCTTGCCGAAGGTGGTTTCGACCTTGTGCTCGATCGGCAGGCCATGGCAGTCCCAGCCCGGCACGTAGGGCGCGTCGAAGCCGGCCAGGGTCTTGGAGCGGGTGATGATGTCCTTGAGGATCTTGTTCACCGCATGACCGATGTGGATGCTGCCGTTGGCATAGGGCGGGCCGTCGTGCAGGACGAACTTCGGCCGATTTTCGCCAATCTTGCGCAGCTTGCTATACAGGCCAATCTCGTTCCAGCGCTGCAGGGTCTGCGGCTCGCGTTGCGGCAGGCCGGCCTTCATCGGGAACTGGGTATCGGGCAGGTTCAGCGTAGCTTTGTAGTCGGTCATTTCGGGCTCTTCATCAGCGGGTGGCTCTTCATCAGCGGGTGGCCCTGCCAATAATCACGGGCAGCGGCGATATCAGCGGCAATCGCCGCCTTCAAGGCCTCGAGCGAGGCGAAACGCTGCTCATCACGCAGCTTGTGGTGGAAAGCCACCGAGAGACGCCGGCCATACAGATCGCCGGCAAAATCCAGAAGGTGCACTTCCAGATGGGCGCGGCCGTCACCGGCAACGCTGGGGCGCACGCCGATATTGGCGACGCCCGGTTGAATCACGCCATCGATTTCACAACTCACCAGATAAACGCCGGTCAGCGGCACCTTGCGCCGCTTGAGCTGGATATTGGCCGTCGGCGCATCGAGCTGGCGGCCGAGCTTCTGTCCGTGCAGGACGCGCCCGGCGATGCGAAACGGCCGGCCGAGCAAGGCTTCAGCCAGTGCGAAATCGCCATCGGCCAGCGCCTGACGCACGCGCGTGCTGCTGACTCGGCCACCAAGCACTTCGACGGTGGTCGAGGCATCGACGCTGAAGCCGTAACGCTGGCCGGCGGCCTTGAGAAATTCGAAATCGCCGGCACGGTCGCAGCCGAAGCGGAAATCATCGCCGATCTCCAGTTCCTTCACACCAAGGCCATCGACCAGCACACGCTGGACGAACTCGGCGGCCGACAACTCACGCAAGCGGCGGTTGAAGGTCAGGCACAGCACCAGATCGACGCCTTCGGCGGCCAGCAGGGCGAGCTTGTCGCGCAGGCGGGTCAGGCGCGCCGGCGCAGTGTCCGGGCCGAAGAACTCACGCGGCTGCGGCTCGAAGATCACCACGCAACTGGGCACGGCCAATTCCGCGGCACGCTCGCGCAGGCGCGCCAGGATGGCCTGGTGCCCACGGTGAACGCCGTCGAAATTACCGATGGTGACCACACAGCCCCGCGCCTGGGGCTGCAGGTTATGAAGACCTCGAACCAGCTGCATAGCACGCTTCTTGTTCACAAAGTGGTCGATTATACGCACAGCAGGCCATGCACAACAGGCATCGCGATGCCTGGAACCGCTACAACGCCCGCCGGGCGAAATCGCGCGGGCGGAAGCCCAATATCAGCAGCATACCGAAGTAAGCGACCAGCCCGGCTGCCACCAGCGCGCCGAGACGCAACAGGCGCACGAGCATTTCCCCTTCCGCCCAGGCTGGCATGACCTGCAGCAGCCCCAGCAACACGGCAACCATCACCGCCACCGCGACCACCAGCTTGAGCAGAAACAGCCCCCAGCCCGGCAGCGGCTGGAAGATATCGGCACGACGCAGCTGCCAGTACAGCAAACCGGCATTCAGGCAGGCCGCCAGGCTGATCGCCAGCGCCAGGCCGACGTGCGCCATGTCCAGACCGAACACGAACAGCGCGTTCATCACCTGGGTCGCCAGCAGGCTGACGATGGCAATGCGTACCGGTGTCTTGATGTTCTGCTGGGCATAGAAGCCGGGCGCGAGGATCTTGATCAGAATCAACGCCAGCAGGCCGACCGAATAAGCCACCAGTGCCCGTTGGGTCATCAGCGCGTCCTCTGCACCGAACTTGCCGTACTGGAACAGCGACACCACCAACGGCTCAGCGAGAATCGCCAGCGCCAGGGTGCAAGGCAGCACCAGCAGAAAGCACAAACGCAGCCCCCAATCGAGCAGGCGGCGGTACTCGTCACGATTCTTGCTCGCATAGGTTTTCGATAGCGCCGGCAGCAGGATGGTACCCAGCGCCACGCCCAGCACGCCCGAGGGCAACTCCATCAGGCGGTCGGCGTAATACATCCAGGACACCGAGCCAGCCACCAGAAAGGAGGCGAAGATGGTGTTGATGATCAGCGAGATCTGGCTGACCGAGACGCCGAAGATCGCCGGCCCCATCTGCTTGAGCACGCGCCAAACGCCCAGATCACCGAAACTCAGGCTCGGCAGCACCAGCATGCCGATCTTCTTCAGGTGCGGCAGTTGCCAGAGCAACTGCGCCAGGCCACCGACCAGCACCGCCCAGCCCAGCGCCATGATCGGCGGGTCGAAATAGGGCGTCAGAAACAGCGCGAAAACGATCATGCTGACGTTGAGCAGCGTCGGCACGAAGGCCGGCACCGAGAAACGGTTCCAGGTGTTGAGAATGGCGCCAGCCAGCGATGACAGGGAGATCAGCAATATATAAGGAAAGGTTACCCGCAGCAGATCGACGGTCAGCTCGAAACGCTCGGCCTCATCGGCAAAACCCGGAGCCGTAGCCCAGACGATCCAGGGCGCAGCGAGCACGCCGATGGCCGTGACCAGCGCCAGCACCAGGGTCAGCAAACCCGAGACGTAGGCGATGAAGGTACGCGTGGCCTCCTCGCCCTGCTGCATCTTGTACTCGGCCAGGATCGGCACGAAGGCCTGCGAGAATGCCCCTTCGGCAAAAATACGCCGCAGCAGGTTGGGCAGCTTGAAGGCCACCACGAAGGCGTCCGACGCCACTCCGGCCCCGAAGGTACGGGCGATGATGGTGTCGCGCACGAACCCCAGCACGCGCGACACCATGGTCAGTGAACTGACGGCAGCCAGGGACTTGAGGAGATTCATGGGGTATTTCGACTTCCATAAAAAGGTGCAGTAGCGGACAATCGCCACCCAACGAAGGCGTCGAGTGTAGCGAGCCACCACTGGTCAGGCCAGCACAGGAAAGCGTCATCAGACTTGACAGCAGGCAGATGGATCGGCATGATTCGCGGCCTTATTTGTCGTAACCCCCCAGTTTTCGAGGAGCTTGACGGTGGCCAACTCACCTTCTGCCAAAAAACGCGCCAAACAGGCTGAGAAGCGCCGTAGCCATAACGCCAGCCTGCGCTCGATGGTTCGTACCTACATCAAGAACGTAGTCAAGGCTATTGCTGCCAAAGATCTCGAGCTTGCCAAAACCGCTTACACTGCAGCCGTTCCGGTCATCGACCGCATGGCTGACAAAGGCATCATCCACAAGAACAAAGCCGCTCGTCACAAGAGCCGCCTGAACGCGCACATCAAGGCGCTGGGCGAAGCTGCTGCCGCTTAACTGCGACAGGTTCTTGAAAAACCGGCCCTGGAGGCCGGTTTTTTATGGCTATGTCCCTGTTAACTGTTGCTAGGGTTCCAAGGAAGGCCGGGAGCCTTGTAGGGTGGGCTTTAGCCCACGCCAACCACCGTTGGTGGGCTAAAGCCCACCCTACGGGCCTTTGCACCCACTCCCAACACTTAGCGCAGACATAGCCTTTTTTATTGCCCTAAATTCAAGTCCGCAGCCGTGCATCCATGAAAAATGCCCGCCTCCTTGCGAAGTGCGGGCATTTCTCGAAAACAGCGAAGATCAGCCGCGAGCAGCCTTGATCACTTCGATGTAGGGCCCGGCATTGCGCTGATCCTGAATCAGCGCGATGAAATCATTGCCCTGCGCATCGGTGGCCGAGAGGTCGTAGCCTGCGGCGACGAAGAAGCCCACGAAGCGCTCGAAATCATCGACACGCAAGCCGCGATAGGCCTTGACCAGCTTGTGCAGCGAAGGCGGCGTAGTGTCCGCCGGCTCTACCGCCAGGAACAGCTTGATCGAGTCATCGCTGATTTCTTCGCCAATCACCTGCTTCTTGTCTTTACGCATCGCCCGCTCCCGCCAGCATTACAGAGGGCCGGCAGTGTACCGCCGAGCCGCGCGCGGCTCAACGCGCAGCCCGCAACGCTAACACGCGAACAATCGACACGACAGCCGACCTAGGTCATGCCGCGCCCGGTGAACTGACTTCTATAATGCGCCAAGCCATTAGGAGCCAGCATGTCACGCCCATCGTTACCGCTGTTCGCCGCCTGGCGCCAGACGCTGCGCGCCGGTTACTCGTGGAAGGCCCTGCGCGGCGACCTGAGCGCCGGCCTGACGGTGGGCATCATCGCCATTCCGCTGGCCATGGCGCTGGCCATCGCCGTGGGTGTGGCGCCGCAGCATGGGCTCTACACCGTGCTGATCGCCGCACCGCTGATCGCCCTGTGCGGCGGCTCGCGCTTCAATATTTCCGGCCCCACCGCTGCCTTCGTGGTGATCCTGCTGCCGATCACCCAGCAGTACGGCCTCGGTGGCTTGCTGCTGTGCACGCTGATGGCCGGGCTGATCCTGATCAGCCTGGGCCTGCTGCGCG
Organism: Pseudomonas sp. GW6; assembly: GCA_048065775.1. Lineage (GTDB taxonomy): Bacteria > Pseudomonadota > Gammaproteobacteria > Pseudomonadales > Pseudomonadaceae > Aquipseudomonas. The sequence continues at coordinate 34,436 of JBLUOL010000037.1, forward strand.
CCGGACGCCTGATCGAATTCGTGCCCTACCCGGTGACCCTGGGCTTCACTGCCGGTATCGGTATCGTCATCGCCGTCCTGCAGATCAAGGATCTGTTCGGCCTGCATCTGGCCGGCGCGCCGCAGCATTTGTTGGAGCAGGTGAATCTTCTGCTGCGCGCCCTGCCCAGCCTGCAGCCCGGCGATACCCTGGTTGGCGCGGTGTGCCTGGCGACGCTGCTGATCTGGCCACGCCTGGCGCCGAAAATTCCCGCACATCTGGTAGCCCTGGCGGTCGGCGCATTGCTGGCACTGGCTCTGGAACGCCTGGGACTGCCCGTGGCGACACTGGGCGAGCGCTTCAGCTATCAACTCGATGGCATTGAATACCCCGGTATCCCGCCCTTCCTGCCGAGCCTGGCGCTACCCTGGAATCTGCCAGGACCTGACGGCCAGCCGCTGGTATTGTCCTTCGAGCTGATTCGCCAGCTGCTCGCCCCGGCATTTGCCATCGCCATGCTGGGCGCCATCGAGTCACTGCTGTGCGCCGTGGTGGCCGACGGCATGACCGGCAGCAAGCACGATCCCAACGCCGAATTGATCGGCCAGGGCCTGGGCAATCTGGCCGCGCCGTTCTTTGGCGGCATCACCGCCACCGCCGCCATCGCCCGCACGGCAGCCAACGTGCGTGCCGGGGCCTTTTCGCCGATGGCGGCACTGGTTCACGCCGGCGTGGTGCTGGCAGCGATTCTGCTGCTCGCGCCGCTGTTCAGCTACCTGCCGATGGCGGCTCTGGCCGCGCTGCTGCTGATGGTGGCGTGGAACATGAGCGAACCACACCATGTTGCCCACACCCTGCGTATCGCCCCACGCGGCGATGTGCTGGTGCTGCTGACCTGCCTGGTGCTGACGGTGCTGTTCGACATGGTGCTGGCCGTGGGCGTTGGCCTGCTGCTGGCAGCCGGACTGTTCATCAAACGCATGAGCGAGCTGGCCGATACCGCTGCGCTGAGCCGGCAGCAACGTCAGGCCCTGCAGGATTTGCCCGAGCACGTGCTGGCTTACGCCATTCGCGGCCCGCTGTTCTTCGGCGCGGCAGAAAAGGCGCTGAGCGTGCTGCGCCGCTTCACCCCAGGGGTGCGCGTGGTGATCGTCGATATCAGCGCCGTACCGCTGCTGGACATGACCGCCATCGCCGCGCTGGACAATGTGCTGCGCGACTATCGCCAGCAGGGTGTGGCGCTGATCCTCAGCGGCCCCACCGCGCAGGTACGACTGCAACTACGGCGCGCCGGCGTGCGCAGCCGCGAGGGCGAACTGGCTTATGCGCGGGATCTGCCGCACGCGCGGGAAAAGGCATTGCGCTGGTTGGGAGAGACCCCGAAGCTGTGACCGGATTTCATCCGGCCTTCGCGCCCGACGGCGATCTGTAGGAGCGGCGCCCCGCCGCGAAGCTGGGCGACACTGACATCAACAGCTTCGCCCCGGGGCGGGGCTCCTATGTATGGACTCGCCCCCACTGTCAAACCTGCTTTTCAACACTGCTACCCGGCTGCATCTATGTATCAGG
>JBLUOL010000038.1:0-35485 GCA_048065775.1 Pseudomonas sp. GW6
GTAGGCCACGGTGTAGAGCGCGGCCGAGCGGCCGGTGGCGTGATAACCGGGCTGCGCCTCGCGCTCGAGCAGCAGCGTCCTGCCGTGGCTGGCGAGGAAGTAGCCGGTGGACGCGCCGGCAATGCCGGCGCCGATGATCAGGTAATCGCAATGCTGCATGCCGCGTCTATCCACTGTGCAAGGTGATTTCGTCAGGGGGAGCTGTCCAGGTACTGCTCGAGAGGCGCAGGGGCGAACAGTGGCTCCCGGCTGATCATGCGCACGCCGTCAGGGCCAGTTTCCAGTAGACGCCGTTCGCTGTGCGCCACGAGCAGGTCGAGACTGTACCCTGACGCGCTCAGGCTGGCAGCGATTTTCCGGATGGCCTGCAGTGCCGCAGGCAGATCGGACTCGAAATGGCCAAGCAATTGATCGTCATGGCGGATGGTGAGGCGGAAGATGGGCATGGGTGATTCATCCTCGGATGCAATGCGACCTGGTTTCAGGCAGACGAGAGGCGTTCAGACGGCGCAGTAACTGTCAGCCAGCACGATCCTGCCGAAGCTGGCGCCGGTGTTGAGCGGGGTGATGGCCAGCAACCAATCCAGGCGCAGCTCTTGCTGGTCGGCTTCGCCTTGCACCACCAGAAATTCTTCCTTGCTGGCTGCCGTGCGCGTGGTCAGCGCCCTTGCCTCGAAGCTCGGACCTTCGAGTCGTTCGATCAGCAAGCGATAGCCATGCATGCAGGCAATTTCCAGGTAGTCGTGCAGGTCGCAGTTCAAGGGGTGATACGCGTTCATTTCGTCTCTCCTAGCAGCCTTGCAGAGGAATGATGAAATAGCCTTTGCTGCTGATGGCCGCAGCGACTTCGGGGTGTGCGGGCTCGCTGTGGCAGAACTGGCAGCGGCTTTGTTCGATATCGTCGCCTTGCAGGCCGCGTTCGGCCATCCAGTCCTGAGCGAACTGGTTGGCTCGCCCTTGGTCGTTACCCTCGATCAGTACATCGAAGTGCAGGTAGCGGCCGTCACGCGTGCGTACGTGGGTATCGAAAACATTCACTTTCATATCGTTTCTCCTCGCTGGGGAGCGAGACGCCGAGGGGCGTCTCGCACGCTCTGGGTTACTTCAGGTCGTCGATGGAGGCGCCGAAGTTCAGATGCAGCACCTGGTCGTCGACCACCAGTGCGGGGACCGACTTGACCCCGGCCTGTTCGGCTTCCGCCACTCGAGTGGCCTGTTCGCCGAGGTGAACAATCTCCACCTTCACCTCCGGAGCCAGCAGGTTCAACAAGGTCTGTTCGGCCGATACGCAGACGGGGCAACCGGCGTGATAGAAGCGTGCTTGAGTCATGGTCAATCTCCTGTTCGTTAATTTGGTATCGAATCGATACTGAGTTGCAGGCTACGCTCAAATCGATCTTTGTCAATATGGTATTTAGTCGATACTATGTTTCGACAGGAGTGATACATGACCGACACGACTCTCTTCGATCTGCTCGAAAGACTTTCCAGCCTGACCCGTATCTGGTTCCGCCAGCACCCGCTGCTGGCCGAGTTGCAGCCCATCCAGCTCAGTGCGCTGATGTACCTGGCGCGCTGCAACCACTATTCGAATACACCGCTGGGGGTGACCGATTACCTCGGCCTGACCAAGGGAACGGTGTCGCAGTCGCTCAAGGCGCTGGAAGGCAAGGGGCTGATCATCAAGACGCAGGACGCACGCGATAAGCGCAGCGTGCACCTGGCGCTCACCGACCCGGCCTGGGCGTTGCTGCAGGCGCTGCTGCCGCCGGATTTCCTCGCTGCTGGCGAAGCGCGCCTGGGGGCCCAGGCAGGGCAGTTGAAAAATCTGCTGACCGATCTTCTGCGGGAAATTCAGCGCGACACCGATGTGCCGGGCTTCGGTCTCTGTGGCAGCTGCCGTTTTCACCAGAAGGTCGATGGCCAGCCGTTCTGCGGCCTGACCCAGGAGCCGCTGCAGCCAAGCGATGCCCAATTGATCTGCCGCGAACATCAGCCCCCGGAGGCCGCATGAACAGCCTGCAACTCGATGCATTGCTGACGGGCCGTGCCCAGCCTTTCACCCGGCCTGGCTCGCGCAGCGGCATTGCCAAGGTGCCACGCCAGGAAGCGCTGGCGGTGACCACGCTGGGGCTGGCCGGAGACGAGCAGGGCGACCTGCGGGTGCATGGCGGCGTGGAAAAGGCCATCCACCACTACCCGCGCGAACACTACGCCGCCTGGCTGGCCGAGTTGGGCGAGCATCCACTGCTGATGCAACCCGGTGCTTTCGGCGAAAACTTCAGCACCACGGGCTGGACCGAAGATGACGTCTGTCTGGGCGACCTCATACGTGCGGGGTCCGCCCTGCTGCAGGTTTCCCAGGGGCGTATGCCGTGCTGGAAACTGAGTGATCGCTTCGGCGTTGCCAACCTGGCGCTAAGGGTGCAGCAGTCCGGCCGTACCGGTTGGTATTACCGGGTTCTGCAGGAAGGCGTGGTTGGCGTGGGAGACCGGCTGCAGGTGGTGGAGCGCATTCATGCCGATTGGCCGCTCAGCCGTCTTTCGGCGGTGTTGTTCGACAAGCGCGTGGAGCCCGAACTGTTGCGTGAATGCCTGGCCCTGCCGCTGGTGCCGTCCTGGCGCAGAACCCTAGAGCGACGCCTGGAAAAAGTCGAGGTCGAGGACTGGGCGCCTCGGCTGCAAGGCACAGACATCATCGGGTAGCGAGCGAAATGCGCAGATAACTGGAACGGCAAACGGATGCGAATGCTTCTACACTGGTTTCTCTTGTTGATTCCAGGTGGTTCTATACCAAGCGCCTAGCGTTTGCCGTGGGGGCAAGATGAGCAGGTTGATCTGCGCCGACTTCGATGAGTTCGAGGAGGCCTTGTACGGGGTAGAGGGCCGTTATCTGCTGCGTTCACGGCAGCAGCGCGACTGGCGTTTACATGTCGTCGAGCTCGATGGCGTGGCGCTGATGTTCGGTCGCGAGGGGGCGGGCACGGTCTACAGTGGCGTCGGTCTGCCGGGCTTCTTCAATATCTTCCTGCCGCTGAGCCGGCACGAATGCACGGTACTGGGCGGCAAGCGCCTCGACCGTCGATTGATCGGCTGGATGGTGCCTGAAGCCATGTTCCACATCGATGCCAGCCAGCCTGCGAGCTGGATGACGGTGGCCATGTCGTGCGAGCTGGTACTGCGTTGGGCGCAGCAGCATGAAGACGAGTTCGATCTGTCGATTCTTTCCCGCAACCTGGTCTGTGTGGCTCAACAGGATCTGGCGCCGCTGATATGGCTGGCGCTGCGTCTGTTACGCATCGACCACTGTGCGCCGCAGGACCTGCATGTGCCGGCGGCCGAGCGTGCAGCGCAGGCAGAGTTGATGGCGCTGGTGTTTCACAGCCTGTTGCCGGTGACACTGGCTCCGCGAAATCACGCCGGGCATCAGCAGATTCTCCGCCGTGCCCTGGAACTGCTGGAGGCGACACCGGATGCGCCGCTGCATATGTCCGATCTGTGTCAGGCGTGTAGCACCTCGGAGCGCACATTACGCAATCTGTTCACCCGCTACCTGGGCATGAGCCCGCACCGCTATCTCATGCAGCATCGTCTTCATGCGATCCGCCGGGCCATTCTGCATGCGCAGGCCAATGAGACCATCACCGAGATCTGTGCCCGTTTCGGGGTCTGGGATTTCGGTCGCTTCGCAGGTTTGTACCGGCTCTATTTCGGTGAGTTGCCGTCGCAATCACTGCGCAGTCGCCGCGTGCTTGCCGAGCCGCTCAACTCGCGTTGAGCGGTCGCTGCAAGGTGGTACTGGGATACTCGCCGAAAACTCTGTAGTACTCCGCGGCCATACGTCCGCAGTCGGTATAACCGAAACGCTGTGCAATCGCCGCGACGCTGCTCTGTTGCCCATCGGCTATGGCCAGTGCGGCGCGCAGCAGGTGCAGGCGTCGCAGGCGCAGATAACGTGCCGGCGCCATGCCCAGCGTATGCACGAAGGCGCTGCGCAAGGTCCGCTCACTGACGCCCACCATTCGACATAGCTCGGTCAGACGAGGCGTGCGCCCGCCGGCCAGCGGTAGCAGCTCCAGCACCTGCTGCAGCAATTGCTCATGGGAGGCCTGGCGAGCGCGCTGGCGAGGCGTCATTCGCGGTTGCATGGCGGTGTCCTGGCCGAAGGGGAGCACTCAGGCTGCGCGCGTACAACGGTGCTCGCTACGTAAAACAGGCAAATCGCCAGGCAGTGAGATTTGCCGATTTTACGTAGTGAGCGACCACGCACTACGGCGAGCATCGACTCAACGCTCGCCAGTCGCCGTTCGAGCTGACGAGCCTTCAGAAGCGTTCGATGTGGATCGACGCGAGGGGAGGCTATATGAGTCCGTCGACGTGCAGCTGGGGCATCTGTCTGGTGCTGGCCGGTGCGTTTGCTGCCAGCCAGGCGCAGCCGCTCGGGCCCCAGGTGCTCGAGGTCGAGCCATTCGTCGAGTTGCCGTCAGGGGTGCGCTACCCCGAAGGCCTGGCAAGCAACCCACGCAACGGCGACATCTACGTCGGCACGTTCGATATGCGCCAGCCCGCCTCCGAGCGTAACAATCAACTGCTTCGTTACGCAGCCGATGGCCGCCTGCTGGCGCAGCGATCATTCGCCGGCATGCCGCTGACCGGGCTGGGCTATGCCGACGGCCAGCTCTACATCCTCAATTTCGGTGCCGGCAAGCTGCAACGCATCCTGGCCGACTTCACGGCGGACACCCCGGTGGAAGATGTGCTCGATTTCCCCCGGCTCGTTCCGCCAGCCCCGGCGGCTCGCATGGTGGACAACCCGGACGGCAGCCAGGACCGGATCGAGTTCGCTGCCAGTGGCATGCCTGCTCCCAACGGCCTGGTATTCGCCGGCAATGGTGATCTCTATGTGTCCGACTCCTTCCAGGGCGCGCTGTATCGAATCGCTGACGCCACGCACTGCAAACCCTGCTCGCTTGAGGTGCTGTCGCGTGATCCGCTCCTCGCGACGGCGGGCTTCCTGCCCTTTGGCGCCAATGGACTAGCCCTCGATGATGGCGAGCGCCATCTCTATATCAACAACGCTGGTGACGGTCGTCTGCTGCGCATGCCGCTGCCTGGCGGTGAGTTGCAGGTGGTGGCTGAAAGCCTGCCTGGAGCCGATGGTCTGCTGTTTCACGACGGTCTGCTGTGGCTGCTGGCCAACCAGGTCGACCAGCTTTTGGGGCTCGATGAACAGGGGCTGATCCGTATACGTGCCGGTGGTTTCCAGGGCCTCAGCGCCAGCGGAGCCCCGTTGGGCTTGCTGTTCCCTGCCAGCAGCGTGGTGCAGGGCGACTGGATGGTGATCAGCAATCTGGCGCTGCCATTGACCCCCGCCGAAGGCGACGAGTGGGAAGAGCAGGTGCGTACCTGGAATCTGGTGCGGCTGCGTCTGCCGCGATCTTCGGCCAAGGGAGGGGCAACTCATGCCGCAAACCCCTGAACAACCTTTGAATAACGGACGTCGCCAATTGCTGCTCGGCTCTGCCGCGCTGGCAACGGTGATGTTGTTACCCCTGGGTGGTTGCGTGCGGGGCGCTGGCCCCGGCACTGCCCATCCGCAAACCGAGAATGGAGGGCGTAGAACCATGGGCACCATTACCACACGCGACGGTACACAGATCTACTACAAGGACTGGGGCAGCGGCCCGGTCGTGGTGCTCAGCCATGGCTGGCCACTGAACTCCGATAGCTGGGAGGCGCAGATGATGTTCCTGGCCAGCAACGGCTATCGGGTGATCGCTCATGACCGGCGTGGTCATGGACGCTCCAGCCAGCCCTGGAATGGCAATGAAATGAACACCTACGCCGATGATCTGGCTGCACTGCTCGATCACCTGGATGTGCGTGGCGCTTCGCTGTTCGGTTTTTCCACTGGTGGCGGTGAGGTGGCGCGCTACATCGGCCGGCATGGCACCGCCCGGGTGGCCAAGGCAGGGCTGATCGCCGCTGTTCCGCCGTTGATGGTGCAGACCGAGGCCAATCCGGGCGGTCTGCCACTCTCGGTATTCGATGGCATACGCGCGGCATCGCTCGCCGATCGTTCGCAGCTGTACCGCGACGTCGCCAGTGGCCCGTTCTTTGGCTACAACCGCCCCGGTGCCAAACCCTCGCAGGGAGTGATCGACGCGTTCTGGATGCAGGGCATGATGGCGGGTCACAAGAATGCCTATGACTGCATCAAGGCTTTCTCCGAAACCGACTTCAGCGACGACCTGAAGAAGTTCGATGTGCCGACGCTGATCCTGCATGGCGATGACGACCAGATCGTGCCCGTGGACGCCGCTGCCAGAGCTTCGGCCAAGTTGGTGCCACACGCCAAGCTGGTCATCTACCCCGGAGCGCCTCACGGCATCACCGATACCCACAAGGAACAACTGGGCGCGGACATGCTGGCCTTCCTGCGTAGCTGATCGACCAGCAACGGCCATTCAATGTCATTTCGAGGACTGACCCATGAGTAGCAAGACAGCCCTGATCGTCGTGGATATCCAGAACGATTACTTCCCAGGCGGCCTATGGACGCTGAGCAAGGTCGAGGCCGCCGCCGCGAAGGCGGCACAGGTGATCGCCGTTTTTCGTGAACGCGGCGATCTGGTGGTGCACATCCGGCATGAGTTCACCAGCGCCGATGCGCCGTTCTTTCGACCCGGCAGCGAGGGGGCGCATATCCATCCCAGCGTCATTAATCAGGGTGACGAGCCGGTCGTGCTCAAGCATTACATCAACTCCTTTCGCGAAACCGAACTCAAGGCGGTACTCGATCGGCACGCCATCGACGCCGTGGTGATCGTCGGCAACATGAGTCATATGTGCGTTGATGGCATCACCCGAGCCGCGGTGGATTTCGGCTACGACACCACGGTGCTGCATGACGCCTGTGCCACGCTCGATCTGCAATTCAACGGTGTACAGGTGCCGGCCGAGCACGTGCATGCGGCATTCATGGCGGCGCTCAGCTTCGGCTACGCGCCCGTGATTTCCACTGCTGAATATCTTGCCAAAGGCTAGGGACGCTTATGAACACGCTGACGCTAAGTGCGTGGCTGGCCATGCTGGCAAACCCGGCCTGGGCCCACGGCCCGGAAGGTATCCACAGCGAAAAGGGCGGGCAGGTCGAGGCGGCTTTCGATCTGGTGCATACCCGGGTGTTCAAGGAGGGTAGCGATCTGGTCTTCGAGCAACTGGTCGATGGCCAGGCTGGTAGTCGTCTGCCCACCGCCAAAGGCAGCTTTGCCGGTGCAGAGGTCTACAGCTACGTCTGGCCGACGAGTCTGGACAGCGGCTCGGTGGGATTCGAGCAGGAGTCGGGCATTCTTGCCCTGGCGCTGACCTCGCACCCTGATTTCGACGACACCCCGCAGCTCGACGAGAACGGTGACGGCGACAAGGGCAATGACGGTGGCTTGTGGCACTCGCACTGGGTGGTGCTGACCAAGGAGCCCAGCTGTGGGCCCAGCGGCCTGAAGGTGCGGGACATTCCAGAGGGCGCCACACCCAAGTTGCCCGCCACCTGGCCAGGCGTGCCGCTGTACATCGATTCGCCAGGCTATGACCTGAGTGTGAAGAACGACGCGGCGCAGATTCGTGTTCCACTCGCAGCCGTTGGTTTCCCCGCCAGTTTCAACTACGACGGGGTGACCGCCGCGCTGCAGGTCAATGCCGATCTGCATGACCCGTTGTTGTGTGTCTCCAGCGTTTGGGATGTCGCCTCGGGCGACCTGTCCCTGCCTGCGACCTGGAAGACCTCGGACTAAATCATCGCGCGCAATTGTCGGCTGCCATCGATTCCGCTGGCGGCTGGCGTTCGCCCGTCGTTCGGCATATTTGCTTGAGGAGTACCTGTCATGTCCAAACAGAAGCTGACCCATGCCACCGGTGCGCCAGTGGTGGACAACCTCAACATCCAGACCGCCGGGCCTCGAGGGCCGGCTCTGCTACAGGACATCTGGCTGATCGAGAAACTCGCCCATTTCGACCGCGAGGTGATTGCCGAGCGGCGCATGCATGCCAAGGGCGCAGGTGCCTATGGCACCTTCACCGTGACGGGCAACATCAGCCGTTTCAGCCGCGCCAGTCTGTTCGCCTCGGTAGGCAGGCAGACACCGGTGTTCGTGCGTTTTTCCACGGTGGCTGGGGAACGTGGCGCCGCCGATGCCGAGCGTGATATCCGTGGCTTCGCCGTGAAGTTCTATACCGATGAAGGCAACTGGGATCTGGTCGGCAACAACACCCCGGTGTTCTTCTTCCGCGACCCGATGCGTTTTCCCGACCTCAACCATGCGGTCAAGCGCGATCCGCGTAGCGGCCTGCGCAGTGCCAGCAACAACTGGGACTTCTGGAGTCTGCTACCCGAGGCGTTGCACCAGGTCACCATCACCATGAGTGAACGCGGTATACCGCGCAGTTACCGGCACATGCACGGATTTGGCAGTCATACCTTCAGCCTGGTCAATGCGGACAATCAGCGCTTCTGGGTCAAATTTCACCTGCGCTGCCAGCAGGGCATCGAAAACCTCAGCGACGCCGAGGCGGCCAGCGTGATCGGCGCCGACCGTGAAAGCCATCTGCGTGATCTCTACCAGAGCATCGAGCGGGGCGACTATCCGCGCTGGACGTTATGTATTCAGGTGATGACCGAGGAGCAGGCCAGTCGCCACCCGCACAACCCCTTCGATCTGACCAAGGTGTGGTCGCATGCCAATTACCCGCTGATCGAGGTGGGCGTGCTGGAGCTCAATCGCAACCCGGACAACCATTTCGCCGAGGTAGAGCAGGCAGCGTTCTCGCCTGCCAATGTCGTACCAGGCATTGGCTTTTCACCGGACAAGATGTTGCAGGCGCGTCTGTTCTCCTACGGCGATGCCCAGCGGTATCGGCTGGGTGTCAACTTCAACCTGATCCCGGTCAATGTGCCGCGCTGCCCGTACCACAGCTACCACCGGGACGGTCAGATGCGCACCGACGGCAATCAGGGCTCGACCATCGCCCATTACCCCAACAGTCAGGGCGAATGGGAGGATCAGCAGGAACTGCGCGAGCCGCCGTTGCCACTGGAGGGGAGCGCGACCAACTGGGATCACCGCGTCGACGATGACCACTTTCAGCAGCCGGGGGATCTGTTCCGCCTGATGAGCCCGGCGCAGCGGCAGGTGTTGTTCGAGAACACGGCCAGGGCGATGGGCGACGCATCCGCTGAGATCAAACGGCGCCATATCGGCCATTGCAGCAAGGCTGATCCCGCCTATGGTGCGGGGGTGGCCAGGGCGCTGGGTTTGGGTGATTGACGCTCAGGCATGAAAAAGGCGAAGCCTCGCGGCTTCGCCTTGGTTCGACCTGCGCTGGCTCAGTGCTTGCGCGGCACCGGCTTGAGCAGTTCGTCCGGCGGCATTTCGCACTGGATCTTGCGGCCGATCAGCGCCTCGATCGGCGGCAGGGCGAAGGCATCGTCTTCGCCGGCGAAGCTGATCGAGGTGCCGCTGGTGCCGGCGCGGCCGGTACGACCGATGCGGTGCACGTAGTCGTCCGGGTCTTCCGGCAGGGTGAAGTTGATCACGTGGCTGATGGCATCGACGTGGATGCCACGACCGGCGACGTCGGTGGCGACCATGACGCGGATCTTGCCTTCGCGGAAGCCTTCCAGGGCGCGGATACGCTTGTGCTGGGGAATGTCGCCGGACATCTGCACGGCGCTGATGCCGTCGCGAGTCAGGCGCTCTTCGATGCGCCGTACTTCGTCCTTGCGGTTGGCGAAGACCATGACCCGCGTCCAGTCGTTCTGGCTGATCAGGTTGTAGAGCAGTTTGTACTTGTCAGCCGAGGCTACGGCGTACACGTGCTGCTCGACGGTATCGCTGGCGACGTTCTCTGGCTCGATTTCAACGATGGCCGGGTTGACCGTCCATTGCTTGGCCAGGTTCATCACGTCTTCGGTGAAGGTGGCGGAGAACAGCAGGGTCTGGCGGTCACCTTTCATCGGCGTCTGGCGGATGATCTGGCGCACCTGCGGGATGAAGCCCATGTCGAGCATGCGGTCGGCTTCGTCGAGCACCATCACCTCGACCATGTCCAGGTGCACCTCGCCGCGCTGGTTGAAGTCCAGCAGGCGGCCCGGGGTGGCCACGAGGATGTCGCAGAAACGCGATTCCAGTTGCTTGAGCTGTTTGTCGAAGTCCATGCCGCCGACGAACTGCATGACATTCAGGCCGGTGTACTTGGTCAGCTCGGCGGCGTCCTTGGCGATCTGCACCACCAGTTCGCGGGTCGGCGCGATGATCAGCGCGCGTGGCTCGCCCATGTAGCGCTCTTTCGGCGGCGGGGTCTGCAGCAGCTGGGTGATGATCGAGATGAGGAACGCGGCGGTCTTGCCGGTGCCGGTCTGGGCGCGGCCAATGGCGTCCTGGCCCTTGAGGGTGTAGCCCAGTACCTCAGCCTGGATCGGCGTGCAGTAGGGGAAACCCAGATCATGAATGGCATGCATCAGCTCGGGGGCGAGCTTGAAGTCATGGAAACGGGTCTTACCTTCGGCCGGCTCGACCACGAAATCTTCCAGTTTCCAGTTGCTTACTGGCTTGGCTGGGCGCTCGCGGCGTGGCTTGTCGGCCTTGGGCGGGCGGGGCTGTTGCTGCGCCGGGCTATCGCCTGCGCTCTCGCTGGCAGTGCGGGCGGGCTTGTTCTGGCGGGGACGCTTGTGCTCTGCGTCACCGCTCTGGGCAGGCGCTGTTACGGGTGACGGCGCTGGTTGTGGCTGCTCGTCTTCGGCTTTGCCGAACATTTTCTTGAGTGCTTTGAGCACGGGCTTCTCATCGACTGGTTAAGGAGTGAACGCCCGCCAGTGTAATGCAAGACGCGGGCGTGGCGAAGTGCTTCGCTCGCGTCTGTCAAGAGGAGCGTGTGCCCAGCGCCTCATTTCTCCGGCAGGCTGGCCAGCAGCAGGCGCTGTACATTGCCGCCCATGATCGCGGCAATGGCGTCATTGTCGAAGCCGGCGGTTTGCAGCCCCTCGGTAATTTGTGCCAGGCCGGTGACGTCGAATGGTGTATGCACGGTGCCATTGAAGTCCGAGCCCAGGGCGACGTGCTCGACGCCGACCTTGTCCGCCGTATAACGAATAGCTTTGATGATGGCCGCGACCGAGGTGTCGCACACGGCGGTGCTCCAGTAGCCGATACCGATCACCCCGCCCGTGGCGGCGATGGCCTGCAGGTGCTTGTCGCTGAGGTTGCGCGTGCCGGGGCAGGTGCCCTCGACCCCGGTGTGCGAGACCAGCACCGGGCGCGTGGCCATGGCCAGCACATCGTCGATCAGCGGGCGCGAGGCATGAGCCAGGTCCACCAGCATGGCTTTTTCTTCCAGGCGTGCGATCACCTGGCGCCCCAGCGGCGTCAGCCCGCCTTTTGCCAGGCCGTGGGCCGAGCCGCCCACTTTGTTATCGAAGAAGTGGGTCAGGCCGGCGATACGAAAGCCCGCATCAAACAGCGTATCTACATTCTCCAGCTGGTTCTCGATGGGCTGCAGGCCCTCGGTGGCGAGCAGGCCTGCCACACGCTGCGGGTCTTTGTCCCAGGCCTCGATGAAACGGGCCAGGTCCGCGCGGCTGCGGATCAGCACCAGGCGACCTTCGCTGGCGTGCGCCGCATCCTGCAGCTTCTGCGCCTGGTACAGGGCGCGCTGCAGCAGGCTGTTCCAGGTTTCCCGCGGCCAGCGCTGGGCCATGGCCAGCAGGGTGATGTTGTCACTGTCGGCGGCGTTGCTCTCCATGTTCAGCCCGCGTGGCGTCTTGGTCACGGTGGAGAACACCTGCAGGCCGAGGCGCCCTTCGAGCATGCGTGGCAGGTCTGAGTGACCGTAGTCGTAGCGTTTGAGCAGGTCGCGCTCCCAGAGCAGGGCGTCGTCGTGCAGGTCGGCGACGAACAGCCCCTGGTGCAGCTTCTGTGCGCTGGCGCTGGCCGGATAAGGGGGCGGGCTGGCCACGCTGTTCATCTGCGCGTCGATGACTCGGGGCAGGCCCAGTACGGCGAGGGCAGAGAGGGGAACCAGCAGGAGCAGGGCGATCAGCAGTTTTCGCATAAAGGGTGGCCATCCAGGCTTGTCGTTATGCTCGGCACTGTAGCAAGGGAAGGGGCGGCGGTGCGCGGCAGCTCTGTGGGAGGCGCTTCAGCGGCGATTCGGTCGCGGCTAAAGCCCCTCCCACAATGCCTAGCGCACCAATGTCGCAAATTATCAGCCGCAGAGGCAGTTACGCCCCTGTTGCTTGGCCTGGTATAGCGCCGCATCGGCGCGCGCGATAAGGCTTTGCAGGCTGTCCTTGTGCTGCATCTGCGCCAGGCCGATGGAGATGGTGACGCCGGGCAGCACGCCAACCGGCGAATAGAAGGAGGCGATCTGCTCCAGACCGATACGCAGGCGCTCACCGATACCGCGTGCAGCCTCATCAGCGATCTCCGGCAGGAGAATGACGAACTCCTCGCCACCGAAACGTATCAGGCTGTCCTTCGGCCTCAGCTGGCTGCTCAGGGTATGCGCCACCAGGCACAGGGCGTAATCGCCGGCCAGGTGGCCGTGCTGGTCGTTGTAGGCCTTGAAGTGGTCGACATCGAGCATCAGCAATGACATGGGTTCGTCGTTGAAGGCACAGCGGGTGCTCTCACGCTCGAACACGTGTTCCAGCCAGCGCCGATTGAAGCAGCCGGTGAGGGTGTCGACGTTGGCGTTCTGCTCACTGTCGAGAATCTGCCGGTTGCCTTGGCGCACGCGATCGCAGAGCAGCTCCAGCAGGTTCTGCATCATCTGTGGGGATTGCTGGAACAACGCCACCAGTGATTCTCGGTGCAGGCGCAGGACGATGGAGGGGCGCTCGGCCACGACGTAGGCGGAGGGATGTTCGTTGTCGATGAAACTGATTTCACCGGCACAGTCGCCGACTTCGAGGGTGCTGACGGCCTGGTTGTCCAGTGACCCGAGGTAGACGCGCAGTTGACCCTCGATCAGCAGATAGAGGTGCTGGTTGCGATTGAAGGGGGAGAGCAGTACTTCGCCGGCTTCCAGCTCGCAGGCACGAAATTCCCGCAGCAACTGGTCGAGGCTGCTGGTGGCGACATTATGAAATAGTCGCAACTGTTGAATTTGCTGCAGGTCTGCCTGCCAGTGCGCCGGTTTCATCGCGATCTCGTCGGGCCTGGCCGGGCGAATAGGCCTGAGGGCACCACCAACGCTCCCTGTCGTGTCTACGAATAGGATTCGACAGTATTCCTGGGCATCAGGCGTGGCAATGCTTGCCTGAAGCTCTGCCGACCAGTGGTTGCACGAAAGTGCGAAGCTGTTAACTGGCGCGCGTCCTGGCGCGCTCTGGATCACGCTGCGAAGTGGATACGATGGCCCACCGCGTAGCCGGACAGACGCTCGGCAATGTTGGCAGCCAATGCCTGATCCTGATTCGGCAGGTGGATGTGGGCCAGTTGACCGGCCTTGTCATCGACCAGCACTTCGACCCGAACATCCGGATGCAGCTCATCGACAGCCGCCTGGTAAACCCTGGCGATGGCATCGAAACGCAGTGCTGGTTTGAAGGTCTTGCCCACCGCGGTAAGCGGAATGGCATCGATGATCCAGGCGTCCTTGGGCACCGCGGCGCGTTCGGGAATATGTGCAGCGGCATGTTCCAGCAGCTCGGTTTCGCTGGTCTGCGCGCCCGGCTTGAGCTGCACGTAGACCACCGGCAATTCGCCGGCCTTCTCGTCTGGCTTGCCCACGGCAGCGGCCATGGCCACGGCGGGGTGTTTGTGCAGGGCTTCCTCGATCATCTGCGGGTCGATGTTGTGACCGCCGCGGATGATCAGATCCTTGCTGCGCCCGGTCAGCCAGATATAGCCGTCAGCATCGACGCGACCGAGGTCGCCGGTGTTGAACCAGTCGCCATCGACCCAGATGCCGGCGTTCTTGCTCGCCTGCAGATAGCCCTTGAATACCGTGGCACCGCGGATGCACAGGTTGCCGATCTCATCCTGCGCTGCATCCCGGAGATAGCTTCCCTGCTCGTCGAGTACCTTGATGCGCACTTCGCAGTACGGCATGGGCAGGCCGATGGAGCCGGGGCGGCGTTCGCCCGCTGGCGGGTTGGCGCAACTGCCGCAGGTGCCTTCGGTCAGGCCATAGCCTTCGAGCAGGGTCAGGCCGGTCTTGGCCTCGAACTGGCGTATCAGCTCCACCGGCATGGGGGCGGCGCCGCACAGGGCGTATTTCAGCGAGGACAGGTCATGACCCTCGCTGGGAATCTGCAGCAGGCCGGCATAGATGGTGGGAACACCGCTGAAGAAGCTGACCTTGTGGCGCGCGATCACCTTCCAGAAATTGCTGATCAGTGTGGTGTTGCGATAGCCCTGCGGCGTGGCCAGCAGCACTTCTGCGCCGCCGATGAAAGCCGTCAGCCCGGTGACGATCACGCCGTTGACGTGGAACAGCGGCAGGCCGCAGAGCGTCACGTCGCCGACACCGAAGCGGGTCACCAGATTCATGCTGTAGGCCATCGCCACTTCGTTGCCGTGGCTGTGCGGCGCCAGCTTGGGCGTACCGGTGGTGCCGCCGGTGTGGAAGTAGCTGGCGATGTCGTCGGCGGTGATCACGCGACCGCTTTCCAGGTGGTCGGCGGGGCAGGCGGCGATGGTTTCATCGAAATCCAGCACGCCCTCCGGCAGCAGGCCGCGCTGGGCCTTGAGCGCGCTGCGTTGTGGTTCGGGCAGCAGGTTGGCCATGTCCACGCAGAGAATCGCTTTCAGCTCCGGCAACTGATCGCGCAGGGCATCGACTTTGTCCCACAGCTCGGTGCCTGGGAAGGGCGCCAGGGTCACCAGCAGCTCGGAGTTGGACGCGTGGATCAGCTCGGCGATGTGCTCGGGATCGAGTAGCGGGTTGATCGCATTGACGATGCCGGCGGCCTCGCCACCCCAGATGGTGTAGTGGGTCTGCGGCAGGTTGGGCAGCAGGAAGGACACCGCCTTGCCGGGACGCAGGCCCAGGCGGTGGAAGGCGTTGGCGGTCTGGGTGATCTTGCCGAGCAGCTCGGCATAATTCAGGCGCAGCGGGGTTTCCTCTCCCGTGCCCTGGAGAATGAACGACAGCGCCGCTGCCTCGGGACTGGTCTGCGCCGTGCGGCGAATCAGCTCGAAGGTGCTGCTGGGCAGGTCGCGATCACTCAGCGGGGTGCTCTCGATCTGTTCGATATCCTGCAGGGTGCGAATGAGGGGCGCTGTGCTCATTTATTGTGCATCTCTCGGTTCGGTCAGTCGGCCAGCAGCTGGCTCAACCATTCGGCGATATCGCGAATCTCTTCCGGCAGCACCTCGTGCGCCATTGGATAGTCGCGCCATTGCACCGGCACCCCACAGGCGTGCAGGCGGTCGTACGCGGCGCGTCCCATGTCGGGTGTCACCACGTCGTCGAATCTGCCATGCAAACAAAGCACCGGCAGTTGTCTTTTTGTATCCGCCAGCGGCATGTCATCGCTGAAAGTCGGTGCGTAGGTCGAGAGTGCCAGCACCCCGCCGAGGGGCTGTGGATAGCGCATAAAGGCAGTGTGCAGCACCACCGCGCCACCTTGGGAAAAGCCTGCCAGGACGATGCGTTCAGGGGCGATGGCGCTTTCGCGCTCGGCTTCGATCAGGGCGATCACCTGGTCGGCGGACTCTTCCAGTTGTGCCTGGTCGATGGCGCGGGCCGGACTCATGGCGAGGATGTCGTACCAGCTCGGCATGCTCCAGCCGCCGTTGATGGTCACCGGGCGGGTTGGCGCCTGCGGCAGGATGAAGCGTGTGCTGGGCAGGCGTTCCTGCAGCATCTCGGCGACCGGCAGGAAATCGTAGCGGTCAGCCCCCAGCCCATGCAGCCAGATCACGCTGGCATCGGCGGATTGTGGGGGCTGCAAAATCATGGGTGCGGTCATTGGTAGCTCCAGTGTGGTGCGGGCGCCTTAATTTGGGGCGGCGCCCTGCTCAAGGCTTGGCTAATCTGTGAATAAGTTGTCGCACGGGTGAAAGTTTTGCCCTTGACCCCCGTATATCCGGCGATTTGCCATGTGCTGGTACGGGGCTTGCTATGGCTCATTTGAACTGACGACGCGGTGCGGTAACGGTAACACTGTGCCATTGCGCACCGCTCAACAGGCAGGAATCTGCTGTGTGGGGTTCCTAATAGACCGTCGGGGCGATCAATCGCCCAGACGGATGACGATCCGTCTCTGGCCCGTTCAACCAATGGGCAGGGTGGGAGCAGTTGGCCAGCAGAGGGTAAAGCCGACTAGACTCCCGCCTGACGTTCGAACTTCTCGTCGATACCGTTGCTGCCAGCGGATCGCGTGCCTCAAAAGGGTGGGGAAGGCGGACGGAGACTCCAACACAACAAGAGCAACTGGAGGTTTTTGATGAAGATGGTGAAATCCACCCTGGCTGTGCTGACCACCGCAGCTGTGCTCGGTGTCAGTGGCTTTGCTCAGGCAGGCGCCACCCTGGATGCAGTGCAGAAGAAAGGCTTCGTGCAGTGCGGTATCAGCGACGGTCTGCCTGGCTTCTCCTACGCCGATGAAAAAGGCAACTACCTGGGTCTCGACGTTGACGTCTGCCGCGCTGTTGCAGCCGCGGTTTTCGGCGACGCGACCAAGGTCAAGTACAGCCCGCTGACCGCCAAGGAGCGCTTCACCGCGCTGCAATCCGGCGAAGTCGACATCCTGTCGCGTAACACAACCTGGACCAGCTCGCGCGACGCCGCACTGGGTCTGAACTTCACTGGCACCAACTACTACGACGGCCAGGGCTTTTTGGTGAACAAGAAGCTGGGCGTTTCCAGCGCCAAGGAACTGGACGGGGCTACCGTCTGCATCCAGGCCGGTACCACCACCGAGCTGAACCTCTCCGACTACTTCCGTGCCAACGGCATGAAGTACACCCCCATCACCTACGATACCTCCGACGAGAGCGCCAAGTCGGTCGAAGCCGGCCGTTGCGACGTGCTGACCTCCGACCAGTCGCAGCTGTACGCACAGCGCATCAAGCTGGCCAACCCGGACGACTATGTCGTACTGCCGGAAGTCATCTCCAAGGAGCCTCTGGGCCCGGTCGTGCGCCAGGGTGACGAAGAGTGGTTCGACATCGTGCGCTGGACCCTGTTCGCCATGGTCAACGCCGAAGAGCTGGGTTTGACATCGGCCAACGTCGAAGCCACCGCCAAAGACACCAAGAACCCGGACGTAGCACGTCTGCTGGGTACTGAAGGTGAATTCGGTAAAGACCTCAAGCTGCCGAAAGACTGGGCAGTACAGATCGTCAAGCAAGTCGGTAACTACGGCGAGTCTTTCGACCGTAACGTTGGTGCCGGTAGCGAGCTGAAGATCGAGCGTGGTCTCAACGCCCTGTGGAACAAGGGTGGTCTGCAGTACGCACCGCCGGTGCGTTGACCGTCCACAGCGGCAGGCGAGAACCTGTTCATAGGCTTGCGAGCTAGAGGTATGCAAGGAAAAAACAGGCGAAGAAGCGCAGTTTACGAGTTGTAAATGAGCATTCTGAGCCTGTTTTTGACGCAGCAGGCCCGACGCGCAGCAGACTATGGACCGGTTCTCGGGGCCTGCCGCTGTCGTTTCCGATTAAGTGAACGCCGGCCGGCTTGCGTGCGGCCGGGGCTTCCGTGAGGGTTGTCATGCATGCGACTGCTAATGCCCCGCGCCCGCAAGGATCGCTTCTGAACGATCCGCAGGTGCGCGCTTGGGCTTTCCAGATCATCGCCGTTGTCGCTGTCGTGGCGCTCGGCTGGTTTCTCTTCCAGAACACCCAGGCCAACCTGGAGAAGCGCGGGATCATTTCCGGCTTCGCTTTCCTCAACAACAGCGCCGGTTTCGGTATTGCCCAGCACCTGATCGACTACACCGAAAGCGACAGCTACGGTCGCGTGTTCGTGGTCGGTCTGCTCAATACCCTGCTGGTGTCTTTTATCGGTATCGTGCTGGCCTCCATCCTTGGTTTCCTGCTGGGTGTGGCGCGGCTATCGCCCAACTGGCTGATCAGCAAGTTGGCCACCGTTTACATCGAGATTTTCCGCAACATTCCGCCGTTGCTGCAGATCCTCTTCTGGTATTTCGCGGTATTTCTTGCCCTGCCTGGTCCTCGGCAGAGCCTGGATGTGGGTGAAATCTTCTTCCTCAACAGTCGCGGTCTGTACATGCCGGCGCCTGGCCCTTCGGAGAGTTTTGGCCTGTTCGCGGTGGTAGTACTGGCGACCATCGTCGGCATCATCGCCCTGGGACGCTGGGCCAAGAAGCGCCGCGAGGCCACTGGTCAGATCTTCCCGCTGTTGTGGACCTCGCTGGCGCTGATCGTCGTCATCCCTGGCCTCACCGTGCTGATCGGCGGTAACCCGCTGGTGTGGAGCGTGCCGGAGTTGACTGGTTTCAACTTCCGTGGCGGCTGGGTGATGATCCCCGAGCTGATGGCGTTGACCCTGGCGCTGACCATCTACACCGCGGCTTTCATCGCCGAGAACGTTCGCTCCGGGATCATGGCGGTCAGCCATGGTCAGACCGAAGCGGCGCGCTCGCTTGGGTTGCGTCCGGGCGTCACCCTGCGTCTGGTGATCATCCCGCAGGCACTGCGCGTGATCATTCCGCCACTGACCAGTCAGTACCTCAACCTGGCGAAGAACTCGTCCCTGGCCGCCGGTATCGGTTACCCGGACATGGTTTCGCTGTTCGCCGGCACCGTGCTCAACCAGACCGGCCAGGCCATCGAGGTGATCGCCATCACCATGAGCGTGTATCTGGCCATCAGCATCAGCATTTCCCTGCTGATGAACTGGTACAACAAGCGCATCGCGCTGACTGAGCGGTAAGGAGCAGCCATGCAGACTCACACATTCAAACCGGACCTGCCGCCGCCACGCCTGAGCGTCGGTGCAGTGGGCTGGCTCAAGGCCAACCTGTTTTCCAACTGGTTCAACAGCCTGTTGACCATCTTCGCGCTTTATCTGATCTGGCTGGTGGTACCACCGCTGCTGCAGTGGGCGATCATCGATGCCAACTGGGTGGGCAGCACCCGTGCCGACTGCACCAAGGAAGGCGCGTGCTGGGTGTTCATCCAACAGCGTTTCGGTCAGTTCATGTACGGCTTCTACCCCAGTGAACTGCGCTGGCGCGTGGACGCCACGCTGTGGCTGGCAATCGTCGGCGCGGCGCCGCTGTTCGTGCCGCAGATGCCGCGCAAGGCGTTCTACGGCCTGGGCTTCCTGGTGATCTATCCGGTGATCGCCTGGTGCCTGCTGCACGGCGGGGTATTCGGCCTGAGCGTGGTATCCACCAGCCAGTGGGGCGGCCTGATGCTGACCCTGGTGATCGCCTCCGTGGGCATCACCGGTGCCTTGCCGCTGGGTATCCTGCTGGCACTGGGGCGACGTTCCAACCTGCCGGCGATCAAGGTCATCTGCGTCACCTTCATCGAGTTCTGGCGCGGTGTGCCGTTGATCACCGTGCTGTTCATGTCCTCGGTGATGCTGCCGTTGTTCCTGCCCGAAGGCATGCATTTCGACAAGCTGATGCGTGCGCTGATCGGGGTGATCCTGTTCCAGTCTGCCTATATCGCCGAAGTGGTGCGCGGTGGTCTGCAGGCCATTCCCAAAGGGCAGTACGAGGCGGCCGCGGCCATGGGCCTGGGCTACTGGCGGATGATGGGCCTGGTGATCCTGCCGCAGGCGCTGAAGCTGGTGATTCCGGGCATCGTCAACGTCTTCATCGCCCTGTTCAAGGACACCAGTCTGGTGATCATCATCGGCCTGTTCGATCTGCTCAACAGCATCAAGCAGGCGACCACCGACCCGGCATGGCTGGGTATGGCTACCGAAGGTTATGTGTTCGCCGCGTTGGTCTTCTGGATTTTCTGTTTCGGCATGTCCCGCTATTCGCTGCATCTCGAGCGGAAGCTGGATACCGGCCACAAGCGTTAGGAGTGAGTCATGAGTGAAGCAATCAAACAACCCAGCGCCGAGCCGATGATCCTGCTGCAGGGTGTGAACAAGTGGTACGGCCAGTTCCATGTGCTCAAGGACATCAACCTGAGCGTGCAGCAGGGCGAGCGCATCGTGCTCTGCGGGCCGTCCGGTTCGGGCAAGTCCACCACCATTCGTTGCATCAACCGCCTGGAAGAACACCAGCAGGGGCGCATCGTGGTCGATGGCACCGAATTGACCAGCGACCTCAAGCACATCGAAGCGATTCGCCGTGAAGTGGGTATGGTGTTCCAGCACTTCAACCTGTTCCCGCACCTGACCGTGCTGCAGAACTGCACACTGGCGCCGATGTGGGTACGCAAGATGCCCAAGCGTCAGGCCGAGGAAATTGCCATGCATTTTCTCGAGCGCGTGCGTATCCCCGAGCAGGCCAACAAGTTTCCGGGCCAGCTCTCCGGCGGTCAGCAGCAGCGTGTGGCGATTGCCCGCGCGCTGTGCATGAAGCCGAAGATCATGCTGTTCGACGAGCCGACCTCGGCCCTCGACCCGGAGATGGTGAAAGAGGTGCTCGACACCATGATCGGTCTGGCTGAAGACGGCATGACCATGCTCTGCGTGACCCACGAGATGGGTTTTGCCCGTACCGTGGCCAACCGCGTGATCTTCATGGACAAGGGCGAGATCGTCGAGGAGGCCGAGCCGAATGCCTTCTTCACCAACCCGCAGAACGAGCGCACCAAGCTGTTCCTCAGTCAGATCCTGCACTGAGCCGGCATTGCGCCATGGATCAGGGAGCCTTCGGGCTCCCTTTTTCGTTGCCGGTGCCGCTCCCTCTGGCGGCTATGCCACCAATCTGTAGGAGCGGGCCCCGCCGCGAACCGAGGTGGCGCTGATAGGAAAAGCTTCGCCCCGGGGCGGGGCTCCTACGAAAAGCCGTTTTGATTGGCATCAGCCATCGGACTTCCTTGGTTTGTTGCTGAGGCCACTCGATCAGGCGACCATGCCAACAATTTGTAGGAGCGGCGCCCCGCCGCGAACCGGGGCGGCGCTGATAGGAAAAGCTTCGCCCCGGGGCGGGGCTCCTACGAAAATCCGTTTTGATTGGCATTAGCCATCGGACACCTTGGGCGCCTAGTGGCGCCGCATGCGTTTGCGGAAGGCGCCCGGCGTTTCTCCGCATAACTGCTTGAAGCGCTTGGCGAAGGTGGCGCGGTCGGCGAACCCGACCTGACTGGCGACCTGCTCCAGCGACTGCGCCGAATCGGTCAGTGCCTGCTGCGCCAGACTGATACGCAGGCGCTGCAGGTAATCGCCAGGGGTCAGCCCGGTGGCCTGTTTGAAACGGCGTAGCAGGGTACGCGCCGAGCAATGGGCTTGTTGTGCCAGACGGTTGAGATCGATTGTCTCGGCGTGATGCTCGCGTAGCCAGGCCAGCAGCGGGGCAAGGGACTTGTCCTCGCTGCTGGGCAACAGCGGGGCGAAACGGGTCTGCGTACCGCGCTGACGCTCGATCACCATGGCGCTGGCCACCTGTTGCGCCAGCCATTCGCCGGCATGCAGGGCAATCAGGTGCAGGCACAGGTCGAGCCCGGCCTGAGCACCACCGGAGCAGAACAGCGGGCCGTCCTCGGTCAGCAGCAGGTCACTGCGCAGGTTCACTCGGGGGAATAGGCGGGAAAACGAATCGGCCAATGCCCAGTGGGTGGTCGCCTGGCGCCCATCGAGCAGGCCGGCAGCGGCCAGCAGGAAGGCGCTGCTGCACAGACTAGCAACCTGTTGCTGATCACGTTGGGCCAGCCAGGGCAGCAGCTTGGCGTTGCTCTCCAGCGTGCGGGTGATGGCGCTACCGGTGGCGGGAACGATCAGCAGGTTGGCCTGCTCGGCCAGCTCAAGGCCGCCATCGACCTGAACCTGCGCGAACTCCAACTGCACGGGTTGGCCATCAAGGCTGAAACGCTGCAACTGAAAACGGGGCGCGCCGACCAGGCGATTGGCCAGGCTGAAGGCATCCTGCGCCATGCTCAGGCTGGAGCAGATGGTTTGCGGGCAGACGTACAAGGCGATGCGCAGCATGACAGTGACCTGAATTGGATTGGCGATTATTGACACAAAGTTGTCTTTATAGCCAATCGCCACGTCCTCGCCGGACGAACAGACTGGGGTGAACCATCCTTGCGAACGTGTAGGGTGCGCTGTGCGCACCAGTGAGCGACGCCGTGACAGCGGTGCGCGCGGCGCACCCTACGTAATGAAAAGCCTGTAGGAGCGACTCATGAGCCACCCCAATGCCGATCTGATCCAGCGTTTTTACAGCGCCTTCCAGAAACTCGATGCCGAGACCATGGCCGGTTGTTACGCCGAGGACGTGCGTTTCTCCGATCCGGTCTTCGTCGACCTGCACGGCGCGGAGGCGGGCGATATGTGGCGCATGCTGTGCAGCCGCGCCGAAGACTTCTCGCTGACCTTCGACTCGGTGCACGCTGACGATCATGCCGGCAGCGCGCGCTGGGTCGCCAGCTACCGTTTCAGTGCCACCGGTCGTCAGGTGGTCAACCATATTCAGGCGCGCTTCGTGTTTCGCGACGGGCTCATCGTCGAGCATCGCGATCACTTCGATCTATGGCGCTGGGCACGTCAGGCGCTAGGTGGCAAAGGGCTTCTGCTGGGGTGGGCGCCACCGGTTCAGGCTGCCATTCGTCGACAGGCGGCACGCGGGCTGGCCCAGTTTCGTGGCACGCGCTGAGGCGGGCGAAGGAACGCAGTGGTAGGCTAGCCGGTCTTAGCCTTCAATAAAGAGTGCGCACACCGGGTGCCGCACCTCCACTGCCAATCGAGACCTGCCGTGACCGAATTGATCGTTGCCGTAAAACAGGCCAAAGCCTGGGGGGTCCATGCTGTTACCGCCAGTGGCGTGATCCTCGCCCTGCTGGCATTGCTGGCCGTACTCGACGGCCAACCCACGCAATGCCTGTTGTGGCTCGGCCTGGCGCTGCTGGTCGACGGTCTGGACGGCTCGCTGGCGCGCCGCTATGACGTCAAGGGTGTACTGCCGCATTTCGACGGCTCGACCCTCGACTTGGTGATCGATTACCTGACCTACGTATTCATCCCCGCCATCTTTCTTTACCGCTTCATCCCACTGCCGGATTACACGCCGCTGTTCGCCGTGGGCCTGATTCTGCTGTCTTCGCTGTTCTGCTTCTGCAACCTGAACATGAAGAGCAAGGACAACTACTTCGTCGGCTTCCCGGCGGCGTGGAACGTGGTCGTGTTGTATTTCTACATCCTCGACGTGCACCCCTGGATCACCCTGGCCATTATCGTCCTGCTGGCCGGCTTGACCCTGACCAAGATGAAGTTCCTGCACCCGTTCCGCGTGCGTCAGTTCATGCCGCTGAACATCCTGGTGACCTTCGTCTGGATGCTCTCCAGCGCGCTGTTGATCCTGCAGTACCCGGTCAATCAGTTCTGGCTGCTGGCGCTCTGGTGGTTGGCTTCGGCCTACTTCGTCGGCATGTGCCTGTGGCGCTCGGCGCGTGAGTGGTTTCCCGCGCGCTGATGAATGCAGCAGTCGAAAAGGCCTGGTTCGTCTATCTGGTGCGCGCCGCCAATGGTGCGCTGTATTGCGGCATCAGCGATGACCCGCAGCGGCGTTTCGCCCAGCACCAGAGCGGCAAGGGTGCCCGATTCTTCCATACCAGCCCGGCGCTGGCGCTGGCCTACGTCGAAGCCTGTGCCGGCAAGGGTGATGCGTTGCGCCGTGAACGGGCGATCAAGCGCCTGAGCAAAAGCGCCAAAGAAGCGCTCATTCTGGCCGTTGATGGCGTTTCATCAGCCTCAGGCGGTTGCGTGCAGGTGTCGCGCGGGTAAGCTGAGGACTTTTGAGCCGACGCGGAGCGCGCCATGCATGAGTTGATCCTTCATCACTACCCGACCTCGCCGTTTGCCGAGAAGGCCCGCCTGATGCTGGGCTTCAAGCAACTGTCCTGGCGTTCGGTGATGATCCCGCCACTGATGCCCAAGCCCGATCTCACCGCGCTGACCGGCGGCTACCGCAAGACGCCGGTGCTGCAGGTTGGCGCCGACATCTACTGCGATACCGCGCTGATCGCTCGCCGCCTGGAAGCCGAGAAGGCAACCCCGGCGCTGCTGCCCGAAGGTCAGGAGTTCAATGTCAGCCTGCTGGCGCAGTGGGCTGACTCGGTCTTGTTCCAGCATGCCGTGGCGCTGGTGTTCCAACCCGAGTCGATGGCGCTGCGCTTCGCCAAGGTGCCGCCGGAGTTCGCCAAGGCTTTCGCCGCCGACCGTGGCGCGCTGTTTTCCGGTGGTACGGCGACTCGGCTGCCACTGGAGCAGGCCAAGCACAATTGGCCGGCACTGATGGGCGCATTGCAGCGCCAGTTGCAGCGCGAGCAGGGCGATTTCCTCTTCGGTGAACCATCGCTCGCCGATTTTTCCGTGGCTCATTGTTTGTGGTTCCTGCGCGGCACGCCGGTTACCTCGCCGCTGGTCGACGATTACCCGGAAGTCGCCGCCTGGCTTGGCCGTGTGCTCGGCTTCGGCCATGGCTCGTTGAGCGAGATGAGCAGCGAACAGGCGATCGCGGTGGCGCGTGAAGCGACTCCGGCAGCGCTGCCGAACGAGGATTTCGTCGACCCCAATGGTTTCAAAGCTGGCCAGGCGGTGAGCATCGCTGCGGTGGACTATGGTGTCGACCCGGTGCAGGGCGAGTTGCTGCATGCCGGGCGCGACGAGCTGATTCTGCGTCGTGATGACGAGCGCGCCGGCATCGTGCACGTGCACTTCCCGCGTATGGGGTTCCGTATCGAGGCGCGTTGAGGCGTCTCGCGCCGTCTGTCAGTAGGCGGCGCGGATGGCGCGCACGTCGTAACCGTGAATGACCTGCCCGCGCAGGTCGATCACCGGCACGCCGCGGCCGCCGAGTGCCTGGTAACGGGCACGGCCGGCGGCATCGGTCTCGATATTCACTTCGCGATAGGCGATGCCATCCTCGGCGAACAGCTCGCGCGTCTTGGCGCAGTAGCCGCACCATTGCGTGGCGTAGAGCACGATCTCGCCGCTGCCATTGCCGGCCTGCGGTGGGTTGAGCCAGCGGTCGATCTTGTCCCAGTTCTGCCACAGGGCCAGGGCGGCGAGCAGCAGCACAATCGTCTTCATGGTTTCGCATCCTTGTGTGATTGCACGGTCCTGCCAGCCTAAACCGAGCCAGGCCATGCCGCCATATCAGTCTGTGGGGTAGGCGTAGGTTGGGCCGGGCGGCGATCCGTTTTAGTTTTCGTAGGGTGGGCTTTAGCCCACCGAAATAGAACAGATGGGTCAGGATCGTTTTGGTGGGCTAAAGCGGATCGCCGCCCGGTCCACCCTACAAATGCATCAATCCTGACGACGCTTGAGCTGATCCTTCAACTGGGTCGGCAACTGGCGAATGATCAGCATGTCGCGGCCTTCGTCGTACTCGATCTTGGAACCCAGCAGATGCGCCTCGAAGCTGATCGACAGGCCTTCGGCCCTGCCGGTGAAACGCTGGAATTGGCTCAGGGTACGTTTGTCCGCCGGAAATTCCGGGGCCATGCCGTAGTCCTTGTTGCGGATGTGCTCATAGAAGGCCTTGGGGCGCTCTTCATCGATCAGTCCGGAGAGTTCTTCCAGGGTGATCGGCTCGCCCATCTTGGCCTGGCCGGTAGCGTAGCCGACCAGAGTCTTGGTCTTCTCGCGGGCCTGTTCTTCGGGCAGATCCTCGCTTTCCACGTAATCGCTGAAGGCCTTGAGCAGGGTACGGGTCTCGCCCGGGCCGTCGACGCCTTCCTGGCAGCCGATGAAGTCGCGAAAGTAATCCGAGACCTTCTTGCCGTTCTTGCCCTTGATGAAGGAGATGTACTGCTTGGACTGCTTGTTGTTCTGCCACTCGCTGATGTTGATGCGCGCGGCCAGGTGCAGCTGACCCAGATCCAGGTGCTTGGCCGGGGTCACGTCCAGCGCGTCGGTCACCGCTACGCCTTCACTGTGGTGCAGCAGGGCGATGGCCAGGTAGTCGGTCATGCCCTGCTGGTAATGGGCCAAGAGCACGTGGCCGCCGGTGGAGAGGTTGGATTCTTCCATCAGCTTTTGCAGGTGTTCGACGGCCTGGCGGCTGAAGGCGGTGAAATCCTGCTCGCCGTCGAGATAGGCCTTGAGCCAGCCGCTGAACGGGTAGGCGCCGGATTCTTCGTGGAACAGACCCCAGGCCTTGCCCTGCTTGGCGTTGTAGCTCTCGTTGAGGTCGGCCAGCAGGTTCTCCATGGCTTGCGACGTGGCCAGCTCGCTGTCGCGAGCGTGCAGCACGGCGGGGCTGCCGTCGGGCTTCTTGTCGATCAGGTGGACGATGCAGTGGCGGATCGGCATGGCGGTCTCGTGGGCAAATTCAAACAGGGGCGCAGTTTACCCGAAGCGGGTGATGGATTCTGGTGCGGATACATCTGTGAATGGTGTGGACGTCATGTGGCAAGTCGCGGCTAAAGCCCCTCCCACAGTGCTGGCGCAAGCTATAGGAGGGTATATCCACTGCCGTGGTGGAACGATGAAGCGTGATCCACCCTACGCCTGCCGGCGCCGCTGCAGCACGCGCAGTCGTTCGATCACGTAGCGCACATGCATGTGCAGTTCGTACAACTCGTTGGAGTACGACAGCGGCACATCCACGGCCGCCAGCTCGTCTTCCATCTGCTCCAGGCGTTCGATCTCGCTGTCCAGTTCGTCGGGCAAGGAACCTGCGTGCAGCTTGCGGTCGATCTCGCGCAGGTACTTGTACCAGCGGTAGATGCGTGCGCGGATGCGCCACTGGTAAATCGGGCCGACAGCCTTGAACAGCGGAATCATCACCACGATCAGGGGGATCAGCAGGATGATGTAGCGGTCGGCCAGCGAAGCGATGCGAAACGGCAGGTAGCGCTGCAGGATAGGCAGGCCCTTGTCGTAGTAATGCCCGGCATCCTTGTGCAGCTCGAAGGTGCGCGGCTCGGCGCTGGGAAAGGTGCCTGCGGTATCGAGCAGGGTACCGCCCCGCATCACTTCACGGCTGGCCTCGAGAAACAGCGGCACCAGGCCTGGGTTGAAATCGTCGTTGACTACCAGGGTGGCGACCGGAGACAGGGTGATGATGTCGCGGTCCGGTGCGTTGCTGGCCAGATCCAGCAGGCCTTCACCGACCTTCACCTGATTGAAGAACGGCAGGCGCGCCTCGTAGGCGGCGGCGCGCCGAAAGTGTGCCAGGGCGATGTCCGGGTTGGCCGCCAGTTGCTGCACCAGTGAGTTTTCTGCCGGGCCGACAAAGAATGCTGCATCCAGTTCGCCGGCCATCAACGCGCGGGCAGCTTTGCCACCCCCGATGCTCTGCCAGCTTTCGGGATATTGTTCCGGCTCGATGGCATTGGCGCCGAGGATGGCGTCGCTGGCGGCGCGGGTGCCACTGCCTTCGCCGCCCAGACCGAGGCGCAGTGGCAGCAGGTCGGCAATGCGATCCAGCTCCACGTCACGTCGAAAGAACAGCCACAGCGGTTCCTGATAGATTGCCCCCAGGCTTTCCAGCTGACGCTGCTCCTCGGCTGTCAGCTGGCGCTCCAGGCCGCTCTGCACCAAGGCGATCTCCACTTGCGGATCGTTGGCCAGCAGGCGTTGCAGGTTGTCGCGCGAGCCCGAGGTCGGTACCAGATTCAGCTCGAAACCTTCCTTGGCCAGTTCTTCCTTCAGGCGTTCGGCGAACTGCTGGTAGGCGCCCCCTTGGGCGCCGGTGGCCATGCTGGCGCTCATCGGCGGTGGCGGCGCGACGAACTGGAACAGTGCCCAGACCAGACCAGCCACCACCGGGACTATCCACAGGTTGGCCAGAATCATGATTTTCAGGTCATTGAGTACGCGGCGCATGGGGCTTCCTTTCAGCGAGTTCAGGGTAAGGATAGAACCCCATACGCCTCACGGTCACCCTGGAGGGTGGATGACACTCTTTCATCCACCATCAGGTTCGCGGTGGATCGATTACGCCAGCGCCTTGTGCCTTGCACGCAGATGACTGCACAGCAGCAGGGCGGCGAGCAGCCCCAAGGCATACAGCGCATCGCTGCCAAGCATCGCCAGTACCGCGGCACAGAGCAGCCCACTGAGCCCGGCCAGCAGGCGCCAGA
Source organism: Pseudomonas sp. GW6 (assembly GCA_048065775.1). Classification (GTDB taxonomy): domain Bacteria; phylum Pseudomonadota; class Gammaproteobacteria; order Pseudomonadales; family Pseudomonadaceae; genus Aquipseudomonas. The sequence goes on from JBLUOL010000038.1 coordinate 28,191, forward strand.
TGCCACTGAGCAGCACCCAGCCGGCGGTCATGCTCAGCAGGTAGATCAACACGAAGTTGCCGTTGGCGTAGCGGATCAAATCGTCCACCGACAGGTTCAAGGTGGCCGAGAGCATGGCGCACAGCGCGCAGCTGATCACCACCAGCAGCAAGGCTCTGCCGGGTACGCCCTGGCGGTTGCGCACGGCCAGCCTGGCCGGCAGACGGCCTTCATCGGCCAGGCTCCAGATCAGCCGGGCGAAGCCCTGGATGTACACGTTCATCGAGGCGAAGCAGGCCAGGTAACCGAGCACCGCTACCAGGACACGGGCGCGCTCGCCCAGCAGTTGCTCGAACAGACGCGGCAGGGCGGTGGTGTCGCTGTGCACGTCACCGTAAGTGGCAAAGCTCAGCACCGCGACCGAGCAGGCCCAGTACACCAGGCCGGCCAGCACCACGCCGAGCAACAGCGCCAATGGGAAGTCGCGCTCGGGGTGTTTGAACTCCTCGCCCAGGTGGGTGAAGGCCTCGATGCCGACGAAGCACCAGAACATCACCCCCAGCGCCGTCGGCAGCAGGTGCCACTGGCCGTCCATTGCCGGCAGCAGCGGTTGGCTGGCGCGCGGCAGATCACCGACCCACCAGATCAGCGCCACGCTGGCGACGATGGCCAAGGCAATCAGCCCCTGCAGCATGCCCGATGCTTTCGGTGGACGCTGACCGAGCAGGAGGATGGCGCCCAGCGTGGCCAGTTCGATGAGCAGCAGGTCGGTGCGATCGAGATCGAACAGCGCCAGCCAGAAACCGCTGGCGATATGCAGCGCAGCGGGCAGACCGACCGGCAACACGGCAAGGAACAGCAGGGCGCTGACCCCTTCCATGCGCAGGCCGAAGGCGCGGCCGATCAGGTGCGGCGCGCCGCCAGCGTGAGGGAAGCGCTTGCCCAACTGGGCGAAGGTGAACGCCACCGGCAGCACCAGGGCAATCAGGATCATCCATGCCCACAGCGACGCTTCGCCGGCTGCCGTGGCTGCCAGCGCCGGCACCACGAAAATGCCGGTGCCGAGCAGCGAGGTGCTGAGCAGGGCGATGCCCTGCAGCAGGCCCAATTCCTTGTTCAATCGACTCATGGGGTATGCTCATCATTTTCCAGATACCGCCATGGTAGGGCGCCGGCCAGTTGCAGGCTGTCGCCTTTTGCCGACGAAATGGCGGTTTTCACCGTCAATCCGATTGCCGCCCGAGAAGCCCCGTGGACAAGTTCGATCGCCAGATCCTCGCTCTGCTGCGCAGCGATGCGCGCACCTCCGTCAGCCAGATCGCCCGTGAGGTCAACCTGTCACGTTCGGCGGTCAGCGAGCGGATTCGCTACCTGGAGAACAGCGGGGTGATTCGCGGTTATCACGCGCAGGTGGCCGAGCCGGGCGAGGCGGGCGTGAAGGCCTTTCTCGAACTCTTCTATCAGGGCCGCCGCTGCGAGGACTACGTCGAGCGCATGCGCGCCCTGCCCGAGGTGCGTCACTGCAGCGGCATCAGTGGGGAAACCGACATGCTGGTGTTCATCGAAGCCCCGAGCATGACGCGCCTGAGCGAGGTGCGCGGTGCCATCGAGGCGTTCCCCGGCATGCAGAAGGTCAAGACCCATGTGGTGGTCAAGGACTGGGCAATGTAGTGCTGCTCACTCGGCGTGTTCGCCCTGCTCGACGGCTTGCGGGCGCTGCAGGGCCAGCAACGGCAGGCCGGCACCGAGCACCAGCAGACCCAGCAACGCGCCGCTGCCGGCATACAGCGTGCTGGAATACAGCAGACCGAGGCAGGTGGCGGCGAACAGGATCGGCGTCAGCGGATACAGCGGCACGCTGAATGGCCGCCGTACCCAAGGTTGCCTTTGGCGCAGGCGAATCAGCGCCAGCGCGACGAGAAACATGAACAGCCAGAACACCGGCGCGGTGTAGGCCACCATGGTTTGTACGCCGTTCGTACTCAGGGCACCGAACAGGATCAGCGGCAGGGTAAGCGCGCACTGCAGCAGCAAGGCGCGTACCGGGGTGGCGCCGCGTTCGTTCCAGCGACCGATGAATGCCAGTTGCGGCACATCGCGGCCCAGCGCGTAGTAGACCCGCGCACCGGTGAACAGCGTGGCGTTCAAGGTACTTAGTGCGGTCAGGCAGACGAACACTGCCAGCATGGCCTCGGCCCATGGCCCGGCGACGATGTTCATCAGGTCCGCCGCCACGGCATCGCTCTGGCGCAGGCCGTCGAGGCCGAAGATATTGAGAAAGACCAGGTTCGCCAGCAGGTATATGGCTGTCACCAATGCCGTGCCAATCAGCAGCACGCGACTCATGTTGCGCGCCGGGTTGCGCAACTCACCGGACAGGTAGGCCGCCTCGTTCCAGCCGCCATAGGTGAGCAACACGAAGACCATACCCATGCCCAGCATCGCCGCCAGGTTGCCGCCGGCAGGTGCGGCGCTGGCGGTATGCGGCTGCGGTTCGGCCAGCACCAGGCCGACCAGCACCACCAGCAGCAGGGCCAGCACTGTCACGCTGGTGAAGAACAGCTGGGCGCGTCGCGATTCACGCGTGCCCAGCACATTGAGCAGAGTCAGCGCCACCACCACCAGAGCGGCGTGCCAGGCGCTGCCATAGTCTCCAAGCGGCAGCAGGCGCTGGGCATAGTCACCGTAGATGAACGCGACCACGGCGATGGCGCCGGTCTGGATCACCGTACCGCGCGCCCAGGCGAACAGCAGGCCGACCTGCGGACCCCAGGCCAGGCTCAGATAATGGTATTCGCCGCCCTGGTCCGGATGTGCCGCACCCAGCTCGCCGTAACACAGCGCGCCGATCAGCATCACCAGACCGCCGACCAGCCACAGGGCCAGATACAGCTCGGCGCTGCTGGCATGCTGCGCCACCAGCGGCGGCAGGCCGAAAATGCCGACACCGATCACCACGCCGACCAGCATGGCAACGGCATCGATCACCGACAGCCCGGCGCGCTGCGAGGACCCTAGCGATGTCATGGCTTAGCTCCTGCGCGCGACCCAACCCTGCTGTGCACCATCGGCCGGCACCGCCTCGATACGGTCACCGTTGAGCTGGCCGACATACAGCCTGTCGTCGAAGGTGAAGCGCAGCTCGTTGCCTTTCAACTGGCCGCTGAGCACGTCGGGCTGGCCGTCGACCTTGCCAACCACCTTCTGGAAGCGCTGATCGAGTTCGACCTGATGATTCCGGCCATCGAGCTCGAGAGTCCACTGACCCGCGACCTTGGCTGGCACGATCCACAGAAACACTGAACTGCCATTGATCACATCGCTCTGATCAGGCTCCCAGTCGCCGAGGTTGAAGGCGTGCGACACCACCCGAGTACCGGGCTTGAGGGTGTCGAGAATCACCGGACGCAGGCGCATGTTGACCGTGGAGAGCAGGTACATGGTCAGCACGTCGGCCTCGGAAATATCCTTCTGGAACAGGTCACCCTGCTCGAACGTGACCTTGTCCGCCACGCCCTCGCGTTCGGCGTTCTCCTGCGCCTCGCTGATGCGTTCAGGGTCCAGGTCGATGCCGTAGGCCGCTCTGGCGCCGTGGTCCTGCACGGCGGAGATGGCGATGCGGCCATCGCCCGAGCCCAGGTCGATGACATAGTCGTCCGGGCCGATTTCGGCCAGCTGGAGCATATGCGCCACCACAGGCTCTGGTGTGGGCACATAAGGGACGTCGAGTCTGGGCGGTTGGGCCTGCGCGGGGCCAACCACCAGGCTGGCCAACAAGCCGACGGGGAGGGTGAAGGAGGCGAAGCTACGAACGGATAGAGCGCTCATCGGGAAAATCTCCTCACGGGTGGCGATTTTTTTCCGACTGGTGAGCGGGGGCTAGGTTCGTACCGATGTGCAGCAGGATCGTGCAAGAACGCCCTTCAGGCCACTAACCGCAGCGCCTGCGGCTGTGTAACCGGATGTGATCGGTCTATCCGTTACTGCGGCATTGCCAGCCTGCGGGCGCGCAGGCACTGTAGGCGGGTTTTTCGCTTTGGTCGTTTTCGCATGCGCATCCTGCACACCTCCGACTGGCATCTGGGCCAGCATTTCATGGGCAAGACTCGGCAGGCCGAGCACCAGGCCTTTTGCGCCTGGCTGCTGGAGCAGGTGCGTGTGCACGACGTGGACGTGCTGCTGATCGCCGGCGACGTGTTCGACACCGGCGCACCGCCCAGTTACGCCCGCGAGCAGTACTACCGGCTGGTGGTGGAGCTGCGCGACGCCGGCTGCGCACTGGTGGTGCTCGGCGGCAACCACGACTCACCGGCCATGCTCGGTGAAAGCCGCAGCCTGCTGGCGCAACTGGGCACCCAGGTGGTGCCGAGCGTGGGCGTCGATCTGGCCGAACAGGTACTGGTGCTCAATGATCGTACTGGCCAGCCGGGCGTCGTTCTCTGTGCCATTCCCTTCATTCGCCCGCGCGACGTACTCGCCAGCCAGGCGGGGCAGAGCGCGCAGGACAAACAGCAGTCGTTGCAGCAAGCCATCGCCGAGCATTACCGGGCACTGTACGAGCTGGCGGCGAGCAAGCGTGACGAGCTGGGCCTGACGCTACCGATCATCGCCACCGGTCACCTCACCACGGTTGGCGCCAGCGCCAGTGAGTCGGTGCGCGAGATCTACGTCGGCAGCCTGGAAGCCTTCCCCACCAGCGCCTTCCCGCCGGCGGACTACATCGCCCTTGGCCATATCCACCGCCCGCAGAAGGTCGGCGGCCTGGAGCATATCCGCTACAGCGGCTCGCCGATTGCCCTGTCCTTCGACGAGGCACGTCAGCAGAAGGAAGTCCTGTTGCTGACGTTCGAAGGCGCCACCTTGCAATCGATCACGCCACTACCCGTGCCGGTGTTCCAGCCCATGGCCAGCCTGCGCGGCTCGCTCAAGGAACTGGCCGGCGCCATCGCCGAGGTAGCTGCTCAGGGCACGCCCGAGCGGCCCGTATGGCTGGAAGTGCAAGTGAGCACTGACGACTACCTGAGCGACCTGCAAAGCCGCATCAACGCTCTGTGCGAAGGGCATCCCGTGGAGGTGCTGCGCATCCGCCGTGAGCGCGGCAACGCCATGGCCAGTCTGGCCAGCGAAGCGCGGGAAACGCTGGACGAGCTGAGCGTGGAAGACGTCTTCGCCCGCCGCCTGCAGCAGGAGACATTGGAAGAAGAGGATGCCCAGCGCCTGCAGGGTTTGTATCGGCAGGTGCTGGAGGCGCTGCCCAAGGCTTAGCTGCAAGCCTCCGTAGCCCGGATGCAATCCGGGGGTGCCGTCGCGACAATCCGGCTAAGTGCTTGCCGCGCTCACCCCAGCGGGCTGACTACACCGGCAAAGCCCTGTCCCAGCACATGCGTATAAATCTGCGTCGTACGTATATCCGCATGCCCCAGTAGCGTCTGCACTGTGCGGATATCGCTCCCCCGACGCAGTAGCTCGGTGGCGAAACTGTGGCGAAAGGTATGGCAACTGGCAGGCTTGTGCAGGTTGGATTGCCGCACGGCATGTCTGACAGCTTTCTGAATGGCACTGACATGAAGGTGATGACGAACGATCTGCCCGTCCTCATCCGTGCAAAGCCCGGTCGACGGGAACAGCCACTGCCACTCGAAGGAACATCCGGCCTTGGGGTATTTGCGACGTAGCGCAAATGGCAGGCTGACGGGGGCGTGATAGAAACTGTACCGCTGCTTCCAGGCGCGGAACATCCGCTCTCTGCGCTCCAGCAGCGGCGTGATCAAGGGCGCTGGCAGAAGTGTCGTTCGGTCTTTGGCGCCTTTGCCGTCGTGAATGGTGATGACCTGCTTATCGAAATCCATATCCTTGATACGCAAACGTGCAGCTTCCACCACTCGCAAGCCAGCGCCGTACATCAACGAAGCCAGTAGTTGATGTGGTTGGCCAAGCCTGGCAATGAGCGCTGTGGCTTCCTCATGCGTAAGTACACAGGGAATATGTGCCGAGCGTTTTGCGCGCACCACCTCACCCACTTGCCGGAGGGGTTGTTGCAAGACCTTGTCGTATAGGAAAACTAGCGCATTGAGTGCCAGATTCTGGGTGGCGGCAGCTACCTGGCGCTCAACTGCTAGCCAGGTGAGAAAAGCATTGACCTCGGTAGCACCAAGCTCCAGTGGATGGCGCAGTTTATGGAAACGGATGAAATAGCGAATCCAGTACCAGTAGGACTTTTCTGTGCGGATGCTGTAATGATGCAAGCGTATCACCGCCCTGAACTGCTCTTGCAGGCGAGGTTTGCTGGAGGTTTCCATGGCCGACTCCTTGGCTGTGTTTTTGTACAGTGGTAATGGTAGAGCAAAAAGAGGAAGTCAAGCGAATACGTCCGGATATCAGGAGCTGGTTTGTAATACCATGATTTGAAAAGAATTTTTCAGGGCGGCGATGACGATAGTGCGGAGTTAGATAGAAGGCTCTACTATCGGATTAGTACCGCCTTCCATCTAATCACTGTTATACAAACATGCTGAACAAGGAGATCACATGAAAGTCACAGCACTTACGCTTCTAATCCTGCAAATCAACAGTCTGATTGACTCCGGAAAATATAACGACATCACTATTTCCGAAGTACATGAAGCCATTGAATCTCAAGGATTACTGCGTTTCATCAAAAAAAGATGCGGCTCGGATATAGATCTAAGCATTCACCTAGAAAGTACTGCTTATGGCAATTTTGAGAAATTCTATGAAGAACGAATCAATCAAATTTATGGCGGCTATGCCGGAGATGAGGGCCGTAAATGGGGCGTTAAAAACCTCGGTCTCTGCCTTGTTCTAGCCTGGACAAACGAAATCATACAATGGGGCGAAGGCCTAGAACTCTCTAATCGGGGCTAGTTCGTATAACAATGCGCTCAAATCGCTCACTTCGTTCGCTGGGACGGGCTAAAGCCCGCCCCTTAGCTTAATCGTTATGTACATTTAGCTAGTTCAGAGTAAGGAAACACGGACAGATGAATTACTCCACTGGCGAAGTAGTAGAAATCGGTGACTCGGTAGCGTTGGAATACGGTAAAACGCCTGGTGTTGTGCAGGTCGTCATTGAGACCCCGCAACAAATTGAGGAGTGGGCGCTAGATGAACCAGGAATAATGGTTGAGGCAGAACCATTTGGATGGGTTTTCTGGCCTGCATCCGAAACCTACGACCCCGTAATATTTATCGCGCGGAAATGCACATAACAACTGGTTCAAACCGTTCGCTTCGCTCACTGGGACGGGCTAAAGCCCGCCCCTTAACCAAACGTTAGAGCTAAAAGCATGGAAGCA
>JBLUOL010000039.1:0-35408 GCA_048065775.1 Pseudomonas sp. GW6
CTTGAGCAGGTTGGCGGCGTCGCCACTGCCGGCCTGGCCACCGGCGCCGATCAGGGTGTGGGCTTCGTCGATGAACAGGATGATCGGCTTGGGCGAGGCCTTGACCTCGTCGATCACGCCCTGCAGGCGGCGCTCGAACTCGCCCTTGACGCTGGCACCGGCCTGCAGCAGGCCGAGGTCCAGGCACAGCAGCTCGACGCCCTTGAGCACCTGCGGCACCTCGCCAGTGGCGATGCGCAGGGCCAGCCCCTCGACGATGGCAGTCTTGCCCACGCCAGCCTCGCCGACGACGATGGGATTGTTCTTGCGTCGTCGAGCGAGGATATCGACCATCTGGCGGATCGCGCCGTCACGGCACAGCACCGGGTCGAGCTTGCCGTCGCGGGCCTGCTGGGTGAAGTTGTGGGTAAAGCGCGCCAGGTTGGATTCACCACCGGCTGCCGGCTTGCCACCTGCGGCCTGCGGCTGCTGGCTGAGGGCGAAGTCGCGCAGACGCTCGGCATTGAGCTTGCTCAGCAGCGTCTGATAACGGCTGCCGGCATAGCGCATGGGGTTGCGCAGCAGGGCGAGGATCAGCGCGGCCTGGTCGATCTGACTGGCGCCCAGCTCCAGGTTGGCCACCAGCAGGGCGTCCTGCAGCCACTGCACCAGTTCGGCAGAAAACACCGGGTTGCGCGACTCGCTGTGCTCGCCGCGCGGCTGCAGCGCCTGGGCCAGCTCGCCGGCATCGATCTCGGCATCCTGCAGGGCACGCGCCAGCATGCTTTCCGGGCGCTCGAGCAGGCCCAGCAGCAGGTCTTCGACGAGGATCTTGTTGCCGCCGCGTACCACGCAGCGTTCGGCGGCCATCTCCAGGTCGCGCTTGCTCGCGGCGTCCAGGGCTTGAACCAGTTGTTGCAGGTCGACGTTGATCATTTCATCTGTCCTTAATGAATCTTGCTACCGAGGGTGACCAGACCGTCGGCGTTCTCACGGCCGAGCCAGGTGGTCCAGCCCAGCAGGCAGGGGTTGCCTTCGCCGATGCGCAGGTCGCGGATTTCGTCCTGACGCAGCTCCAGGCGGATGTCGTAGTCCAGCGGATCGCGCAGGGTGAAGCGCACCAGCGCACAGAGCGGTTGGTAACCCGTGCCGATCGGCAGGAACTCGTGAAAGCGCGTCCAGCCCAGCTGGCGCACGTGGATGCGGAACTTGCCACCGCGGTCGCGTACGCGCTCGCCGAGCACGGTGTCTTCGCCGAGCAGACTGTTGGCACGGCCGAGGCGGTTGCGCTGCTCTTCCAGCACCACCACCTGGCGCTCCAGGCACTGCTCGATGAACAGTTCGGCGTGCTTGAAGTAGTAACGCAGCACCGACTCGATCAGCGCCGCCGAATGGGCGCGCAGGCTGAGCAGGCCGAGGTAGGGCAGCAGGCGCTTCCAGTTCAGCTCCTGGGCCTGGCGGATCTGCTCGCTGCCCAGGCCGATCAGGGCGAACAGGTGCGCAGAGAAGGCGTCCATCGCCCCGCTCTGGAAGCTGGCGCGGTAGCGGTACTTCTGCCAGATCGGCAGCAACAGGCGCTGCAGGCGATTGTTGAACAGGTCGAGGAAGTCGCGTGTCGGGTTGCCGTCCTCACTGTCGCCCAGGGCCTGCTCGCTGTAGAAGGCAGGTAATGGCGAACCGCCACCGAACAGGCCGACCAGGTTAACGCGCATGCGCGCGCGCAGCTCGCCGTGCTCCTCGAAGAACTGCACGCGATCGATATCGCTGCCAGGGAAACCCAGGCTCGGATTGGCCTGGAACTCCAGGTATTCGTAAAGGCGCTCCTCATCCAGATGCGGATGAGCAGCACCCAAGCGCTCCAGCACCAGCTGTACGGCCTGGAACAGGCTGTACTCGCGGATGCCTTTGCTCAATCGAGTTAGAGCAGGGGCTGCTGCCCCATACGTGGCGTCCATTTGTACAACTCTCCCTGTGTGCTCTGTACGTGCAGCTCGTGGTAGCTGTTGAGGCTGGCGTAGAGGGCGAAAAATTCATTGAGTACCGAGGCGAAGAGGAACAGGTCGCCCTCACCCAGATACCCTTCCGGGTTCATGGTCAGTTCAGTGCGTACGCCGCGTACCGGCAGGCCGCGGTGCAGGCGGTCGACGTGGCGATGGCCAATGTTCTTGAGGCCCCCGAGCAGGCGCTTGCTGACGCGCTCGGCGTGCTGGTCGTAGTAACGCGGCAGGTCGTAGGTTTCGAGGATCACCTTGAGCGCCTCGACGTTGGCCAGCGACAGGTAGTTCAGCGACATGTTGGAAATCAGCTTCCACAGGAAGTCGCGATGCAGTGGCGGCGCGTAGCAGGGGGTGACCGCGCTGATATTGCGGAAGCTGAGGAAGTCCGGGGTGTCCTCGCTGGGCAGGCAGATATCGCCCAGGCTCAGCTGACGCGGCAGGTTCTGGTTGGTGCAGGTCAGCTCGATGGACAGTGTCTCGTGCTGATCGAGGTTGCGCAGGCCGAAGCTGAGCCAGGTCTCCAGGCCGTCGCCGAGCATCGACGGCTGCTGGCGCACGCTGTAGTGCGGGCGCGCCACCGGTACGTCGAAGCTGGGGTCATGCTCGAACGACTCAAACGGCACGTACTCCTCGTAGCCCATGCCGCCCGGCTTCCAGCCGGTGACGCGGTCCACCGAAAACACACCGCAATGCTGCGAATCGAACTCGGCCGGCAGCAGCAGGTATTGGTCCTGCTTGCCATCGAGGCGGATCGGGATGGCGTCGTGCTGGAACAGGTTGACCACCGGCGTGCAGTACAGGCGCACGTTTTCCAGGGTCGGGCGGATGCGCTGCACGCCGGCCTTGTGGATATCGAAACGCAGCTCCAGGCCGCGCGCCTGCTTGAGCAGATCCTCGGGCAAGCTGTGAATGGCATCCAGGCCGAACAGGTCGACGAAGAGGAACTTCTCCTGGAAGGCGAAGTATTCCTGCAGATAGCGGTAGCCGCGGAAGGTATTGAGCGGGTAGGGGATCAACGCCTCGTCTTCGGCGAAGCCCACCGGCTGCACCTTCTCGGGCTTGAGCTGCAGCGTGCCGAGGGTCTGGCCAAAGGCATCCTGCATCGGTTTGCCAGCAGCATCGAGCAGCACCAACTGGATGCCGCCGAGGTTGCGCAGCAGCGCCAGGTAGAGCATCTGGCCGATATAACGCTCCCCCGCCAGGTGCAGACGCAGCTTGTTCAGGCCGATCTCGCCGATATGGCCGTCGGCGCTCATGCCCAGGCGCAGGCTGAGCAGTGCGCCGTCGCCCTTGACCGAGTAATCCAGGCCGTTCAACGCCAGCGGCAGCACTTCGGTGGGGAAGCAGGTGCGGAAGCGGCAGGTGACGCCCTCGATGGCCTTGGCCTCCACCGGGGTACCACGACTGACCGGCAGCGCCGGACCGGGGCGGGTCAGCGGGTCGAACTGCAGCATGCTGAAGGCCGGCAGCGGGCGCATGTAGTTCGGCCACAGCAGATGCATCAGCGAATGGGTCAGCTCCGGCAGCTCGTCGTCGAGCTTCTGCCGCAGGCGCCCGGTGAGGAAGGCGAAGCCTTCGAGCAGGCGCTCGACATCCGGATCACGCCCGGCCTGGCCGAGAAACGGCGCCAGCGCCGGGCTGCGCTCGGCGAAACGCTTGCCCAATTGGCGCAGGGCAGTGAGTTCGCTTTGGTAGTAGTGGTTGAAAGACATTAGTTGGCCTTCTCCATGGCCGATTCGATGCAATGCCAGAGGTCATCTGGCGCCTCTTCTTCGAGGGCGGCGAGATGCTCCGACTGCAGGGTCAGATGCGGCAGCACCAGCGGTTCTGACGAACACCCATGCAGGCTGATCCAGCCGCAACGGCGCGTGCGATAACCGGGTGCACTGACCGAAAGCCTGGTCCAACAGCGTGGCGCATCGGCCAGCAGGGCAATCAGGCGATAGTCGCGTTGCTCGGCAAAGGCGAAACGGCCTTCGGCGTCACTGACCGTTTCATCGCCCCAGAATTCGTCGCTGCCGATGTCCAGCTCAATTTTGGCGCCCACCACGGGCTGCCCCGTTTCGGCAGACAGCACGCGGCCCTCGATGGCAGGGTTTCGGGTCACCAAATGTGGATAGGGGACGCAGGCACCGAGAGTTGAGAGCAGCGCGAGCATTAGAGGCGCGCTTATCTTCCGCTGGGAATGAGGTTCGCCCTGATAATAGAGATACACAGCTCAGTCCTTCACTTAGCGTCAGCAGCTGATTTCGAACAGGAAGAAAGCCGTAAAGCAAGATAGATGGCGGCCAATGTCAGCCCTCCTGAAAGGCCGGCAAAAAACAAGGCGCGCAAAGGGTGCTGTGGTAGTAAGTAGGCGAGGTTCGCCACAACCAATACAGCCGTGATGAAAATTTTTGCCCTTAAATTCTCCACCAGTGCAATGAAAGCATTTGCCAAGACAAAAGCAGCAAAAATCAATTGAACCGCCAAGCCAAGTGCCACCCCTCTTGAAGCTGGCCCCCCCCCAATAGCTACATAAGCTTTAAAGCCCAGCGTGACAGCCAGCGGAAAAAGTAAACAGACCACAATGTGGCATGCCAAGGCAGTAATTCTTTCTCGGCTCATTTATTCCATTCTCCGAATGCAGCAAGAGACTCCGCAGAAATAGACTGCTGCAAGTGCCTTAATGGGCCAGGTTGAAATACGGTACTGGCCCGCTCAATGGTACGAGTATTATTTGGTGTATGGAGGATACTGCTAGTAACCACAAGATTAAAATTATCTGAGGCCCATAGCGCTCCTCGCAAGACCATATAATTATCGTACTCATTGGAGGGGTCACTGCCGGGGGCAAACGGATTGCCGTCTCCATACTTCATGCCAGTTTGTACTGTCTTTCTTATAGCAGCGGGCTCACTCCGCAGTTCTTCAAGATATTTTCTAAAGGTATCGACCGCAAAAGGAATCTGTCCTATTGCATCAGTCCAGTAGGGGGTACCGCCAACCATAACTATAAGAAAGCCGGCGCCACCAGCCGAGCTTCCCTTCCAATCACCGGACAACCCACTGGCGAAGTTTATCGACCAACGATCCACAATGGCAAACTCGATAATTTGCTGCCAAGTAAAATGTTTATATGCGGAGTTAGCTTCCGAACCTGGAGTGGCTGAATGTGGATGCTGCCAGATCAGTTCACGATAATTATCTGCCAAAGGCTCAAACCATTGAATTTTTTCCGAGTACAGTCTATCAGCGGTAATGACGCGAAATTGTGGCTCATCTTGTTCAGGGCGAATGGCAAATAGAGGATATCCATTGCGACGAGTAATTAGCCAAACATTAGGTATTGGTATCTGCGAAGGCTGCTTGTCTTCACTAGGCGTACTTTCGGCCAATACCTTAAGCTCGGTTTTACCGTCTTTTGTCTCAAAAATATGGCTGATGCCATCAAGCGTAATGATGGTTTCCATTAGTCAGTTCCCGATATGTAAAGCGTGATCGGTTCCTGCTTCATACCGGTTGAAAAACAACCTGTACTCCCATCCACAGCAGTCGAGCCTTGCCTGGTAGTACCGCTGGCGGAAACCAGTCGATAACTCAAGCCCTTGACAGGGTTACCGCTTGACGTAGTGAGCATGAATTCGCGGTCGAACGTTCCCGCTAGAGAGAGCGGTGCAACCGGGCTAAACGCCGCCGCCCCCCCACTCGTCCCAATAATCACCGTCCCCGACCCAGCCACCACGGTATTGCCATGACTGCCCACACTGCCCACCACCGCTGCCGGCTTGCCATTGATCAGCACGGTGGGAATCACCGCGCCGGCCATGGCGCCGCCGCAGGCGGAGGGGTCGCCCATGCGCGCAGCGGGCAGGCTGTCGAACAGCACGTCGGGCGAGCCGGCGGCGATCGGGTTGGTGCCGTGGCCGGGAATCGGGCAGGCAGTGGGATCGCTCAGGCGGGCGGCGGGTTTACCGGACATGTGAAGCTCCTGGGTTGACGTTGACCTGACCGCTGCCATCCAGGCTCGCGGAGAAACTGACCTGACGCCTGATGCCGTCCATTTCCAGCATCGCGTCGATGGCGAAGGCCTGACGCAAAGGGTCATGGGTACGCGGCAGGGAAATCACCCGCACCTGGGTCAGTCGTGGTTCGTACGCTTCGATGAAGCGTTCGATGGCGATACGCGCCTGCTGCAGCGAGTCGTGCAGCGACAGACGCATATCGTTCAAATCGGGCAACCCGTAGTCGGGCAGCGTCTGCACGCTGCCCGCACGGGTGCTGAGCATCTTGGCCAGATGGGCAGCCACCGAGGCCATGGCGGCGACCTCGCGGCTCCAGCCGGCACGTTGGCCGACCTCGCCACCGAGGCGCTCGAACAGGCTGCCGTAGGCCATGCGTGCTTACTCCTTGTCCAGCTTGCCGACCAGCGACAAGGTGAAGTCGGCACCCATGTACTTGAAGTGCGGGCGTACGTTCAGGCTGACGCGGTACCAGCCCGGCTCGCCTTCGACATCGCTGACGATGACCTGGGCGGCACGCAGCGGACGACGGCTACGCACTTCGGAGCTTGGGTTCTCCTGGTCGGCGACGTACTGGCGAATCCACTTGTTGAGTTCCAGCTCGAGGTCGGTACGCTCTTTCCAGGCACCGATCTGCTCGCGCTGCAGCACTTTCAGGTAGTGAGCCAGGCGGTTGACGATGAACATGTACGGCAGCTGGGTGCCCAGCTTGTAGTTCAGCTCGGCGTTCTTGCCTTCTTCGCTGATGCCGAAGAACTTCGGCTTCTGCGCCGAGTTGGCGGAGAAGAACGCGGCGTTGTCGCTGCCCTTGCGCATGGTCAGGGCAATGAAGCCTTCCTCGGCCAGCTCGTATTCGCGGCGGTCGGACACCAGCACTTCAGTGGGGATCTTGGTCTCGATCTCGCCCATGCTCTCGAAGTGGTGCAGTGGCAGGTCTTCTACCGCGCCACCGCTCTGCGGGCCGATGATGTTCGGGCACCAGCGGAACTTGGCGAAGCTGTCGGTCAGACGGCTAGCGAAGGCGTAGGCGGTGTTGCCCCACAGGTAGTGCTCGTGACTGTTGGCCACGTTTTCCTTGTAGACGAAGGTCTTGACCGGGTTGTCTTCCGGGTCGTACGGGTTGCGCAGCAGGAAGCGCGGTACGGTCAGGCCGACGTAACGGGCATCTTCCTGCTCGCGGAAGCTCTGCCACTTGGTGAATTGCGGGCCTTCGAAGTGGTCTTTCAGATCCTTCAGATCCGGCAGGCCGGTGAAGGTCTCCAGGCCGAAGAATTTCGGGCCGGCGGCGGCGATGAACGGGGCGTGGGACATGCAGGCCACCGAGGCGACGTACTGCAGGGTCTTGACGTCTGGAGCGCTCGGATCGAAGAAGTAGTTGGCGATCAGGGCGCCGACCGGCTGGCCACCGAACTGGCCGTACTCGGCGGTGTAGATGTGCTTGTACAGGCCGGACTGAACGATTTCCGGGCTGTCTTCGAAGTCATCGAGCAGATCCTGCTTGGAGGCGTTGAGGATCTCCAGCTTGATGTTCTCGCGGAAGTTGGTGCGATCCACCAGCAGCTTGAGGCCGCGCCAGGAGGATTCCAGGGCCTGGAACTGCTCGTGGTGGAGGATTTCGTCCATCTGCCGGCTGAGCTTGGCGTCGATCTCCGCGATCATGCGGTCGACCATGGCCTTCTTCACCGGCTCGTTTTCGTTCTGCGGCTTGAGCAGCTCTTCGATGAAGGCCGACACGCCACGCTTGGCGATGTCGTAGGCTTCGTCGTCCGGAGTCAGCTTGGTTTCCGCGATGATGCGGTCGAGGATGCCGAGGTCGGCGGCGCTACGGCCACCTTCTACTGCTGCGCTAGTCGTGCTCATGAATATGCGTCCTTGTCAGTGAGAATCAGGAATCGAGCTTGCCTTGGGCGGCCAGGCCCAGTTCGCCGAGCACGCGGTCGCGCGAGTCGTCGTCAGAGAGCACGCTCTCGATGGCTTTGCGGAAGGCAGGGGCGTTGCCCAGCGGACCCTTCAGGGCGACCAGAGCGTCGCGCAGCTCCATCAGTTTCTTCAGTTCCGGCACCTGCTCGACCAGGTTGGCCGGGTTGAAGTCCTTCATGGAGTTGATCTTCAGCTGTACGGCCAGCTCGTCGCCTTCCTGCTCGTCCTGCAGACGATTCGGTACGGCGAAGGTCAGGTTCAGTTCCTGCTTGGCCAGCACTTCGTCGAAGCTGTTCTTATCGATGCTGATGGGCTTGCGGTCTTCGATCTTGCGATCGTCGGCACGCTGGGTGAAATCGCCGAGCACCATGAGTTTCAGGGGCAGTTCGATTTCTTCCTGAGCACCGCCGGTGGCGGGTTTGAAAGTGACGTTGATGCGTTCCTTGGGGGCTACCGAGCCTTCTTTGGCCATGGGTGTTCTCCTTTGCGTTGATGGCCCGGAGGCCTTGATTGGGCGTGTTGGCGCCTTACTCCAGCACCACCTCGAGGTCGAGGTGGCACAACCTGCGATAGATCTCGTCCTTGCTGTCGCGCACCGCATGGTTCTGCGGCAGGAGCTCGCAGCAGTTGTGCAGCAAACGCAGCACATCCAGAGCGAGATCGGGTTCCCACTCGCCGAGACCGGAGGCCTGCAGCGTCTGGTCGAGCGATTCGAGTTGGGTCTTGGCCAGGTCGTACTTCTTCGCGGCGAAGCACAGGCGGGCCAGGGTCAGTTGCCAGAAGAAACGTTCGCGGCCGCCACGGGCGCGCGACATGCCTTGCTTGAGCTGTTGCACGGCGGCCTTCAGGCCGTCCTTGCGCAGACCGGGTAGCACCTGCTGCAGCGCTTCTTCCCAGGGCGGTGTGGCACCCTGTTCGCTGGCAACTGGCTTCTTCTCCACTTCCGGCGCCTGCAGGTGCGGCAGCACGTGGGCGCCGATCCAGGCACGGGTTTCGGCGTCGGCGAAGGGCACACCGTCGTGAAAACGCAGCTCGTCCAGACCGGGAACGCGCTGCAGGAACAGGGCGAACTGGGTTTCCACCTCGCGCATGGCCTGTTCGGCCTTGAGCTCCTGCAGGCATTCCCAGACCAAGCGCTGGCCGTCGAGCCAGAATGGCGCACGGGCGATGCTGGCTTCGAGGTCGGCGAGCAAATCGGCATAGGCGCCCTGGGCAAAGCGCTCCTTGTAGGACGCCAACTTGTCGGCTGGCAGGCCGCGCAGGGTGGTGATGTGTTCGGCGTTACGCTCGGGCAGCGACTCGATGGGCAGCCACAGCAGGGTGCGCGCCAGGCGCAGCGGCTTGAGGTCGGTGGCCTTGTTCTTCAGCCACCAGGCGCACAGCGGGCGAGCGGCGTCCTGCTGGCTGCGCAGGGCCTTGTGCGCATCCTTCTCGCTTTCGATGGGGCCGCTGCCGGTGATGATCTGGGTAGCGACTTGCTTGACCTGGGCAATGGCAGCGCCGACTGTGCCCGGCTCGGCCTGGCCCTGGCTGGCGCGCTTGATCTGCTCGTCGAGCCGGCGGCACAGCGGCAGTAGCAGCGGTGAGTCCTCGCCGAGATGGCTCGACAGGGCGGCTTCCAGACCGTGCAGGTGTTCGGCCAGACGGCGAAACAGCGGCAGCTGTTCGCTGATCGGCACGTGTTCGGCCAGCGCCTGCTCCAGGCGCGGCAACAGCCAGTTGATTGCGGCAGTGCGGGTACGCGCCTTGCGCGGGTGCAACTCGTGCCAATGGTGCTCGCAGAGGTAGTGCAGCAGGTTCAGACCGGCCTGCAGGCCGGCGAAGGATTCGCGCTGGAAAAGGCCCCAGGTCAGCCAGGTGGCGGCCCGCAAATCCTTGGACTGGGTGGTCAGCAGGTTCTCGCTGCCCTCGCGTACCTTCTGCCAGTCGATAGCGCCGGTTTCATGCAGCGACGAGGCCTTGCCCAGCTCGGTTTCCAGCATTTCGTATTCGCTGGAATAACGCACGTCTTCACCGGCGAAGTTCCCTTCATTAATAGGGGATTTGGCCAGATTGAGATAATGAGCGGTGAGCTTGCTGGAGTACGTCATTCCATGACTCGACTATTAAAGTGGGCAACTTCCGCGAAATCTCATATCGCCGCTATGGCTTAGAGAAAACATCGCAGTGCGCAACTTTTTGCGCAGTTGTTTGTGCAACAAATTGCGCAAGATCCTTATAGGTCGGGCATCCTAGCCCCATGACCGGAGGTGAGCAACCGCCCAAAGTGTGAAACACCTAACATTCGTCGACATCTTTCAAATTATTACCGGAACGCTAGTGCCGACTATTTGTCTCGCACTTAGGACAAGTTGTTATCGATGTTTTGCGTTTCAGATAAGCCCTTGGATAGTTGTAAGAAATTACTTACTAGCAAATTAGTGGCGCATCACACTTACTGGCGCATTGATATTATTTTTTGTGATGCCAGCCACTGTCCAGAGAGCTGGCTTTATGCCAGGACAGCCAGCCAGCTCAGCGCCTGTCAGTTCAGCAGAGGCTCGCTGGACAGGCGCAGCTCCAGACGATGCCGCTCGTCGGCTTTCAGTTGCAGGACATCCTCAAGCACATTGGCCGTCTCGATGCAGAGCATGTTCTGCCAGGCGTCGTCGGGAAATTGCGAGAGGCGCTTGGCCTTGTCGACCCACGGATTCCACAGCACGGCCGAACGTGAACCACGGGCATCCAGATGGATGCGCCGCCCCCAGCCGGGGTCGACGATACTCAGCCGCGCGGGGGTATCGAGGTAGATGCGATCCGTCTCGGCGCTGAATCCCAGTTCGTCCTGCTGACGCAGCTCCTGCCAGTCCAACAGGGTGTCGAGGTAACGACAGGCCTGCAGCCCCTCGACGCTGACCTGGCGCACGTCGCTGACGGCGAAGTAGCTGTGCAGCGCCTGGCTCAGGGTCAGGGGCGTGTCACCGCGATTGTGGGTTTCCAGGCTCATGCTGAGATCCTGCGCCAGACGCACGACGAAGGTCAGGCCGACGTCCCTGGGCCAGCCGTCCAGCGGCTGATTACGCGTGTCATAGGCAAAGCGCAGAGTGACAGTGTCGTCCTCCTCGTCGATGCCCAGCAGCTCCCAGTCCAGCGCTCGCACCAGGCCGTGGGCCGGCGCCTGCTCCTGATGGTAGTGCGCCTGCACGGCCTGCGGATTGCGCCGCAGGTCACCGAACCAGGGCCAGCACACCGGCACACCACCACGCACGCTTTGGCCACGTTGGTAGGCCGCATCCGGGCTTAGCCAGATCAGCGGCGGCTGCTCGCCCTGCTGGTAACTGAGAATCTGCGCACCCTGCTGGGCCACCAGCAATTCGCTGTCGGCGGCACGAATGCGCCAGCAGACCAGTTGATCCAGTTCCACGCGTTCGACTTGGGCGGTGCTCATGACGACCTCTCGCTGAGATAGATGACAGATAGTGTGACAACGCAAAAAGCAAAACGCCCATCACAAGGACGGGCGTTTTGCCAAACCAGCCAGCGATACTTATTTGCCGTAGACCTGCTCCGGCAGCCAGGTGATCAGCCCGGGGAAGATGTAGGCGATTACCAGCAGCAGAATCTGGATCAGGATGAACGGCACGACACCCTTGTAGATGGTGCTGGTGGGAATGCTCGCCGGCGTCACGCCACGCAGATAGAACAGCGCGAAGCCGAATGGCGGAGTGAGGAAGGACGTCTGCAGGTTCAGTGCGATCATCACGCCGAGCCAGATCGGATCGAGGCCCATGGCCAGCAGCACCGGCCCGACGATCGGTACCACCACGAAGGTGATCTCGATGAAGTCGAGAATGAAGCCGAGCAGGAAGATCACCAGCATCACCAGGAAGAACGCACCCAGCACGCCGCCTGGCAACTGGGCGAACACGTCCTCGATCAATGCCTCACCGCCGAAGCCACGGAACACCAGCGAGAACAGCGAAGCACCGATCAGGATCATGAAGACCATGGCACTGATTTCGGTGGTGCCGTAGGCCACTTCCTTGAGCTGGCCAAAGTTCAGCTTGCCCTTGCTGAAAGCCAGCAACATGGCGCCCACGGCACCCAATGCAGCAGCCTCGGTCGGCGTGGCATAACCGGCGAGGATCGAGCCCAGCACCGCGCCGATCAGGATCAGCGGCGGAATCAGCGCCTTGCCCAGCTTGCCCCACTCGATCGGACCCAGTTCCTCCTGCGGCAGCGCCGGCAGTTTCTTCGGCTGGAGGATGGCGACTGCGATGATGTAGACGATGTACAGGCCAACCAGCAGCAGCCCAGGAATCAGCGCGCCGACGAACAGGTCGCCGACCGATACGGTCTTCGGCGAGAAGATGCCCATCTTCAACTGTGCCTGCTGATAGGCGCTGGACATCACGTCACCCAGCAGCACCAGCACGATCGAGGGTGGAATGATCTGCCCCAAGGTGCCGGTAGCAGCCAGTGTCCCGGTGGAAATGGCCGGGTCGTAACCGCGGCGCAGCATGGTCGGCAGTGCCAGCAGGCCCATGGTCACCACGGTGGCACCGACGATACCGGTAGAAGCAGCCAGCAGAGCGCCGACCACGCACACGGAAATCGCCAGGCCGCCACGCAGGGTGCCGAACAGGCGCGACATGGACTCGAGCAAGTCCTCGGCCACCCGTGAACGTTCCAGCATCACCCCCATGAACACGAACAGCGGCACGGCGAGCATGGTCTGGTTGTTCATGATGCCGAACAGACGGTTCGGCAGGGCGCTGAGGTAACCGGGGTCGAAGGTGCCCGTGACGACGCCGATAGCGGCGAACAGCAGGGAAACGCCGGCCAGGGTGAACGCCACCGGGAAGCCGGCCATCAAGGCCACGCAAATACTGACGAACAGCAGAATCGCCATCAACTCAGCCATGTTTCACCTCCGGAGCCGGCAGGCGACCGCTGAAGACGTAGAGCGCCTTGATCAGATTGGAAATACCTTGCAGTACCAGGCTGATGACCAGTACCAGGATGATGCTTTTCTGCAGGTAGACGAATTTCAGCCCGCCAGACTCGCTGGAGGCTTCGAAGGTCGACCAGGCATTGCTGACGTAGTCCCAGCTGGCCCAACCGAGAAACAGCGCGACCGGCAGCAGGAACAGCAGGTTACCGAAAATCTCCACCAGCGCCTGACGGCGGCCGCTGAACTTCTGGTAGAAGATATCCACGCGCACGTGACCGTTGCGCTGCAGCACCCAGGACGCTGCGCCCATGAACACCAGTGCGTGAGCGTAAAGCACCGCCTCCTGCAGGGCTGTCGCGCCGATACCGAAACCGTAACGCAGTACCACGACGATGGTGGTACCGATCACCAAGAATACCGTCAGCCAGGCGCAGGCCTTGCCGAACCAGCTGTTGAGCGCATCGATCAGATATGCAAGAGCTAGGGGAAATGAAGGCTTGTCGGACATAGTGAGTCCTTTATCGTTATGAGTAGGAGACAGGACAGCAAGCCGGTTGGCTGCACGTCACGCCGCCCGCGTCCTTGTGAGCCGCAGGCCGGCGATTCTAGGCAGGCTACTGGTAATGCAGCAATGCCCGTACAACTTTAGTCGTATTAGCTAGGCTTGTAGGTCACGACCCCCTATGTTATTCACGCCCGGTCTACCTTCGGCGATCCCGTGGTAAGACCAATACAACAAGAAGGAGCATTGCATGAAACGTCGCGACATACTCGCCGCAGCGGGCGTAGGCCTTGCAGCAACCGCACTGGCTGGCTGTAAAGAAGATGCCAAGAGCGCCGCAGCACCCCAAGAGGGTTCGAGTTCCCAAACCTTCAACTGGAAGATGGTCACCTCCTGGCCGAAGAACTTTCCGGGCGTCGGCGTGGGGGCCGAGCGCTTCGCCAAGCTGGTCGAGGAAATGAGTAACGGCCGCCTGAAGGTCAAGGTGTACGCAGCAGGTGAACTGGTACCGGCACTGGAAGTGTTCGATGCAGTCTCCCGTGGTACCGCCGAGATGGGTCACGGCGCACCGTATTACTGGAAAGGCAAGGTCCCGGCTGCGCAGTTCTTCTGCGCCTCGCCATTCGGCCCCAACGCCCAGGAAATGAACGCCTGGCTGCACCGCGGTGGTGGTCAGCAGCTGTGGGAAGAGGTCTACAAACCCTTCGGCGTGCTGCCGATGGCCTGCGGCAACACCGGCGTGCAGACCGCTGGCTGGTTCAACAAGGAAATGAACTCGGTCGACGACTTCAAGGGCCTGAAGATGCGTACCCCGGGCCTGGGCGGCGAAGTGCTGACCAAGATGGGCGGCACCGTGGTCAACATGCCCGCCGGTGAAATCTTCACTGCCATGCAGACTGGCGCCATCGACGCCACCGAGTGGATCGGCCCATACAACGATCTGGCTCTCGGCCTGCACAAAGCAGCCAAGTACTACTACACCCCGGGCTGGCAGGAGCCGAGCGTTCTGTTCGAGCTGGACGTCAACATCAAGGCCTGGGAAACCCTGCCGCCGGACCTGCAAGCCATCGTTCGCGCTGCTGCTCGTGACGTCAACGGCGACATGCTCGACGATTACAACGCCAAGAACATGGAGGCCATGGAGCAACTCAAGGCCGACGGCGTGGAAGTTCGCCGCCTGCCGGACGAAGTCCTGGCCCGCCTGAAGGAAGTGGCGGCCGAGGTGGTCGATGCCAGCGCAGCGGCCGACCCGGCAGCAACCAAGGTGTGGGAACACCAGAAGGCCTACCTCAAGCGCCTGTACGAATACGCGGAAAGCAACGAGAAGGATATCTACAACATCCGCGGCTGATCGCTCAGCAAAACAAAACGCCGGCTTCTAGCCGGCGTTTTCGTTACTGCAGTTCGCGTTTGCGCTGGGTGAACGTCAACCGCGTCGCGGCGGGACCGGACGAGTGCGACCACTGCCGTCGATGGCGACGAACACGAATACCGCTTCGGTGACCTTGCGCCACTCGTTGGACAGCGGATCGTCGCTCCACACCTCGACCATCATCTGAATCGAACTGCGGCCGATCTCCAGTGCCTGGGTGTAGAACGAGAGCTGGGCGCCCACCGATACCGGTACCAGAAAGGCCATGCGATCGATGGCAACGGTCGCCACGCGGCCACCTGCGACCTTGCTCGCCATCGCGGTGCCGGCGAGATCCATCTGCGATACCAGCCAGCCACCGTAGATATCACCGAAACCATTGGTCTCGCGCGGCAACGCAGTGATCTGCAGGGCGAGGTCACCCTGGGGAATCGGGTCTTCCTGTTCGTAGTCGTTCATCGGTTCGAGACTCGCGGCGCGGTTGTTGTTCTGGGCGCGGAACCCGCATGGCACACGGGCGCAGCGAGTATACCGACTGTGCAGTCGACGAGCGACCACTCTGGCGGGGCGTAAAACGTCACAGCCCATGCGGGGTCGGGCAAAACGCACGACCGGGCAAACCTCGTTCGGGCAGTATGCCTGCCTCCTAAGACTTTATAAAAACGCAAACCAATGATTTACAAGGCTTTTATAAAAATAAAAAGTCTGGCACGGGTGATGCAACGTTCCCAGTGAGTGACCGGTCATGCACCGGTTGCAATACAGAACAAGGAAGAGACGGATAGCGCGCCATCCGCCTCCAACGCAACAGGAGAATCGCCATGTGGATAGTTGCTCTGGTGCTCGCCACCTTGCTGCTTCTGCTCAGCCTGACGCTCGCCAGCGTTGTACTGATTGGCCAGACCCTGTGCGCGAGCCGCAATACCGCCGAGCTGGAGCTGCCCACGGGCGCTGCGCCCCAGCCTCTGGACCCGAGCAACGCGCAAGACCCCTGGCCTGCCTGGGCCATTACCCACTGATCCATCGAGGAGAAACATCATGCTTAGTTGGGCAGTCACTTTCCTGATCATCGCCATCATCGCCGCAGTACTGGGCTTCGGTGGTATCGCCGGCACCGCTGCTGGTATCGCCAAGATCCTATTCGTGGTGTTCCTGGTGCTGTTCATCGTCTCGTTCGTCATGGGCCGCCGCCCGCGTCTTTAGGGAGAGATAGATGCAGTCGATTCACGCCATTGCCGCCGCCCTGCTGATGGGCGGCGCCCTGGCGGCTCAGGCCGCCGACCGCGACACCAGTTTCCATCCAGGCGAGTTGCTCACCAGCAACACCGAGTACCGCCAAGCCTGGCAGGACCTGGTAAAGGATGAAGAGCGCCTGCCGGACTGGCTGATCAATCTCAGCGGCCTTTCTACCCCCATGCAGGCAGTGGAAGCCGATAGTGATCGCTACCTGGTCGGCCAGGTCTGCGAAGCGCACAGATGTTTCGGCCAGCGCGCCTATGTCGCCTTCGAATGGGAAGACGACGAAGCCTACGCGCTGTACGTGCAGGTACCCGACGGCCTGCCCGAGGATCGCGCGCCCAGTGAACACGCCAGCCTGCGCTGGTTGGGCGACCCGGACGAGGAGGTCCAGCAGATGCTGATGGAACAGCTGCGCAGTGATCCCAACTGGTACTAGGCATGGTGCCCGCTTATCGAGGCTGGGAGCGAACTGACCGCCGAACAACCGCGTAACGGCAGTTTGCCGGACGTCCCATGGAATCGGGCGACGCGTTATCATCCCCCGCCAGAACGACGAGGGGGTACGGCATGCTCAATGGCCTGTGGCTGAGTTTTTTTCTGGTGGCAGCAGTCGCGGGCTTCTCCCGCTGGCTAATCGGCGATGACCCGGCGGTGTTCGGCGCCATGGTCGAGAGCCTGTTCGCCATGGCCAAGCTGTCGGTGGAAGTGATGGTGCTGCTGTTCGGCACCATGACCCTGTGGCTCGGCCTGCTGCGCATCGCCGAGCAAGCCGGCCTGGTGGATGCCCTGGCGCGCGTGCTGGGCCCACTGTTCGCGCGCCTGATGCCGGAAGTGCCGCGCGGCCATCCGGCGCTCGGGCTGATCACCATGAACTTCGCCGCCAACGGCCTGGGTCTGGACAATGCCGCCACGCCCATTGGCCTCAAGGCCATGCGCAGTCTGCAGGAGCTGAACCCGGACAAGCTCACCGCGAGCAACGCGCAGATTCTCTTTCTGGTGCTCAATGCCTCGTCGCTGACGCTACTACCGGTCTCTATCTTCATGTATCGCGTCCAGCAGGGTGCAGCCGACCCGACTCTGGTGTTCCTGCCCATCCTGCTGGCAACCAGTGCCTCGACCCTTGTCGGCCTGATCTCGGTAGCGCTGATGCAGCGCCTGCGCCTGTGGGATCCGGTGGTACTGGCCTACCTGATCCCAGGGGCGCTGCTGCTCGGTGGCTTCATGGCCCTGCTCGCCGGCCTCAGCGCCACCGCTCTGGCGGCGCTGTCATCGTTGCTCGGCAACCTGACCCTGTTCGGCGTGATTCTGGCCTTCCTGGTGGTCGGCGCACTGCGCAAGGTCAAGGTCTACGAGCAGTTCATCGAAGGCGCGCGCGAAGGCTTCGATATCGCCAAGAGCCTGCTGCCGTATCTGGTGGCGATGCTCTGCGCAATCGGCGTGCTGCGGGCTTCCGGCGCCCTGGAGTTCGGCCTCGACGGCATCCGCTGGATGGTGGAAACCTTCGGCTGGGACACCCGTTTCGTCGATGCACTGCCCACCGCCCTGGTCAAGCCGTTCTCCGGCAGTGCAGCGCGCGCCATGCTGATCGAGACCATGCAGACCCATGGCGTGGACAGCTTCCCAGCGTTAGCCGCGGCAACCGTCCAGGGCAGCACGGAAACCACTTTCTACGTGCTGGCGGTTTACTTCGGCGCAGTGGGTATCCAACGTGCTCGCCACGCCGTCGGCTGCGCTCTGCTGGCGGAGCTGGCGGGAGTGATCGCAGCGATCACCGTCACCTACTGGTTCTTCGGCTGATCATCTTCGCGCTGGGGCGGCTCAATCGGCACCCAACCCCAGCTTGTCGCCCGCCCAGCTCAGCAACGGATCGGTGTGCTGGTATTCACGCAACGCCAGCAGCTTGGGCGCGATGAACGCCTCGAAGTCCTCGGGCTGCTCGAAATACACCCCGGTGAAGATGGTGAACATCGACTTGTTGCCGACCGTGGCATAGAACAGGTTGCCCACCGGCTCGCCGTCCTGGGTAAGCAGCTTGAGGCTGGCGCGACTGGCCAGCTTGGTTTCCAGCGGCAGATCCTGCTGCACCAGCCCGCTGTCACGCAGGCCGAACGAGGCGCCGAACGTCTCGGCATAACTGGTCATCAGCGCATCAGCGGCGCGCGGATAGAGAGAGACACCGCTGTAGAGATAGAACCAGTCGCTGCCCTCGCTCTCAAAACTGAGGTCGATGCTGCGCGCAGCGTAGGTCACCAGCTTCTCGTAGTGCCCTTCGTCCGGCGCCTCGTAAGCGGCGAAATCCTCACCGCTGAGCAGCAGGCGGCGCTCCTCGGCAAGTGGCGGTTCGTTGTCGATGCAGCCGCCGAGCGACAGCGCGACGAACAACACCAGCATCATCCTGAACATGACTATCCTCCCTGAATAAGCGCGGCCAGCTTGCCTGATCCACGCCTCTGTGGCCAGCCGCAACCCTCGTGGCTGTGCGCGGCACCACAGCCTCCGTGCGCCTGGCGTAAATCGCCACGGCCGCTGGCGACTTCTGCCATTGTCAGCTGGCGGTCGTCTGCCTAGCCTGGCGTCGGTAAAAACCATAATCACAAGGCCTGCGTCTCAACGGGCCACGTCCGTCGCACCGGCGCTCTTCCGGTATTTGAACGGACCAGGGCGGACATCAGTATCCGCCGGGAGGCAATCATGCGCGTTCTGATCACCGGTGCTGCCGGCTTCATCGGCCATCAGCTGCTCGACGAACTGGCCATCCAGCACCCTGAATGGACACTGATCGCCGCAGACATCCGCCCCCTCGCCAGCCAAGGGCTGAAAGCCAACGTCGAGCCAGTGCTACTGGACATGGGCCGCCCGGCGCAGGTGCGTGCCTGCATCAGCGGCTGGAAACCGGATGCCATCGTCCATCTGGCCACGGTGATCCGCCCACCACGCGATATGACCGAAGCCCACCTGCACGCCATCGAAGTCGGTGGTACCCAATGCCTGGTCGATAGCGCACTCGCCAACGGTGTGCGCCAACTGGTGCTCACCAGCTCCGGTGCAGCTTACGGCTACGCCGCGGACAATGCCGAATGGATCGACGAAGATCAGCCGCTACGTGGCCACCCACATTTCGCCTACGCCAAGCACAAACTGGAAATCGAACAACTGTTGGCGCGCTACCGCAAGGAACATCCGCAGCTGCGTCAACTGGTGCTGCGCCCCGGCACCATCCTTGGCAAGCGCCTGAACAACCCGATCAGCGACCTGTTCAAGAAGCGCACGGTGCTGGGCGTGCTCGGCCACAGCAGCCGTTTCGTGTTCATCTGGGAGCAGGACGTGGTCGGCATCATCCGCCAGGGCCTGGAAAAGAACCGCGAAGGCATCTACAACCTGGCCGGCGATGGCGCGTTGGGCCTCAAGGAAATCGCCGAGATCCTCGGCAAACCCTACCGGCCGCTACCGGCGCCGCTGCTCAGCGGCGCGCTGCGCCTGCTCAAACCACTGGGGCTGAGCCAGTACGGCCCGGAGCAGCTGGATTTTCTGCGCTACCGACCTGTGCTGGCCAACCAGCGCCTGAAGGAGGAATTCGGCTACCAACCGCGCTATTCAAGCCGCGAAGCCTTCTACGCCTTCCTCGCCGCCCAGGGCATCAGCTACCACTCAAGCGAAAGCCAATCTTGAGCGTGACCTGGTAGTGACCCACCTTGCCATTCTCGATATGGCCACGGGTGTCGACGACCTCGAACCAGTCCATGTTGCGCACGCTCTTGGCGCATTCGGCCAAGGCGTTCTCGATGGCCTCCTCGATGCTGGTGCGGGACGAGCCGACGATCTCGATCTTCTTGTAGGTGTGGTGGTTGGACATGTCATTGCTCCACGGTGGCTTTACTACCAGCCTAGACCAGCAGCCAGAGCGCGCCCCCGAAATGACCTAAACCCGTAGCTCGCGCTCCAGCCAGCGCGCCAGTTGCTGAGCGCGGCCGTCCCGCGCGCGACCAGGCACCCACAACGCCAGGCGCGCCGACGTTTCGACGAAGCCCCAAGGCGCGACCAGGCGACCATCGGCCAGGTCGTCGGCTACCAGCATCTGCGGAGCTATAGCCACACCGAGGCCCGCCGCGGCGGCCTCCAGCAGATAGTAGAGATGTTCGAAGCCCTGCCCATGCTGCAGCTTGTGCGAGTCGAGCCCTTGCGCAAGGGCCCATTGCGGCCAGGCTTGGGGGCGCGACGCGGTATGTAGCAGCGGCTCATCCAGCAAGGCGGCCGCCGGCGCCGAACCGAGCTGCCCATAACTGGCGTAGCGTGGGCTCAGCACCGGGCCGATGCGCTCTACGCCCAGCTCGTACACCTGCATGTCCACCGGCCAGGGCGGGCTGGCGAAGCACAGGGTGGCATCCACTCCAGGGCGACGCGGGTCCAGTTCGCCCTCACTGGCGGATAACTGCAGGCGCAGTTCCGGTAACTCGCGATTGAGGCGATCCAGACGCGGGATAAACCAGCGTGCCAGCAGGCTGCCGGGGCAACCGAGGACGAAGGGTGCATCGTCCTGGCGCTGGCGCAGCTCGGCACAGACGCCACGCAGGCGCTCGAAGGCATCGCTTGCCGCATCACGCAGGCGCATGCCGGCATCGGTGAGTTTCACGCCGCGACCATCCTTGTCGAACAGGCTGACCCCAAGCTGTTCTTCCAATGCACGAATCTGCCGGCTGATCGCACCATGGGTAACATGCAGCTCCTCGCCCGCACGGCTGACACTCTGCAGACGAGCGGCGGCCTCAAAGGCGCGCAGGGCATTCAGCGGGGGCAGTTCTCGGCTCATTGACTTGTGACTTTTCCTGACATGTCAGGGCAATCTAATCGCTTTTCAGCCTGCCCGCCAGGGGTAGAATGGCGCCATTGCCAATCCTCCTGTCCGCTTGTGGGCAGAGGACCCAGACAGGAGCTCGATCATGACCTCATTTCGCACCGGCCCCGACGCTCGCGGCCTGTTCGGCCGCTTCGGCGGTCAGTTCGTCGCCGAAACCCTGATGCCGCTGATCAACTCGCTGGCGGCCGAGTATGAGAAGGCCAAGAACGATCCAGTCTTCCTCGAAGAACTCGCCTACTTCCAGCGCGACTACATCGGCCGTGCCAGCCCGCTGTACTACGCCGAGCGCCTCTCCGAGCACTTCGGCGGAGCGAAGATCTACCTCAAGCGCGAAGACCTGAACCACACCGGCGCGCACAAGATCAACAACTGCATCGGCCAGATCCTCCTGGCCAAGCGCATGGGCAAACAGCGCATCATCGCCGAGACCGGCGCTGGCATGCATGGCGTGGCCACCGCCACCGTGGCTGCACGTTTCGGCATGCAGTGCGTGGTGTACATGGGCACCACCGACATCGACCGCCAGCAGGCCAACGTCTTTCGCATGAAGCTGCTCGGCGCCGAGGTGATCCCGGTCACGGCCGGCACCGGCACCCTCAAGGACGCCATGAACGAAGCCCTGCGCGACTGGGTGACCAACGTCCACAACACCTTCTACCTGATCGGTACCGCCGCCGGTCCGCATCCGTACCCAGCCATGGTGCGCGACTTCCAGTCGGTGATCGGCAACGAAGTGCGCGAGCAGATCCTGGGGAAGGAAGGGCGCCTGCCCGACTCGCTGGTCGCCTGCATCGGCGGTGGCTCCAACGCCATCGGCCTGTTCCACCCCTTCCTCGATGACGAAGGCGTGCAGATCGTCGGCGTCGAGGCAGCTGGCCATGGCATCGATACCGGCAAGCATGCGGCGAGCATGGCCGGTGGCGCACCGGGCGTGCTGCACGGCAACCGCACCTTCCTGCTGCAGGACGAGGACGGCCAGATCACCGATGCCCACTCGATTTCCGCCGGCCTCGACTACCCCGGCGTCGGCCCGGAACACGCCTGGTTGCACGAGATCAAGCGCGTCGAGTACGTGCCGATCAGCGATGACGAAGCCCTCGAAGCCTTCCACCACTGCTGCCGCCTGGAGGGCATCATCCCGGCCTTGGAAAGCGCCCACGCGCTGGCCGAAGCCTTCAAGCGCGCACCCAAGCTGCCCAAGGATCACCTGATGGTGATCAACCTGTCCGGTCGTGGCGACAAGGACATGCAGACCGTGATGCACCACATGCAGGACAACCAGGAGAAGCACGCATGAGCCGCCTGCAGAACCGTTTCGCCGAACTGAAAGCGGAAAACCGCGCCGCGCTGGTGACCTTCATCACCGCCGGTGACCCCGACTACGCCACCTCGCTGAGTATCCTCAAGGGCCTGCCGGACGCTGGCGCCGACGTGATCGAGCTGGGCATGCCCTTCACCGACCCGATGGCTGATGGCCCGGCCATTCAGCTCGCCAACATCCGCGCACTGGCCGGCAAGCAGGGCATGCAGCAGACGCTGCAGATGGTTCGTGAATTTCGCGAAGGCAACCAGAGCACGCCGCTGGTGCTGATGGGCTACTACAACCCGATCTTCGTCTACGGCGTCGAACGCTTCATCGCTGATGCCAAAGAGGCCGGCGTCGACGGCCTGATCGTGGTCGACCTGCCGCCGGAGCACAACGACGAGCTGTGCGAGCCAGCGCAAAGCGCGGGCCTGGACTTCATTCGCCTGACCACGCCGACCACCGACGACGACCGCCTGCCCACCGTACTGGCCGGCAGCTCCGGCTTCGTCTATTACGTGTCGGTGGCGGGTGTCACTGGCGCCGGTGCGGCGACCATGGATCATGTCGAAGAGGCAGTGGCGCGCCTGCGTCGCCACACCGACCTGCCGCTGTGCATCGGCTTCGGCATCCGCACCCCGGAGCACGCCGCCGAAGTGGCCAAGCGCGCCGAGGGCGCGGTGGTCGGCTCGGCGCTGATCGACAAGATCGCCGAGGCGAAAAGCCCGCAGCAGGCCATCGACGGCGTACTCGGCCTGTGCCGCGAACTGGCTGAAGGGGTGCGTGGCGCGCGCCGCTGATCGTCCTCGATGCAAAGAAAAACCGCTGCTCCTGGCGACAGGGCAGCGGTTTTTTCGTTACGGCATCAGCCGTCTACTCGCCAGCACGCTTGAGCAACTGCTTGCAACGCTCGGACAGGTGCACCACACGCAAGTGCTTGCCGGCGCGCTCGTAGCGCTCACGCAGAGTCTTCAGCGCGGCGATGGCCGAGTAGTCGACGAAGCTCAGGTGGCGGCAGTCCAGGGTGACCTGCTGCGGGTCATCGGCCGGCTCGAACTGCGCGAGGAAGGTGGTGCAGGAGGCGAAGAACAGCGTGCCGTGGGCACGGTAGAGCTTGCTGCCATCGGTCTGCATATCGCTGTCGGCATACAGCTCGCGGGCGTGCTGCCAGGCGAAATTGAGCGCGGCGATGACGATGCCGCAGAGCACGGCGGTGGCCAGGTCGGTGGCGACGGTGATGGCGGTCACCGCGACGATCACCAGCACATCGTTGGCCGGCACCTTGCCGGCCACGCGCAGCGAACCCCAGGCGAAGGTCTGCTGCGCCACCACGAACATCACGCCGACCAGCGCCGCCAGCGGGATACGCTCGATCAGTGGCGAGAGGAACAGCACGAAGAGCAGGATCATCGTCCCGGCGACCACCCCGGACAGGCGCCCGCGCCCGCCCGAGCCGAGGTTGATCACGGTCTGGCCGATCATCGCGCAGCCGCCCATGCCGCCGAACAGGCCGGAAGTCATGTTGGCCACGCCAAGGGCTACACACTCACGATCCGGGTGGCCGCGGGTGGCGGTGATCTCGTCGGTCAGGTTCAGCGTCAGCAGGGTTTCCAGCAGACCGACCAGGGCCATCAGCACGGCGTAGGGGGCGATGATGATCAGAGTGTCCAGCGTCCAGGGAATGTCCGGCAGCACCAGGCTCGGCAGGCCGCCGGCAATCTGCGCCATGTCGCCGAGGGTGTGAGTGGGTAGATCCAGCAGATAGACCAGCGCACCGATGCCGAGAATCGCCACCAGCGCCGGCGGCACGGCGCGGGTCAGCCGCGGCAGCAGGTAGACGATGACCATGGTCAGCGCCACCAGGCCGAGCATCAGGTACAGCTCCTTGCCTTGCAGCCAGTGGCCGTCGTGCTGAAAGTGCTCGAGCTGAGCCAGGGCGATGATGATCGCCAGGCCGTTGACGAAGCCCAGCATCACCGGATGCGGCACCATGCGGATCAGCTTGCCCAGGCGCAACAGGCCGAACGCCAGCATGATCAGGCCGCCGAGCAGCACCGTGGCCAGCAGGTACTGCACGCCGTGCTGCACCACCAGGGCGACGATCACTACCGCCATCGAGCCGGCGGCGCCGGAGATCATGCCGGGCCGGCCACCGAACAGGGCGGTGAGAGTGCAGATGATGAAGGCGCCGTACAGGCCCATCAGCGGGTTGACCTGGGCCACCAGGGCAAAGGCGATGCACTCGGGCACCAGGGCGAAGGACGAGGTCAGGCCGGCCAGCAGGTCGGCACGTAGGGAGGCGGGTTTCATGAGCGAGCAGCGTGTGGTCAAGCGAAAGGGCAGGCATGGTAACCCCCGACTCCGCTGACGAACACCCATCAGGCCAGAACACTGATCCGAGGCAATGGATGACCCGCGTCAGCGGTGCATAGTCTGGATTTGCCATTCGTCGGAGTCTCGCCAGCATGTCCGCTAACGCTATTTCCCCGTCCTTGCGCCTACCCTGGGGGCTGTTGCTCGCGCTGCTTGCCGGCCTGGCGATCATCTTCCTGCCGGAACAGGCCGGATTACCACTGGCCGGGCAGCGCATGCTGGCAATTCTCGCTTTCGCGGTGATCGTCTGGATCAGCGAGGCCGTGAGTTACGAGGTCAGCGCCATCATGATCCTGGCGCTGATGGCCTTCCTGCTCGGCAGCGCACCGACCCTGGCCGACCCGGACAAGCTCATCGGCACCAAGGATGCCCTGAACATGGCCCTCAGCGGTTTTGCCAACTCGGCACTGGCGCTGGTGGCTTCGGCACTGTTCATCGCCGCCGCGATGACCCAGACCGGGCTGGACAAACGCATTGCCCTGCTGACTCTGTCCAAGGTCGGCGCCAGCACCCATCGCGTGCTGCTCGGTGCCATCGTGGTGACCATTCTGCTCAGCTTCATCGTACCCAGCGCAACGGCGCGGGTGGCCTGCATGGTGCCGATCATGATGGGGGTGATCGCCGCCTTCGGCGTGGACAAGCGCTCGGCCTTCGCTGGTGGCATCATGATTCTGGTGGCGCAGGCCACCAGCATCTGGAACGTCGGCATCCAGACTTCGGCGGCGCAGAATCTACTTACCGCCGGCTTCATGCAGAAGCTGCTCGGCCAATCGGTGACCTGGACTGACTGGCTGATCGCCGGCGCACCCTGGAGTCTGCTGATGTCAGCGGTGCTTTACTGGGTGATCCTACGCGTCATGCCGCCGGAAACCGATCGCATCGAAGGCGGCAAGGAGGCCGTGCGCAAGGCGCTCAGTGAACTCGGGCCGATGACCTTCGATGAGCGCAAGCTGCTGGCCATCGTCCTCACCTTGCTCGGTTTCTGGGCCACCGAGGGCAAGCTGCACAGCTTCGACACCGCTTCCACCACCCTGGTGGGCCTGGCGGCGTTGCTGATGCCAGGGCTCGGCGTAATGAGCTGGAAGCAGGCACAGCCGCGCATTCCATGGGGCACGGTGATCGTCTTCGGCGTTGGCATCAGCCTCGGTGGTGCGGTGCTGGCCACGGGCGCCGGCACCTGGCTGGCCAAACTGCTGGTAACCCATCTGGGCATGGATGGGCTGTCGCCATTCTGGGTGTTCGCCGTACTCGGTGGCTTTCTGATCATCATTCACCTCGGTTTTGCCAGCGCCACGGCGCTGACCTCGGCGATGCTGCCGATCATGATTGCCCTGCTGCTGCAGCTTGGCGGAGACATCAACCCGCTGGGCATGAGCATGCTGCTCGGCTACGTGGTCAGCTTCGGCTTCCTGTTGCCGATCAACGCGCCACAGAACATGGTCTGTATCGGCACCGATACCTTCACCGCCCGGCAATTCCTGCGCACCGGCATCTGGCTGACGCTGGCTGGCTACGGGCTGATGCTGGTGTTCGCCCTGACCTGGTGGCGTTGGCTGGGGTGGATGTAGCGCAGACGACGAAAAGCGGGCAGCCTTAGCAGGCACGACTACAGGGAGCCAGGCCCAATGCGCAAGAACCTGCTGATTACCGGCGCCAGCCGCGGCATCGGCCGCGCTACTGCCCTGCTGGCCGCCGCTGGCGGCTGGACGGTCGGCATCAACTATCGCAGTGACCGTGACGCCGCCGATAAGGTGGTGGCGCAGATCGAGGCCATGGGCGGCACGGCCATCGCCCTGCCCGGCGATGTGGCGGTTGAAGAGGATGTACAGCGCCTGTTCGCGGCCATGGGCAAGTTCGGCCCGCTGCACGGCCTGGTGGTCAATGCCGGCATCGTCGCCCCACCCATGCCGCTGCTGGAGATGAGCGGCGAGCGCTTGCAACGGATGTTCGACGTCAATGTGCTGGGCAGCTACCTGACTGCTCGTGAAGGCGCCCGGCGCATGGCCCGCAGCCGCGGCGGCGAGGGTGGTTCGATGGTGCTGGTGTCGTCGGTGGCCGCCAGCCTTGGCGCGCCCTTCGAGTACGTCGACTACGCCGGCGCCAAAGGCGCGATGGACGTGCTGACTCGCGGCCTGGCCAAGGAGCTGGGCGGCGAAGGGGTAAGGGTCAACGCCGTGCGCCCAGGGCTGATCGATACCGAGATTCACGCCAGTGGTGGCCAACCGGACCGTGCCGAGCGCCTGGGCAAGGCGACACCGTTGGGCCGCGCCGGGCGTGCCGAGGAAGTCGCCGAAGCCATCGTCTGGCTGCTCGATGACAAGGCCAGCTACACCACTGGCGCGCTGATCGATATCGCCGGCGGCCGATAGAGCCCAAGGTCGCGGCTAAAGCCCCTGCCACACTCGCAGTACTCAATCCCAGCGCGGCGCGAAGCCTGGATTGGCAACGCGTTCGCCACGATCCAGCGCCTCGATGGCTGTCATGTCTTCGGTGCTCAGGCGCAGCTCGGCAGCAGCCAGATTGGCCGCCAGATTGTCGCGCTTGGTCGAGGACGGAATCACCGCATAACCCTGCTGCAGCGACCAGGCCAGGGCCACCTGCGCCAGGCTGACGCCATGGGTAGCGGCGATGCGCTGGATCACCGGCTCGGCCAGCACCTTGCCGTAGGCCAGCGGCATGTAGGCGGTCAGATGGATACCCTGCTGCCGGGCGAATTCCACCAACTTGCGGTTCTGCAGCAGCGGATGGATTTCCACCTGATTGGTGGCGATCTCTTCCACCCCCACCGCATCGATGGCCTCGCGCAGATGGGCGATGGTGAAGTTGGACACACCGATGGCCGCGGTCAGCCCCTGGCGTTTGGCCTCGAGCAACTCGCCCAGATACTGCGCCACGGGAATCTCGTCGTTCGGCGACGGCCAGTGGATCAGCGTCAGGTCGATCCGCTCCAGGCCCAGCCGCTGCAGGCTCTCACGCAGGCTGGGGATAACTTGGCCACTGCCGAGGTTATCGGTCCAGACCTTGGTGGTGACGAACAACTCGTCACGGCCACGCCGCTGTCGGCGAGGGCCTGGCCGACAGCAGCCTCGTTGCCGTAGATCTGCGCCGTGTCGATATGCCGGTAGCCCAATTCAAGACCGGTGCGTACCGAGTCGACGGCGACCTGATCCTTGAGACGGAAGGTGCCGAGGCCGAAGGGGGAATGAATTTCATGAGAAGCTCCTCATAGATCGGGAAACGCTGGCCGAGCATCGGGGCGCAACGAGTATCGAAAGATTCGGCACCATCGATCAGGCAAAAGTTGCAGAACCTTGCCCGGCGGCGAACGGGGTTGAGGTGGCGCAGTATCCGCGCCAGACTCCTGCGGAAAAAGCCGGAAGCTCCACAAGCACCTTTGACTGAAGATCAATAATGAAGACCAGCCTGGAAGAAATGCTCGCCTTCGTCAGCGTGGTCGACTGCGGCTCGATCAGCGCCGCCGCCGAGCAGCTGGAGCAAACCGCGTCCGGCGTCAGCCGTGCCCTCAGCCGGCTGGAGGAAAAACTTGCCGTCACCTTGCTACGCCGCACCACGCGGCGTCTGGAATTGACCGAGGAAGGCGAGGTGTTCCTGGCTCAGGCGCGGCGCATCCTTGCCAGTGTCGAGGACG
This sequence comes from Pseudomonas sp. GW6, assembly GCA_048065775.1. GTDB lineage: Bacteria > Pseudomonadota > Gammaproteobacteria > Pseudomonadales > Pseudomonadaceae > Aquipseudomonas. Next base: position 28,124 of record JBLUOL010000039.1, read on the forward strand.
CCGAGGAGCAGATGACCCTGCGCCGCCAGGCACCGGCCGGGCGTTTGCGGATCAACACCGCCTCGCCTTTCATGCTGCATGCGATCGTGCCGCTGATCGGCGAGTTTCGCGCACTTTACCCGCAGATCGAGCTGGAGCTGAACAGCGACGACCGCATCATCGATCTGCTGGAACGCCGCACCGACCTGGCCATCCGCATCGGCAACCTGCCGGACTCCAGCCTGCACGCCAGACCGCTGTGTCACAGCCGCCGCCGCGTGCTGGCCAGTCCCGATTACCTGCGCCGCCATGGCACGCCGGCGCGTACCGAGGATTTGACCGGGCACAGCCTGATCGGCTTCACCGAGCCGGACAGCCTCAACGAATGGCCGCTACGCCACGCCCTCGGCGAGCGCTGGCGCATCACACCGAGCCTGCGCGCCTCCAGTGGCGACACCATTCTCGAACTGGCCCTGGCCGGCCAAGGCCTGGTGTGCCTGTCGGACTTCATGACCGATGCCACCCGCACCAGCGGCGCACTGGTGGAGGTGCTGGCCGAGCAACGCGTGGAGGTGCGCCAGCCGATCAACGCGGTGTACTACCGCAACACCGCGCTGGCGTCGCGCATCACCTGCTTTCTCGATTTTCTCAGCGAGCGGCTGGGCTGTCCGAGCTGAAGCACACCACGACTGAGGAAAATCGACCGTAGCCCGGATGCAATCCGGGGCCTGAGCTGCGGGTTCCCCGGATTGCATCCGGGCTACGGCAGGCATAACGAAAAGGGCACTCATCGAGTCGCCCTTTTTCCGATGGCCGGCGTAGGAGCCGCGCCCGCGGCGAATGCTACGGGGCTGGCGACGCAGAAGTCCGAGGCTTCGCCCCCGAGGCGGGGCTCCTACACTTTTGCGTCTCGTGCTGGCCCTGCAGGGCGTGCACAGCGTCTTACTGTGCGGCCTGCAGGCTCCACTCGGCCAGCTTCTGCTGCTTGTAGCTGAGCGCCGCTGCCGGCACCGGGGTGACCTTGCCGGTCTCCATCCAGCGCTTGAGGCGGTTGGCGTCGGCCATGTGGGTGTACTTGCCGAACGCACCGAGTACCACGAAGGCCACCGGACGGTTGGCGATGGTGGTGGCCATCACCAGGCAGCGACCGGCGGCATTGGTGAAGCCGGTCTTGCTCAGGTTGATGTTCCAGTCGGGTTTGCGCACCAGGGCGTTGGTGTTGCGAAAACCCAGGGTGTAGTTGGGCTTGCGGAAGGCCACGGTGGCTTCGGAGTCGGTGCTGAACTGGTGGATCAGCGGATACTGGTTGGCGGCCTTGACCATCAGCGCCAGGTCACGCGCCGTGGCGACGTTCAGTTCGGACAGGCCGGTGGGTTCGACGAAGTGGCTGCTGTGCATGCCCAGCGCCTTGGCCTTGGCGTTCATGGCTGCGACGAAGGCGGCGTGGCCATCCGGGTAATGGTGCGCAAGACTGGCGGCAGCGCGGTTCTCCGAGGACATCAGCGCCAGGTGCAGCATTTCGCGGCGCGTGATTTCACTGCCGATGCGCACGCGGGAGAACACACCCTGCATTTCCTGGGTGTCGCGGATGGTGATCGGCAGCATCTCGTCCAGCGGCAGCTTGGCGTCGAGCACCACCATGGCGGTCATCAGCTTGGTGACCGAGGCGACCGGCAGGCTCAGGTCCGGGTTGCTGGAATAGAGCTCCTGGCCGGTCTTCAGATCGATCAGCAAGGCACTACCGGCGGCCAGCTCCTGCTTCGGCTGGGCAGGCGCGGCCTGGAGGTTCGAAACAACAAGGCTGCCGCACAGCAGCAGGCCCAAAATCGAATGACGGAGTTTCACGGTTCACTTCACCGGTTGGAGTGTGGGGGCCGCTGGCAGGCGATGAAAAACGACCGGCTAGAGCGGCGGCGACCAGTATAAGGATCACGCTTGGCTATTGCAGTATGGCCCGATCAAACGCTCGCTGCTGGCGAATCCAGCTCGGCCTGCAACCAGTCGACGAAACGCGCGGTCAGGCGCTGGCGACGCTTGCGCTCGGGTAGTACCAGGTAATAGCCACGCGCCGAATGCGCCTCGGCCTCACCCAGACGACAGAGCAGCCCCTGAGCCAGAAGTTCATCCACCAGATGGCGCCAGCCGATGGCCACGCCCTGCCCGGCAATCGCCGCCTGGATCAGCAGGGTGTAGTTGTCGAAACGCAACGCGCCGGGTGTCGGCAGGCTGGCGATGCCGAGGGCGCGGAACAATCCCTCCCAGTCGAACCAGCGCGAGCGGTGCTCGGGGCGCAGGTGCAGCAGCGGCAGCTCGCTCAGAACCTCCGTCGGTAGCGGTAGCTGGCGCTCGCCGAGCAGACGCGGGCTGCACACCGGAAACACCTCTTCGCCGAACAGCAGGTACGCTTCGCCATGCTTGAAACGACCGTCGCCAAAACGGATCGCCACGTCGATATCGCTGGGTACCGTGGCCGGGTCGCGCTCGCTGGTGATCAGGCTGACGTCCACCTCCGGGTACAGGCGGTTGAAGCGCTGCAGACGCGGCATCAACCAGTAGGCGGCGAAGGCGAAGTCGGTGGCCACCTGCAGCACTTCATGCTGCTGGCGCGCAGTGACGGCGACGAGCCCGGCATCGAGGCTGGCCAGCCCTTCCTGCACATGGGCCAACAACAGCTCGCCGGCCTCGGTCAGTGCGATGCCGCGATAGACGCGATCGAACAGCCGCGTGGCCAGTTGCTGCTCCAGACGCTTGATCTGCTGGCTGATGGCCGGCTGGCTACTACCCAGCTCGTTGGCGGCGGCGGTGAAACTGAGCTGGCGCGCGGCCGACTCGAACACCCGCAGCGCGTCGAGCGACAACCCATCGATGGCTTTAAACATAAGCTCTGCTTATCCGAGGCATGTTTCACAGCCGGGTTTACCCTGCTGCCGTTCTACCGGAATCATGGAGTCAGCACTGTCGCATAAACCAACAATATGGAATACCCGCCACCATGAAGCGCCCGAACATCCTCTTCATCATGGCCGACCAGATGGCCGCGCCGATCCTGCCGCTGCACGATGCCGCCTCGCCAGTGCAGATGCCCAACCTGATGAAACTGGCCGAGCAGGCCGTGGTGTTCGACTCGGCCTACTGCAACAGCCCGCTCTGCGCGCCGTCGCGCTTCACCCTGGTCAGCGGGCGGCTGCCATCGAAGATCGGCGCCTACGACAATGCCGCCGATTTCCCCGCCGATGTGCCGACCTACGCCCATTACCTGCGCCGCCTCGGCTACCGCACTGCGCTATCGGGCAAGATGCACTTCTGCGGGCCGGACCAGCTGCACGGTTACGAGGAGCGCCTGACCAGCGACATCTATCCGGCCGACTACGGCTGGGCGGTGAACTGGGACGAGCCGGACGTGCGCGCCAGTTGGTACCACAACATGTCCTCGGTGCTGCAGGCCGGCCCCTGCGTACGCAGCAACCAGCTGGATTTCGACGAGGAGGTGGTGTTCAAGGCCCGCCAGTACCTCTACGACCACGTGCGCATGACCCCGGATCAGCCGTTCTGCCTGACCGTGTCGATGACCCACCCGCACGACCCCTACACCATCCCCCGCGAATACTGGGATCGCTACGAGGGCGTAGACATCCCCATGCCGCGCCAACACCTCGAGCAGGCCGAGCAGGACTCGCACTCGCAGCGCATCCTCAAGGTCATAGACCTGTGGGACAAGCCGCTGCCCGAGGACAAGATCCGCGACGCCCGCCGCGCCTACTTCGGTGCCTGCAGCTACATCGACGACAACATCGGCAAGTTGCTGAAGACCCTGCAAGAGTGTGGCCTGGCCGACGACACCCTGATTGTCTTCTCTGGCGACCATGGCGACATGCTTGGCGAGCGCGGCCTCTGGTACAAGATGCACTGGTTCGAGATGTCCGCCCGCGTGCCGTTGCTGGTGCACGCGCCCAAGCGCTTCGCCGCGCATCGGGTCAGTCAGTCCGTCTCCACTCTCGATCTGCTGCCAACGCTGGTGGAACTGGCCGGCGGCCAGGTCGAGCAGAGCCTGGAGCTGGAGGGTCACTCGCTGCTACCGCACCTCAAGGGCGAAGGCGGCCATGACGAAGTGCTCGGCGAATACATGGCCGAAGGCACGCTCAGCCCGCTGATGATGATTCGCCGCGGGCCATGGAAGTTCGTCTATTCCGAGCAGGATCCACTGCTGCTGTTCGATCTGGACAGCGACCCGCTCGAACGTCAGAACCTGGCCGAGTCCAGCGAGCATCGCGGCATCCTTGCCGGTTTCATCGCCGAAGCGCGCGAGCGCTGGGACATCCCGGCCATCCACGCCGCCACTCTCGCCAGCCAGCGCCGCCGCCGTCTGGTGGCCGAAGCACTGAGCCAGGGCAAGCTGACCAGTTGGGATCACCAGCCTTGGGTCGACGCCAGCCAACAGTACATGCGCAACCATATCGATCTCGACGACCTGGAACGCCGCGCCCGTTTTCCCCAGGTATGAACCTTTACCAACTGCCGCCCCCAAAAGGACACCTCTAAAAACTACCTGCGTTGCCATCACTGCGTTAAAAACAGGCTCAAAATGCTCATTTACAGCTCGTAAACTGCGCTTTTTCGCCTGTTTTTGCCTTGCGCTGGCTGCCTCGCCTACGTTTTTAGAGGTGCCCAACACAGAAGAAAAAAGGAGAGACGCCATGAACCGATTCAGTGTGCTGTTACTCGCGGCAGCGCTCAGCAGCGCCGGGGACGTATGGGCCGAGGACGCCGCCTGCGCCACGGTCAAGCTGGGTGACCCGGGCTGGAGCGACATCGCCGTGACCAACGGCATCGCCAGCTTCCTGCTCGACGGCCTGGGCTACAAGGCACAAACCCAGACCCTGGCCGTGCCGATCATCTTCGCCGGCCTGCAGAAGGGCCAGGTCGACGTCTTCCTCGGCAACTGGATGCCGGCGCAGCAGAGCAACTACGACAAGTTCGTCGCCAGCGGAGAAGTGGACAAGCTGGCGCAGAACCTCGCAGGCACCGAGTACACCCTGGCGGTCCCGACCTATGCCTATGAGGCCGGGGTGAAGACCTTCGCCGATCTGGACAAGCATGCCGACAAGTTTGGCAAGAAGCTCTACGGCATCGCCTCCGGCTCGCCGGCCAACGAGTCGATCAGGCAGATGATCGCCGCCGACGAGTTCGGCCTGGGTGACTGGAAGCTGGTGGAGTCCAGCGAACAGGCGATGCTGGTGCAGGTCGGCCGCGCGGTGAAACGCGATCAGTTCGTGGTCTTCCTCGGCTGGACCCCGCACCCGATGAACGTGCAGTACGACATGCAGTATCTGAAAGGCGGCGAGAAATATTTCGGCGACAGCGGCGAGGTCAACACCCTGGCGCGCAAGGGCTACGCCGCGCAGTGCCCCAACGTCGGCAAGCTGCTAAGCAACCTGACTTTCACCCAGGAGATGGAGAACAGCATCATGGATCAGGTGCTGAACAAGCAGGCCAGCAACGACGCTGCGATCAAGGCCTGGCTGCAGGCCAACCCGCAGGTGCTCGATGGCTGGCTGCAGGGCGTCACCACCCGCGACGGTGGCGACGGTCTGGCCGCCGTGAAGGCGCGGCTTTGAATTAACCGCGGCAAGTGAGTAGGGTGGAGTCGCCTGCGGCCCACCCTCGACTCAAATCATGCGCCTACCTGACCGACAGACCCTGCTGCCGTTTCTCCGCTGGTTGCCTGGCATCAGCCGCAAGACCCTCGGCAACGACCTGCTGGTGGGCCTGACTGGCGCCATCCTGGCCCTGCCGCAATCGCTGGCCTACGCGCTGATTGCCGGCCTGCCCGCCGAATACGGCCTGTACGCCGCCATCGTGCCGGTGATCATCGCCTGTCTGTGGGGCTCGTCCTGGCACCTGATCTGCGGGCCGACAGCGGCTATCTCCATCGTCCTGTTCACCAGCGTCAGCCCCATGGCGCGCATCGGCAGCGACGAATTCATCGCCCTGATCCTGCTGCTGACCTTTCTCGCCGGGCTGTTCCAGTGGCTGCTAGGTATGCTGCGCTTCGGCGCGCTGGTGAACTTCGTCTCGCAGTCGGTGGTACTCGGCTTCACCCTCGGCGCGGCGCTGGTGATCGCCATCGGGCAGATGCCCAATCTGCTCGGCGTCGAGGTCGCCAACCAACCCACGGCCCTGACCAGCCTGCTGCAGATCGGCCAGCACCTGCCCGAAGCGCACTGGCCGAGTCTGGCCCTGGCGGCCTTCACCCTGCTGCTCAGCGTGGCCGTGCGCAAACTCTGGCCAAAGGCCCCCGCACTGCTGATCGGCCTGGTCTGCGGCAGTCTGCTGGCGTGGCTACTACCGGCACGGTTCACCGCTGACATCGCCCTGGTGGCACCGTTCGAAGGAGGCCTGCCGCCTTTGACCATGCTGAGTTTCGACCTCGACGACGTGCTGCGTCTGCTACCGGCAGCGGTGGCCTGCGGCATGCTCGGGCTGGTCACCAGCCTGTCCATCGCCCGCGCGCTGGCAGTGAAGTCACACCAGTTTCTCGATGCCAACCAGGAAGTGCGCGCCCAGGGCCTGTCGAACATGATCGGGCCGTGGTTCTCTGCCTCGCTGTCAGCCGGCTCCTTCACCCGCTCGGCGCTGAACCTGCAGGCCGGTGCACGTACGCCGTTGGCCGGAGTGTTCTCGGCGCTGCTGGTGGCGCTGTTCGCGGTGTTTGGCGCAGCGCTGCTGACGCATATCCCGCTGCCGGTGATGGCGGCCGGCATCCTGCTGATTTGCTGGGGCCTGGTGGATCTGCCGGCGATCCGTGCACTACGTCGGGTCAGTCGCTCCGAGTTCATGGTGATGCTGCTGACCTTCGCCGCCACCCTGGTGCTGGAGCTGCAGACGGCGATCTACGCCGGCGTGCTGGCCTCGCTGTTCTTCTACCTCAAGCGCACCTCGCAGCCGCGCGTGCGCCTGTGGCAGGACGGCGAAGACGAGGTGCTGCGCATCGAGGGCTCGATCTTCTTCGGCGCCTGCCAGTACATCCAGCAACTGCTGCAACGCAGCCGGGGTCAGCGCCTGGTGATCGATGCGCGGCACATCAACTTCATCGACTACGCCGGGGTAGAGATGCTGCACCAGGAGGCGCGCCGCCTGCAGGCGCTGAAACGCAGCCTGGTAATGCGTCAGGCACGGCCGCCAGTGGTGGAGGAAATTCTCAAGCTCGAAGGCGCCGAGCGCTGCCCGGTGTTGTTCGAGGATTGAGTGAGATACGGGCGGTGCGCGCGGCGCACCCCACCTGGCGGCGCAGGGAACGCTGAGGTTC
>JBLUOL010000040.1:0-34080 GCA_048065775.1 Pseudomonas sp. GW6
CGCTTGTCCAGCAGGCCGACCCGTGCCAGCGCCTGTTCGATGGCCGGCGCGTGGCGTCGCGACAGGCCGAGGAAGGCCGGGCGACGCTGGCACATGGCGGCCATGAAATCATCCACCGTCATCGGTAGACCGCGATCGAATTCCAGCGCCTGCGGCACGTAACCGATGGTGCCGGGGCTGGCCGGCCAGTGCAGGCGTAGCTCGCCCTGGTGTGGCATCTGCCCGAGCAGGGTCTTGATCAGCGAGCTCTTGCCACCGCCGTTGGGGCCGACCAGGGCGTGCACGCTGCCGGCGCGCACCTGGAAGCTGACCTTGTCGAGAATCCGCGTGCGGCCGAGGTTGAGATCGATGCCGGTGAATTCGATGCCGGGGCCCTGCAGGCGCGACGGCGCGGTTTCGAGGGCGGTCATACGCCTTCGTCCTGAATGGCGCGTACCACGGTGTCGAGATTGCGGGCCATTTCCTCTTCGTATTTTCCGGCGGTGTACTCGCCATAGGAAATATGCGTCAGCGGGTAGATCTTCACGCCGGACTCACGATGGATGGTGTCGACGTAGCTGGAGGGGAAATCCATCTCGGAAAAGATCACCTGCACGTCCAGTTCCTTGAGCTGGTCGATGGTCTTCTTCAATTGGCTGGGGCTCGGCTCGATGCCGTGGGCCGGTTCGACCACTGCGGTGACTTCCAGGCCGAACTCGCGCAGCAGGTAGTCGTAGGCGGCATGGATGGTGGCCACGCGCAGCTCGCTGCCCTTGGCGTCGGTCAGCTTGCCCAGCGCCTCGGCGCGCAGGCCGCGCAGGCGCTTGCCGTAGGCACGGGCGTTCTGGCTGTAGAACTTGGCGTTGTCCGGGTCGAGCTTGCCGAGTTCGCGGGCGATGTTGTTGATCTGCGCGATGGAGGCGGTGATGGAGAGGAAGGTGTGCGGGTTGACCACCTTGCCGGCGCCGCGTGCGGCCTGGCCGGTGGCGGCGAGCAGGGGCACGCGGGCGTTGGCCTCGATCACGGGGACGTCGGGCTTCTCGCTGACGGCGATCATGCGGTCGGCGAAGTCGTCATGGCCGACGCCGTTGAGCACCACCACGTCGAGGTCGCCGATGCGCTTGATGTCCTCGGCGCGCGGCTCGTAGGCGTGCGGGTTGAAGCCAGCCGGGATCAGCGGCACCACGTCGGCGCGTTCGCCGACGATATTGCTGACGTAGCTGTAGTAGGGGTGCAGGGTAATGCCGATACGCAGGCGGTGGTTGTCGGCACTGGCGAGCACGGGGGCGAGGGCGGCGCCCAGGCTCAGCAGCAGGCTGGCCAGCAGGCGGCGGGAGACGAAGCGAGAGGGCATGGTGGGGTTCCCGATATTCAGTGGCGATGCTGGCGGGTGACGCCGGCGTCGTATTGGCTGGCGACCTGGCGCCAGCCGGCGGCGATCAGGGCATCGGCATGCAGGTTCTGTGGGGCAACGACATCGCTGGAGCGGTTGAGCCAGATGTCGGCATCCGCTGCGCTTGCCAGCAACAGGAAGGAGCCGGCGACGGCGCTGTCGCCGCTCAGACCCTGGTAGGCGTAGTCATCGCCGACATGCAGCAGCTGCCAGACGTGGTGGCCACGGGTGGCGGTGCTGGCGTCGTGGGTAAAAGGCGGAATGCCTTCTTCGGCCAGTTGCTGCGGCTCGGGCAAGGTCTGCTGTTCGTCCCGCAGCATCAGGATCTCGTCGAGGGCCACGACCAATTCGGTATGGATGCCTTGCTCGGCGGCGTTCAGGTCGCGGCGGGCATCGATCTGATGGGCGGCGACGCTTTCTTCCTCGTGGTTCTCGCTGCGCAGGCTGATGACTGTTGCGGCCAGTAGGATGATCGACAGGCTGAGGACGGCTACCCACAGGCTTTCATGCCCAGCGCCGGCCGGGCGTACCACTTGGGTGGTCATTGGCTGGCGATTTCCGTGTGGTCGATTTCCACGACGTGGCCGGGGCCGGCGTCGAACAGTACGTAGAACTCGCCATCCGGACGCTTGAAGCTGAGCCTGGAGTCCTCGCCGAGTTTGCCGGGCACCAGCACCTCTTCTTCGTAGCTGATCACGTCGAGGGTCACGCCGGGGGCGCCACTGCCGTCGGAGAAGCCGCCGGTGCAGATGATTTCGCCGGTGCCGTGCTCCTCGCATTCGCAGATCGGGTTGTGCGCGAGAGCCAGAGGGGACAGGCCGGTACAGAGCATCAGCAGACCGATGCGGGCGCTATGGATCATGGTTTGTCTCCTTGTTGTTTCAGCCAGGCGAGGGTGGCGGGCGAAGCCTCGGCCAGCGGGATGGATGCCTGATGTACTGTGCCGTCCCAGCCCTCGGCGGTGATCCACAACTCGGCGTCTGGCTTGGTGCGTGGCGGTATGGGAATGCTCGTACCCATGCGATAGGGGCTGCCGAAGAACAGTCCGCCGGCAGCGCGCAGGCTGCGCGGCTTGCCGATGCGCAGGTAGACCACCTTGACCTGGCTGATGCACGCCTGGCACAGCGCGGCGTTGAAACTCTTCATATAGCCGGCCGGACCTTCCAGTTGCGGCGGCTGATTGCGGAACTCGGCCAGGCGCAGGCTCCAGGGGCCGACCTGGACTTCGCCGAACTCACGCTCGCCGAGGCCGCTGGCGCCACGAAACAGCGCGACATCCTGGAAATACTTGGGCATGAAGCCCAGGGGGATCAGCACCAGCAGCACATTGAGGTGGAAGCGCCACCTGTACCAGAAACGGCCCAGAGCGGACGGGGCGGGGGCGATTGCGGCCTTGCTCATGGGCGGCTCTCCGAGATTTCACGGGTGGCGACGATCGGGGCCGGCTTGGTGGCGCGTGCCGGCCGCTTGACCGCAGCGACCGTGGCCTGGGCGGTGCGCTTGGTCCAGATCAGCAGGCCGCTGAGCACCATCATGCTCAGCAGCAGGCCGAAGACGAACCACAGCAGCTTGACCCACAGGCCACCGAAGTCGCCGGTGTGCAGCGGCCGCATGGACTCGGTGACGAACTCCAGGCCCGAGCGGTCGCTGAGCAGGCGGGTAGCGTCGATGTCGCCGTTGTAGGGGTTGATCGAGGCGGACTGGAACATCAGCGGATACCAACCGCGGCCCCAGACCGAATAATGGCCGTAGGCATAGCCCGGCAGGCTGACGAAACTTGGCTCCAGGCCCGGGATGACGTCGGTGGCCTTGAGCACGGCGGCGTCCAGGCTGATGCGCGGCACTTCGGCAGCGCTCGGCGCCAGCGGCACTTCCTCGCGCGCCACCACTGGCGGTACGCCTTCGGTGGAGATCGACACGTGGCTATCGCCGAGAATCGCCTGGATCAGGAACCAGATGCCGGTGATGGAAATGACCGCGATGAACCAGATCGACCAGATGCCGGAGAGGCGGTGGAAGTCGCCCCAGAAGATGCGTGCGCCCTGGCCTATGCGCAGGCGTGGGCTGAAGAAGCCCTTCCAGAACTTCTTGTAGACCACCAGGCCGGTGATCAGCGACAGCAGCATCGGCAGGCCCATCAGCGACACCAGGTACCAGCCCCAGCTGTAGCCGTTGGTGAACGGCACCAGCCACCAGCCATGCAGGGCGCGGGTGAACTGGCGGAAGTCGAACTCCGGGCTGACCCCCTGGATCGCCCCGCTATAGGGGTTGACGTACAGCAGCGGCGAGCTGCCGTCGGGATAGCTGACGCGCGCGGTGAGGGCGAAGTGATCTTCGTCCGGGCGGCCGATGGACTGCACGATCAGCTCGGGCTCGGCGCGATTGATCGCTTCCAGTACCTGGCCGAAGCTCAGGCGCTGCGCATCATCGGACGGCTTGCTGGCGCGTACGTCCGGGTTGGCCAGCCAGACGATCTCCTGGCTGACAGTGGCCAGGGTGCCGGTGACACAGATGATCAGCAGGAAGAACCAGACCGGTAGGGCCAGCCAGCTGTGGACGAGAAACCAGAGTCTGGAGCGGGATTTCTTGGACATGTTCGCGGGGTCGTTGGCGCGCGCGGTGGGCCGGCACGGAATGAAAGGAGTAAGAAGCGACCGCAAACGCGGATGAAAAGGATTCTAAGTTGCGAGAGCTTGACGATCAAGGTTGCCGTGCGATCAGCCCGCTCTGCGTTGCGCGCGGCGGTAGTCGCCGGGTGTTTGCCCGAGCCAGCGCTTGAAGGCGCGCTGGAAGGCTTCGGCCGAGGCGAAGCCGAGCAGGTAGGCGATCTCGCCGAAGGCCAGTTCGGTATCGCGGATATAGGCCGTGGCCAGGTCGCGGCGAGTGTCGTTGAGGATGGTGCGAAACTGCGTGCCTTCCTCGGCCAGCTTGCGCCGCAGCGTCCAGCTCGGCAGGTGCAGGCTGCGCGCCACTTCCTGCAGATCCGGCTCGTGGCCGTGCAACAGTGGGCCGAGCAGTTGGATGACCCGTTCGCGCAGGCTGCGTGTGCAGGTCAGCTGTTCCAGTTCGCGTTCGCACAGCTCCAGCAGGTGCCACCAGGTGCCTGGGCAATGTTGAGGGTTGCGCAGGGCCAGGGTTTCGCTGTTCAGGCGCAGGCGATTGGCGCCAGCACTGAACTCGACGGGGCAGCCGAACAGCGCTTCGTAGCGTTCGCCGTAGTCCGGTGCAGGAAATTCGATCTCGACCTTTTCCGCGGTGATGGATCGGTCGACCACCTGCCTCAGGTTGGTCTGCCAGCCGGCCAGCACCGAGTCCACCACGAAACGGTTGTAGGCGTTGTAGGGGCTGATGGAATAGAAATGCAGCCAGGCGCCGCGCGCATCCTCGCTGAAGCCCGAACGGCCGCGATAGTTGGCGGCGTACAACGGCTCGAAGCGGGTCAGGGTGCGTGCCGCTTCGCGCAGATCAGGCGCCTGCGCGGCGCAGATGCCGGCCAGGCCAACCTGGCTGAGGCGGCTGTGACGGCCCATTTCCAGGCCCAGAGCGGGGTTGTCGCACAGGGCGATGGCGCTATGGCCAAGGCGCATGAAGCGCGGGATCGACAGGCGTGCGCGCGGCTCGCTGAGCCGTGCGGCATCTAGGCCAAATTGCTCGAGCAGGGGTTCGGGGCGCTGACCCTGTTCGCGCAATGCGTCGGCCAGCGCCTGGGTGAAGCCGACGGAGAGATCGCCGAGGCGAACGCGTGATGCTTTTATAGCCATAGATTGATCAGTTGCGCGCCGCGCTCGCTGGCGCCTCGTTCGCTGCGTCCGGCATCGAAGGCGAGCGCCTGGGACTGACCGCTACGCTCCCACAATCGGCCGCGCAGATGGACTTTCACTCCCGCACGAATGCCGTGAGCCTGCAGCTGTTCGGTGAAATCGGCGTCGTCCGTCAGGCCATCCAGGTCGCTGGGCATGGCCAGCAGCTCTACTGCCTCGCCATCGATTGCCTTCGCCTGGAACTGTTCGATAGTGCCGCCTAGCAGTACGCCAAGCCGGCCTGCCGGGGTCTCCAGCACCTGCAGGGCTTCCGGCGCTCTGGTGGCGAGTGCGCCGGCACTGAAGGCGTGGCGTTGCGGCTGGCCCTGCGGGTTACCGGCCTGATCGAATACCAGGCTGACGTTGTACAGCGGCCCACGACCGACTTCGAGGCGGCCCCGTTCCACGCGGGGCTCGGGCAGAACGATGGACCCTGCAACCAGGGTGATCTGGTAATCACGGGCCAGATCGCCAAACAGCTGCTGATAGTCGCGCGCCATGGCCTTGGCCTTGGTACGCAACATGGCGTCGTCCAGGCGCGCGTCGCTTCCAGCACTGAACAGTGCGCCGAGAAAATCCAGTGGATTGCTCGCCGCCATCCAGTGCATGGCCTGACGGCGCTCGGTGGCGCGATAGAGCTCTTCCTTCTCGCCGACGGCGAGCAGCCAGGTGCCGATATGTTCGGGCAGCACGACGACGGTGCGTTCGTTGAGCATGCCTTGGTCACGGGCGTGATCCAGGTAGGCGGCCAGCTTCAGGCGCAGTCGCGCGAGGCTCTGGTAGTCGGCGGCGAACAGTTCCGGCTGGATGCCCAGCAGGTTGCCGCGTGTGCCGGGCTCACCAATATCGAGCGCGACCTGGCTGCGCAGGTCGGACAGGTAATGGCTGCTGGGGCGCTGCGCGATCCAGTGGGCGTAGCTGCCAAGACCGGTCAGCAGTGCGAGCGCGAGCAGAAGGGTGATCAGTAGGCGCATTGGTTTTTTCAGTTTGGTTGCGGTGCAGGTTAGGTCGGTCGAGCCGTGCTGCCAACCTCTATTGCTAGTTTTGATCATTATCTTGTTAGTTTTGATCATTGAGCATGGCTGGCAGCCTATTTATCGTCTGGCTCCATAACCGACCGCGTGACCATGAGACCGCGGCAATCCGTGAACTGCACCGCGATGTGGAGAATTCCATGACTGCTCGTTACCCGCACCTGCTGGCCCCGCTCGACCTCGGCTTCACCACGCTGAGCAACCGTACGCTGATGGGCTCCATGCACACTGGCCTGGAAGAGAAGCCGGGCGGCTTCGAGCGCATGGCGGCCTATTTCGCCGAGCGCGCCCGTGGCGGCGTCGGCCTGATGGTCACCGGCGGCATCGGCCCGAACGAGGAGGGCGGCGTGTATTCCGGCGCTGCCAAGCTGAGCACGGTGGAAGAGGCCGAGAAGCACAAGATCGTCACCCAGGCCGTGCACGAGGCGGGCGGCAAGATCTGCATGCAGATCCTGCACGCCGGGCGTTATGCCTATAGCCCCAAGTCCGTGGCGCCGAGCGCCATCCAGGCACCGATCAACCCGTTCAAGCCGCGCGAGCTGGACGAAGAGGGCATCGAGAAGCAGATCGCCGACTTCGTCAATTGCGCGGCGCTGGCCCAGCAGGCCGGTTATGACGGTGTCGAGGTGATGGGCTCGGAAGGTTATTTCATCAACCAGTTCCTGGTCGCCCACACCAACCATCGTACCGACCGCTGGGGCGGCAGCTACGAGAACCGCATGCGCCTGCCGGTGGAGATCGTCCGCCGCGTGCGCGAGGCGGTCGGCCCGAACTTCATCATCATCTATCGCCTGTCGATGCTCGATCTGGTCGAGGGTGGCAGCACCTGGGACGAGATCGTGCTGCTGGCCAAGGCCATCGAGCAGGCCGGCGCCACCCTGATCAACACCGGTATCGGCTGGCACGAGGCGCGTATCCCGACCATCGCCACCAAGGTGCCGCGTGCGGCCTTCACCAAGGTCACCGCCAAGCTCAAGGGTGAGGTGTCGATTCCGCTGATCACCACCAACCGCATCAACACCCCGGAAGTCGCCGAGCAGGTGCTGGCCGAGGGCGATGCCGACATGGTGTCGATGGCGCGCCCGTTCCTTGCCGACCCAGACTTCGTCAACAAGGCCGCCGAAGGCCGTAGCGATGAGATCAACACCTGCATCGGTTGTAACCAGGCCTGCCTGGATCACACTTTCGGCGGCAAGCTGACCAGTTGCCTGGTCAACCCGCGCGCCTGCCATGAGACCGAGCTGAACTACATCCCCACCGCCGCGGTGAAGAAGATCGCCGTGGTCGGTGCCGGCCCGGCTGGGCTGGCGGCTTCTACCGTCGCCGCCGAGCGCGGCCATGCTGTGACCCTGTTCGACGCGGCTGGCGAGATCGGTGGCCAGTTCAACGTGGCCAAGCGCGTGCCGGGCAAGGAAGAGTTCTTCGAGACCCTGCGCTACTTCAAGCGCAAGCTGGAAACCACTGGCGTCGACGTACGCCTGAACACCCGCGTGTCGGTGGACGATCTGCTCAAGGGGGGCTTCGACGAAATCATCCTGGCCACCGGTATTGCCCCGCGCACCCCGGATATTCCGGGTATCGAGCATGCCAAGGTGATCAGCTACCTGGACGCGATTCTCGAGCGCAAGCCGGTCGGGCATAAGGTCGCTGTCATCGGTGCCGGCGGTATCGGTTTCGACGTGTCCGAATTCATCACGCACCAAGGCAAGGCCACCAGCCTCGACCGTGACGAGTTCTGGAAAGAGTGGGGCATCGACACGGCGCTGGAAGCCCGTGGTGGCGTGGCGGGTGTCAAGGCGCATCCGCACCCGGCGGCGCGTCAGGTATTCCTGCTGCAGCGTAAGAAGTCCAAGGTCGGCGATGGCCTGGGCAAGACCACCGGCTGGATTCACCGCACCGGCCTGAAGAACAAGAACGTGCAGATGCTCAACAGCGTCGAGTACGTGCAGATCGACGATGCCGGCCTGCATATCCGCATTGCTGGTGGCGAGCAGCAGGTGCTGCCGGTCGATACGGTGATCGTCTGCGCCGGTCAGGATCCGCTGCGCGAGTTGCAGCAAGGCCTGGAGAGTGCCGGCCAGCGCGTACACCTGGTCGGTGGTGCGGATGTTGCTGCCGAACTCGACGCCAAGCGCGCAATCGATCAGGGTTCGCGCCTGGCCGCCGGGCTCTGATCGAACCGACGCCCCGCCTTGAGCGGGGCGTTTGCTTTCAGGCCTGAAAAAGGAGAAATCGATGTCGCTCGATGCCCAGTTGCATCCGCTCGTTGCAGCCAGCCTCGCGCGCTGACACCAGTTCGTCGCCGCCAAGGACCTGAGTGCCTTGCCCGAGTTGCTGCACCCTCAGGCGGTGTTCCGTTCGCCCATGGCGCACACCCCTTATCCGGGCGCGCAGGTGGTCAATCTGATCCTCAATACCGTGCTCAAGGTGTTCGAAGATTTTGCCTATCACCGCGAACTGGCTACTGCCGATGGCCTCAGTGTGGTGCTGGAGTTTTCCGCGAAGGTTGGCGGGCGCGAGTTGAAGGGCATCGACATGATTCGCTTCGACGAGTCGGGACGAATCGTCGAGTTCGAGGTGATGGTGCGCCCGATGAGCGGACTGCAGGCGCTCGGCGCGGAAATGGCGCAGCGCCTGGCACCCTTTCTCGCAGCCGCCAAGGGCTGAGGGGCGCTCTACTTGAGAACGCCCACCTCACGATAGAAGCGCTCGGCGCCGGGGTGCAGCGGAATCGGCAGACCACTGGTCGCCCGTTCCAGTCTGATGTCCCTGGCGGCTGGATGCGCTTCGGCCAGTCGGTCGAGGTTCTCGAAGAGCAACTTGGTCATCTGATAGGCCACGGCGTCGGAAACGCTGGTCTGACTGACCAGAACGTTGGTGATGGTCGCCGTCGTCACGTCGTTGGCCTGGCCCTTGTAGGTGCCGGCAGGAATGGTGCCCGACTGATAGGCGCTGCTGCCGATACGTGACACCACCTGCTCTGGGATGGCGACGAAGGTGATCGGCACGCGTTCGGCCAGGTCGCGAATCGCCGCCATACCCAGGCCGGCCGACTGCAGGGTGGCGTCCAGTTGGCCTTTCTCGATCAGTTCGACCGATTCGGCGTAGGGCTTGAATTCGACGTGGCCCATATCCGCGTAGCTGAGACCCGCGGCCTTGAAAATGGCCCTGGCGTTGAGCTCGGTACCCGAGCGCGGCGCCCCGACGGAAATACGTTTGCCGCGCAGATCCTCCAGGCTGGTGATCCCCGATGCCTTGCTGGCAACGATCTGGATGTAGTTCGGGTAGATCCCGGCGATAGCGCGCAGGCGATCACGCGGGGCTCTGAAGCCAGCTTCTTCATCGCCTTTCCAGGCATCGGCAACGGAGTCGCCCAGGGCGAAGGCCAACTGGCCACGGGCGATCTGCAGCAGGTTGAGGTTCTCCACCGAGGCCTTGGTAGCCCGCACGCTGGTGGTCGAGTCTGCGATACGCTCGCTGTAAAGCTCGGACAGGCTCATGCCCAGCGGGTAATAAACGCCACTGGTACCGCCGGTAAGGATGTTGATCGAGGTTGGGTTGGCGTGAGCGTTGGGGCTACTGGCCAAAATCGCGGCAGCGGCGAGCAGGCCAAGGCGCTTGGCTAAGTACATGAGAATTCTCCGTTGTTGTTATTTTTAGCTAAGGACGCGGCAGTGCTGTGCAGGCAGTCTTCTGGCGCCGGGATAGGCACTCGCGAAGCGGATTGAACGATGAGGGGTTGGCAGTGAAGTGATGGCGGAACATGGCTGACCTCTTGTCTTTTTTATCAGTCCGGCCGCGCGACAGGCGCGCGAGCTTGTAAGAGCCAGAGCAGGTCACGTGCCAGGTTGTCGGACCACCGCTCTAGAGCGGATGAGCCCAATGGCACTGGCTGGAATAGGCAAAATTCCGCTTGTGAGGCATGGGTGAAAAGCAAGAATCCGCCGATCGAGTTGTGCTTGGCAGGCTGTTAACCATCCAGGCGGACCGGACCGCTGGCAGCTTTCGTACTTTCCGGTCTTGTCACATTTTTGCGCTAAGCGGTGGTCTATTCGGCCTGGCTCGCAGAGTGAGTGCCAACCCAGTCACATTGCTGTGGTCGGGTTTTCCCCTAGACTTGCCTCAGATATCAAGGACGATATCAGTACCGGAGTATGCGCTGCTCCGGCACGCGACTATGCGCGCGCGTATTCCCGGTTGGTCCAGAGGGTCCTCAATGAGCATGCAGAACAAGCCGCAGATGGTGGAAGCCGTGATGTTCTTCAGTGAACGCGGTATCTGCAAACAGATGATGTTCCCTGAGTTCGAAGCCTTGCTCGATGGTGTGGTGAACATGCCCGAGTTCGCCGACGAACAGATGCGCGCGGTATTCGTGGTGATCAACCCGCGGCTGCTGGTGAGGGCGGCGGTATTCTTCTTTCTGGATTTCGACGAGGACGGTCGCCCCGACAAGGGTTGGAACATTCCTCTGCAACATCTGGCAGAACGTGCCGGCCGTGGCCCGGACCTCGGCGCCGGGCCGATTCGTCTGGCTTGTCGCAGTCAGTGCCCGGTGTCCTGGCACCAGATGCACCTGTGGGACCCCAGCCTGGCGCCGGGGCAAAACGATCTGGTTTTGCTGCGCGATGCAGTCAAACGTAACCAGCTAGGGCTCCTGATCGAGGACGACAGTGCCCAGTCGGTGGTTGCCGAGCGTTTGCAGGTAGCTTCCGAAGACAAATGGTATGCGCCGGATCCGGCCAAGGAAGTGGCCGAGCAACTGGCGCAGAAGATGGATCATGAACATCGCGCCAAGACCGCGCAGCTGATTCAGCAGCAGCGCCTGCGCATCACCAGCCTGACCCAGCAGCATGAAGACGAACTGGCCAAGTTCAAACTGGCCAGCGAGGAGCAGAGCAAGAATCTGCAGGCGCAGATCCATGGGCTGCATCAGGCGCTGCGCCAGCAGGAGGAGCTCAACGCCAACCTCAAGGCGCAACTGGCCGCCCAGGCCGAAAGTTTCCAGAGCAGCCGTGAGGAAATGACTCAACAACTGCGTGCCCTCGAGCGTCATGGTCGTACCGAGGGCGATATCCTGCGTGCGCAGTACGATGGTGAAATGCGCGCCAAGGTCGCTGCGGCTGTGGCGGAGTACAAGGAACAGATCGCCATACGCGACGTCGAACTGGCCTATCGCAACGAGCTGGATGCCCAGTTGCAAGCGGAAATCGAACGCCTCAAGCGTGAGCGCGATGCATTCGCCAGTCAGGGCGGTGACCAGGTGCTCGATCGTCTGGCCAAGCTTGGCGTGGTATTCGTGGTGTACC
Organism: Pseudomonas sp. GW6; assembly: GCA_048065775.1. Taxonomy (GTDB): domain Bacteria; phylum Pseudomonadota; class Gammaproteobacteria; order Pseudomonadales; family Pseudomonadaceae; genus Aquipseudomonas. The sequence goes on from JBLUOL010000040.1 coordinate 11,513, forward strand.
ATCCCGGCGCCGGGCACCTGACCATTCCCCTGCAGGATGTCGCCCGCTATCAGGACAATCCCATGGCCTACGCCGCTGGCAAATGCTTCGTTTCCGAAGATCAGTATCGGCACTGGTTGGCGCATTATCAGCAGCCCAGCTGCGACGCATCCTTGCCCAGTGGGGAGCGCTGCGCCATTCCCATCGATCGCGTCGATACGCCCAGCCGTTTCACCCTGGGTGATTCGAACTGCTGCGCGCGGCACAAGGCGAGCAGTCGTCTGCGCACCGTCAGCTGACCTTGCCAATACGGATTCCCACCTGGCGCCCGCGGGCGCCGCTACAACCTCTGCAACTGGACTGGCTCGAGGCCGCCGGCGTCGAGCTCGCTTGCCTGCGCCTGGATCTTGTCGACCCACTGCTGTCCGGCAACAAGTGGTTCAAGCTCGCGCCCTATCTTGAGCAGGCCGCTGCGGCTGGTGCGCAGGGGGTGATCAGCCTGGGGGGAGCGCACTCCAATCATTTGCATGCGCTGGCCGCTGCGGGCCGGCGTTTCGGTTTCGCCTGCGTCGGTCTGTTGCGTGGTGAAGCGCAGCAGACCCCGACCGTCGATGATCTGCAGCGCATGGGCATGGCGCTGCACTGGCTGGGTTACAGCGGCTACCGTGCGCGGCATCAGCCGGACTTCTGGGCGCCCTGGCTCGCCCGCTATCCGGGTTTCCAGGTGATCAGCGAGGGCGGTCTGGGCCTTCACGGCGCTAGTGGCTGTAGCTGTCTGGTGGCGATGGCCGAAGCGCAGTTGGCCGATATCGGCTGGCCTGATTTCGATGCCTGGTGGCTGGCTACGGGGACCGGCACCACCCTGGCCGGTGTGCTGCTGGGTGATGTTCGGCGCTGCGTGTTCGGCGCGCAGGCGGTACCGAGCGACCACGGCGTCGCCACTCAGGTCGCCAGGCTGCTGGACGAGGCCGGGGCGTCGGAGCGACGCTGCCAACTGATCGACGCCGCGCGCGGCGGTTTTGCCCGGCTCGACGAGCCACTGCGCCAGTTCATCCTGGAGACTGAGCAGGCCAGCGGTGTGCCGCTGGAGCCTGTGTATACCGGCAAGGCGCTTATGGCGCTGCGCGATTTCTGCAAGCGCGGTCATCTTGCGCGCGGCAGTCGGCTGATATTCATTCATACTGGCGGCTTGCAAGGGCGTCGGGTGTTGATGGGCGCCAGCGCCGACTACACTCAGGTCTGACCAGCGGAGCCTGGAAATCCTCATGAGCGAACCCCTTACCCCCGAACAACTGCGCAGCCTGACGCCGCTCAACGTGCTTTCCGAGCAGCAGTGGCGCGAGTTGCGTAGCCAGCTGGTGCCGCAGCCTCTGTTGGCCGGGCAACTGCTGTTTCGTCGGGGGGATCAGGCGCGCCTGACCTGCTATCTGCTGGCCGGCGAGTTGCAGCTGCAGGATGCCGAGGGCAGAACGCAGAGGGTGCAGGCTGGTAGCGAGATCAGCTGCCACCCGTTGTCGCCCGGCCTGCCGCGGTTACATGACGCCCGCGCCGTGAGCGATGTCAGCGTGCTGATGATCGACAGTGCCACGCTCGATCGCCTGCTGACCTGGCGCTTGGCGCATCAGGACCTGTTGCTGGCGCTGCAGCAGAGTGGCGCCGATGTCGAGTGGCTGGAGCGGCTGTTGGAAAACCCGTTGTTTGCCAAGGTGCCGCCGGCCAACGTGCAGAACATGCTCGCTCGCTTGCAGAAGATCGAGCTGGCGGCTGGCAGCCAGATTATCGAAGAGGGTGCCACTGGCGATTGCTGCTATTTCCTGGAAAGCGGCCGCGCCGAGGTGATTCGGGGCGCTGGTAGCGAGCACCAGGTGCTGGCGGAGCTGGAGGTTGGCGCTTGTTTCGGCGAGGAGGCCCTGCTTGCCGACCGGCCGCGAAATGCCACGGTGACCATGGTCGAGGCCGGCAGTGTGTTGCGTCTGGATCGTCAGGATTTCTTTGCCCTGCTCAAGGCGCCCGTGGTGGCCGAGGTGTCGCTGGGCGAGGGCGCCAGGTTGCTGACGCAGGGCGCGCAGTGGCTCGACGTACGCCTGCTGGAAGAGTACGAAAAGGCGCATGCGCCGCAAGCGCTGCATATGCCGCTGCAGCTGTTGCGTCTGAAGGCGCGCCTGCTGGAGCGATCACGCACCTACCTGTGCTACTGCGACAGTGGCAAACGCAGCAGCGGCGCGGTGTTTCTGCTCTCGCAGCTGGGTTACAGCGTTTACGCCTTGCGCGGTGGCCTGGACGCCTTGCCGGCGGTGCAACGCGATGCGCTGCTCTGTGAGAGCGGCGCAGGGTATCTGGCCCGTTCCGGTGGGCGTACCGAACGTAGCCGTTGATCGGCGCAGGCTCTGGGGCAAGCGTAGCCCGGATGAAATCCGGGGATTGCAGACGCATGCGTCCCGGATTGCATCCGGGCTACGAGTGCGTCGGCCACTGATCATTGACCAGAAAGATCCGCTCCACCTCCCGCCAATCCCCGGCGTGATCCTCCTCCAGTCGTACCAGCAGTTGCGCCTGAGCCTCCGGGCGCAACGTGCTCAGCCATTGCTGGAGCATTTCATCAGACCAGACCCCGTCGGCATTCACCAGAGCCGGCGCTAGCCAGGCCAGTCGCGGTAGCGGCTGCCAGTGCGCGCCTGGCTTCGTCGCGGCGAAGTCATTCCAGTCGCGCTGGTACAGCCAGCGCCCCCGGCAGTGTTCGGACGTGGCGCCGTGAGGCGCGGGGGAGTCGTCGGGCCAGGGATAGAACAGGTAGCCGCCGAGCCAGAAGGCGGATCGGGTTTCGCCCAGTTGCAGGTCGTTCAGCGCTCCCCGTGCCTCGCTGCGCGAAGACAGGGGTAACTGGTGCTGCGCGAGGTGGCTCAGTTTCAGATCGAGCCGATCATGACTGCCCGGGCCTAGCCAGTCAGCGGCGTCGCTGCCGTCCGTGCCGAGATAGAACTTCACTGCCAATTCAAGATGGTGTTCGCCTTCTGCGTCGCGCAGCAGCAGGTCCAGTTCGCCCAGGGTCTGACCGTTCTGGCGGATCGGCAGGTTGGCGGCGACGACCTCGACATCCGGTGCCGCATGCAGGGCGAACTGCCACAAGCGTTCGTAATAGAGGCCAAGGCGGCGCACCGGTTTCGCGGCCAACCAGGCATGCAGGGCACCGGCATCGTTGTCCTGCTGCACGAGCCAGTCAGCCAGCCGCTGCGGTTGCCGCGTCCAGCAACTGGCCTGTAGCGGATGACGCTGGACTTTCGGGGTCTCACCCAGCATGGGTGGCGAGAACAGCGCCCAGGCCAGGTCACGCACAGCCGGGGTACGCAAGCCCAGCAGCAGATCGTGCAGCGAGTCGGGAGCAGTCATCACCCGAGCATAGCGCAGTAACAGTGCTGGTTTGCTGCCGCCCAGGCCTTTGGCCGATAATCTCTCTTCGTTTCTTATCTGTCTGGCAGGAGTCCCATGGAGCAATTTCGCAATGTCGGCATCATCGGGCGCCTGGGCAGCACGCGGGTGCTGGAAACCGTGCGGCGACTCAAGCGCTTTCTGATCGACCGTCACCTGCATGTGATCCTCGAGGACACCATCGCCGACGTGCTGCCGGGACACGGCCTGCAAACCTCCTCGCGCAAGATGCTTGGCGAGGTCTGCGACCTGGTAATCGTCGTCGGTGGCGACGGCAGCATGCTTGGCGCCGCCCGCGCCCTGGCGCGGCACAAGGTGCCGGTGCTGGGGATCAACCGTGGCAGCCTGGGTTTTCTCACCGATATTCGCCCTGACGAGCTGGAGCTCAAGGTGGCGCAGGTGCTCGAAGGCCAGTACCTGACCGAGAATCGCTTCTTGCTCGAGGCTGAGGTGCGTCGTCAGGGCGAGGCCATCGGCCAGGGCGACGCGCTCAACGACGTGGTGCTGCACCCCGGCAAGTCGACGCGGATGATCGAGTTCGAGCTGTATATCGACGGTCAGTTCGTCTGCAGCCAGAAGGCCGACGGCCTCATCGTCGCCACGCCCACGGGTTCTACCGCCTATGCGCTGTCTGCTGGCGGGCCGATCATGCATCCCAAGCTCGATGCCATCGTCGTGGTGCCGATGTACCCGCATACGCTGTCCAGCCGGCCCATCGTGGTCGACGGCAATAGCGAGCTGAAGGTGGTGGTGTCGGCGGACATGACCATCTATCCGCAGGTGTCCTGCGACGGCCAGAACCACTTCACCTGTGCCCCGGGCGACACCCTGCACGTGGCCAAGAAGGCGCAGAAGCTGCGTCTGATCCACCCGCTGGATCACAACTACTATGAGGTCTGCCGCACCAAGCTTGGATGGGGCAGCCGCCTGGGAGGGCAGGACTGAATGTCCCTCGACCCCCATCGTGGCTATGACCTGATCGGTGATATCCACGGGTGTGCGCAAACCCTCGAACGCTTGCTCGAACGGCTGGGCTACAGCCGCCAGGGTGGCGTGTGGTGCCATCCGACGCGCATGGTGATCTTCCTCGGTGACCTGGTCGACCGCGGCCCGGGCATTCGTGAAACCCTGCATCTGGTGCATGACATGGTTCGCGCCGGCCAGGCGCTGTGCATCATGGGCAATCACGAGTTCAATGCCTTGGGTTGGAGCACGCCGGCGCCGCCGGGTAGTGGCCGTCAGTACGTGCGCGAACACAGCCCGCGCCACCAGCGCCTGATGCGCGAGACATTGGCGCAGTTCGAGGATCATCCGCAGGAGTGGCGTGAGTTCCTGCGCTGGTTCTACGAGATGCCGCTGTTCATCGATGCCGGGCGCTTCCGCGTGGTGCACGCCTGCTGGGATGATGAGTTGATCACGCCGCTCAAGGCGCAATTCCCCGATGGCTGCATCGATGAACATTTTCTGCAGGCCTCGGCGGTGCCCGGCAGTTTCGCCAACATGGCGCTCGATCGCCTGTTGCGCGGGACCGACATGCGACTGCCGCATGGTCTGACCCTGACCAGCGGTGACGGCTTCACCCGCTCGTACTTCCGCACCAAGTTCTGGGAGGAGGACCCGAAGACTTATGGCGATATCGTCTTCCAGCCCGATGCCTTGCCGGAGCTGGCGGCGCAGACGCCGTTGACCGAACTGCAGAAGGACGAGCTGCTCAGGTACGGCGCGCATGAGCCGCTGCTGTTCGTCGGTCACTACTGGCGGCGTGGCAAGCCGGCGCCGATCAGGCCCAACCTGGCCTGCCTGGATTACAGCGCGGTGGTCGGTGGCCGCCTGGTGGCTTATCGTCTGGATCAGGAAACACGTCTGGACGCGGGTAAATTCGTCTGGGTCGATGTCGACCCTCAGGAGGCGCCGCGATGACGGCTGTGGTTGTGTTGCGCTTGCCGCTGGATCGCGATTTGAGCGGTTTCATCGCTCTGCTGCAGCGTTTGCGTGTGCCGCACCGGGTATCGGAAGAGGGCGGCGAGCAGGTGCTCTGGGTGCCGGGGCAGGAGCTTGCAGAGCAGGTGCGCGAGCTCTATGCGCGTCATCCGCAGGGCGATGATGCCGGAGAGCTGCCGCCAAGCGTCTCCCCTGTGCGCGAGAGTTTCGCCACTCAGCTAAGGAGCAGCCCGGTCACGGCGTTGATGTTGCTGACCACCTTCATCGTCTTTGCGGTGACCCTGGCGGGCGAGAACTTTTCCACCATTCGCTGGCTGAGTTTCGTCGATTTTCGCCTCGACGGTGAGCACATCTATCTGACCTATCTGGATGCCACCCTGGGCAGCGGTCAATGGTGGCGCCTGATCACGCCGATGCTGATCCACTTCGGTTGGTTGCACCTGGCGATGAACAGCCTGTGGTACTGGGAGCTGGGGCGGCGCATCGAATTTCGCCAGGGGGCCATCGGCCTGCTCGGGCTGACCCTGTTGTTCGGCCTGGCATCGAACTTCGCCCAATACTGGTGGGCCGGGCCGTCGTTGTTCGGCGGGTTGTCCGGCGTACTTTATGGTCTGCTCGGGCATTGCTGGATTTACCAGCGCCTGGCGCCCAACCCGGCGTATCGCCTTCCGCCCGGCGTGCTGGTGATGATGCTGGCCTGGCTGCTGATCTGCATGACCGGCATCTTCGAGTTGTTGCAGTTCGGCGCGATCGCCAACGCCGCGCACGTCGGCGGCTTGCTCACCGGCTGCCTGACCGGGCTGCTTGGCGGTATGCTGGCCCGACGTAGCGCTTGATTCGACTTTTTGACCTGTAGGGCGGGTGCAACCCGCCAGCTCGGCGTTTCGGCGGGTTTCACCCGCCCTATGATTCACTTGGAGAGCTGTATGTCGTCCTTTCTCGATGCGATTGAAAACATCACCCCGGAAATCTACGAGAGCCTCAAGCTGGCCGTGGAAATCGGCAAGTGGCCGGACGGCCGCAAGCTGACCCAGGAACAGAAAGAGCTGAGCCTGCAGGCGATGATCGCCTGGGAAATGCAGAACCTGCCGGAAGAAGAGCGCACCGGCTACATGGGCCCGCAGGAGTGCAGCAGCAAGTCCGAGCCGGTACCCAACCTGCTGTTCAAGTCCTCGGATACCCTGCACTGATGAGCGAGTTGGGACGTGGCTCGCTGAGCAAGATGAAGGCGCATCTGGATGCGCCGGTGCAATACGCCTTCCGTCTTGGCGACGAAGAAGTGCCGGTCAACCCGCTGGTGGGCAAGCACCTGCGCCTGGAATACCTCGGCGCCATCCATTGCACGCACTGCGGACGCAAGACCAAGACCAGCTTCAGCCAGGGCTACTGTTACCCCTGCATGCAGAAGCTGGCGCAATGCGACGTCTGCATCATGAGCCCGGAGAAGTGTCATTACGATGCAGGCACCTGCCGCGAGCCGAGCTGGGGCGAGCAATTCTGCATGACCGATCACATCGTCTACCTGGCCAACTCCAGTGGTGTGAAGGTCGGCATTACCCGCGCCAGTCAGGTGCCGACGCGCTGGATCGACCAGGGTGCGACCCAGGCGCTGCCCATCCTGCGCGTGGCCACCCGGCAGCAGTCCGGTTTCGTCGAGGACCTGTTGCGTAGCCAGGTGGCGGACAAGACCAACTGGCGCGCGCTGCTCAAGGGCGATGCCGTGCCGGTCGATCTGCTGGCGATTCGCGAGCAGTTGTTCGATAGCTGCGGTTCGGGCATCACCGGGCTGCAGCAGCGCTTCGGCCTGCAAGCCATTCAGCCGCTGAGCGCAGCCGAAGTGCTGGAGATTCGTTACCCCATCGAGGCCTATCCGGCCAAGATCAGCAGCTTCAATCTGGACAAGCAGCCCCTGGCCGAAGGTACTCTGCTCGGTATCAAGGGCCAGTACCTGATGTTCGACACCGGCGTGATCAATATCCGCAAGTACACCGCCTATCAGCTGGCCATCCACGAGATCGCCGCCTGACCCCCGATTGCCACCGGCGCCCGGGGCGCCGCAGACGAGAGGCCAAGAGCCATGCGCACCGAACAATCCAAGACCATTTATCTGAAGGACTATCAGGTTCCCGACTACCTGATCGACGAGACCCACCTGACCTTCGAGCTGTTCGAGGATCACAGCCTGGTGCACGCGCAGTTGGTCATGCGTCGCAACCCCGAAGCGGGGGGCGGGCTGCCGAAACTGGTACTGGATGGCCAGCAGCTTGAATTATTGCACCTCAAGCTCGATGACCGCGAACTGGGCGAGGACGACTACACGCTGACCGACAGCCACCTGACCCTGCAGCCGACGCAGGAACGCTTCGTGGTCGACAGCAGTGTGCGCATCCACCCGGAGAGCAACACCGCGCTGGAAGGCCTGTACAAGTCCGGCACTATGTTCTGCACCCAGTGCGAGGCCGAGGGCTTTCGCAAGATCACCTTCTACCTCGACCGCCCGGACGTGATGAGCACGTTCACCACCACGGTCAGCGCCGAACAGCATGCCTACCCGGTGCTGCTGTCCAACGGTAACCCGATTGCCAGCGGCAGTGAGGAGGGCGGTCGTCATTGGGCCACTTGGGAAGACCCGTTCAAGAAGCCGGCCTACCTGTTCGCCCTGGTCGCTGGTGATCTCTGGTGCGTGGAAGACAGCTTCACCACCATGAGCAGCCGCGAAGTGGCGCTGCGCATCTATGTCGAGCCGGAGAACATCGACAAGGTGCAGCACGCCATGGACAGCCTCAAGCGCTCGATGAAGTGGGACGAGGAGGTCTATGGCCGTGAGTACGATCTGGACATCTTCATGATCGTCGCGGTCAACGACTTCAACATGGGCGCCATGGAGAACAAGGGCCTCAACATCTTCAACTCCAGCTGCGTGCTGGCCAAGGCCGAGACCGCCACCGACGCCGCGCACCAGCGCGTCGAGGCGGTGGTGGCGCACGAGTACTTCCACAACTGGTCGGGCAACCGCGTGACCTGCCGCGACTGGTTCCAGCTGTCGCTCAAGGAAGGCTTCACCGTGTTCCGCGACAGCGAGTTCTCTGCCGACACTCACTCGCGTACCGTCAAGCGCATCGAGGACGTGGCCTACCTGCGTACTCACCAGTTCGCCGAAGACGCCGGCCCCATGGCCCACCCGGTGCGCCCGGACGCGTACATGGAAATCTCCAACTTCTACACCCTGACCATCTACGAGAAGGGTTCGGAAGTGCTGCGCATGATTCACACCCTGCTCGGGCCGGAACTGTTCCGCAAGGGCTCGGATCTGTACTTCGAGCGTCACGACGGCCAGGCCGTGACCTGCGACGATTTCGTCAAGGCCATGGAAGATGCCAGTGGCATCGACCTGACCCAGTTCAAGCGCTGGTACACCCAGGCCGGCACGCCGCGTCTGGAAGTCAGCGAAGCCTATGACGAGGCGGCGCAGACCTACAGCCTGACCTTCCGCCAGAGCTGCCCGGCGACGCCGGGGCAGAGCGAAAAGCTGCCGTTCGTGATTCCCGTGGCGCTCGGCCTGCTCGATGCCCAAGGCTTTGAGCCGCCGCTGCGCCTGCAGGGCGAAAGCGCGGCGCAGGGCACCAGTCGCGTTTTGTCGGTGACTGAAGCCGAGCAGACCTTCACCTTTGAAGCCGTCGCCGAGAAGCCGCTGCCGTCGCTGCTGCGCGGCTTCAGTGCGCCGGTCAAGCTGCACTTCCCCTACAGCCGTGACCAACTGATGTTCCTGATGCAGCACGACAGCGACGGCTTCAACCGCTGGGAAGCCGGCCAGCAGCTGTCCGTGCAGGTACTGCAGGAACTGATTGGCCAGCACCAGCGTGGTGAAGCCCTGGTGCTGGATCAGCGTCTGGTCACCGCGCTGCGCACCCTGCTTGAAGACGAGTCGCTGGATCAGGCCATGGTCGCCGAGATGCTGTCGCTGCCGGGCGAGGCCTATCTCACCGAAATCAGTGAGGTGGCGGATGTCGAGGCCATCCACGCCGCGCGCGAGTTCGCTCGCAAGGCGCTGGCTGACGCGCTGTTCGCTCCACTGTGGGCGCGCTACCAGGCCAACCGTGAAGTCTCCAAGGCCACGCCTTACGTGGCCGAGGCAGCGCATTTCGCTCGCCGCAGCCTGCAGAACATCGCGCTGTCCTATCTGATGCTCAGCGAGAAGCCCGAGGTGTTGGCGGCCTGCGTCGACCAGTTCGACAACGCCGACAACATGACCGAGCGCCTTGCCGCACTGGCCGTGCTGGTCAACTCGCCGTTCCAGGAAGAGCAGGGCAAGGCCCTGGCGATGTTCGCCGACTTCTTCAAGGACAATCCGCTAGTGATGGATCAGTGGTTCAGCGTGCAGGCCGGTTGCCCGCTGCCGGGAGGCCTAGAGCGTGTGCATGCACTGATGCAGCACGAAGCCTTCACCCTGAAGAATCCGAACAAGGTGCGTGCGCTGATCGGCGCTTTCGCCAACCAGAACCTGATCAACTTTCACCGCGCCGACGGGGCGGGCTACCGCTTTCTTGCCGACCAGGTGATCACCCTCAATGCGCTCAACCCGCAGATCGCTTCGCGCCTGCTGGCGCCGCTGACCCGCTGGCGCAAATACGGTGCGGCGCGTCAGGCACTGATGAAGGCCGAGCTGGAGCGCATCCTCGCCTCCGGTGAGCTGTCCAGCGATGTCTATGAAGTGGTGAGCAAGAGTCTGGCCTAAGACTGATGCCGCTTAGGCAAGGCTGCGGAAGCTGTGTTTCGTAGGAGCCCCGCCCCGGGGCGAAGCTTTTCAGGTTCGCGGCGAGGCGCCGCTCCTACATACTCGGTACGTCGACGCTTGACTGGTTGGCTTTAGGCCTGAAACGGGTTTTGCTCCACAAAAAAAGTGTTACCGACCTCTGGTTGGTAACACTTTTTTGTTACCCAATGAAATATGCATGCAGTCCGTTATGCCTTTGCACACTTAAGTTCGGGCTTCGTCGCTTGACAGCGAGGTGATATTCATCACCCAACTGCGCTGCGAGGCGCGTGGTAATTGGCATAAAGCGTCGGATCGTAGGACAAAGTGCGCCACTTTTTCTGGTCTTTTGGTCAGTGACTGATCAGTCACGAAAAGAAACCACCCAGCGGCTCTCCCACGCCTGTTTGCGCTGATACAACTGTTTGAATTGGCACCATGGTTGCAATGCTGAGCAGGACTTGACCGCGTGCAAGCTCTCGCTGGTCGTTGGAACACGTCGCTACAAAATAAAAACACAAGCCGTCGCCAGTACGGCATATCGCGACCCGGATTCGGGATCGCTCAAAAGAATGATCTGTCCACGGAGTGAGTCTCGATGGAAATTAAGTCCCGCAAGCCCGTTCTACGTTTTGCCCCGGCCAAGGCCGGCTTTGCGTTCGCAGGCGTTCTGCCGTTGCTGGTCGCCGCCCAGGCTCAAGCGGTGGAGTTCAGCTTCGCCGATAACGAAATCACCGGTTCCCTAGATACCACCATCTCCTACGGCCAGCTGTGGCGCGTCCAGGGCCAGGACAAGACCAACAACGACGTCAATACCAATGACGGCAATCGCAACTTCGATACCGGCCTGGTTTCCGAAGTGTTCAAGATCACCACTGATCTTGAGGCGTCCTATCAGAATTATGGCTTGTTCGTCCGTGGTACCGCTTTCTATGACACCCAGATCATGGACAAGCGCAACGACTACTACAGCGCCAACGACCCGGTCCAGCCGAGCCAGAACTACCCGCGCGACAACAGCTTCACTCGTGAAACCCGCCACAAGGCCGGTCGCGATGCTCAGATTCTCGACGCCTATGTCTATGGCAACTGGGACGTGGCCAACATGCCTGTCTCTGGTCGTTTCGGTAAGCAGGTATTCAACTGGGGCGAGGGCCTGTTCTACCGCGGTGGGGTGAACACCACCAACCCGGTCGATGCTGCCAAGTTCCGTTTGCCAGGTTCAGAAGTTAAAGAGGTGCTGGTGCCGGTTGAGGCGCTGAGCTTCAACATCGGTTTGACCGATAATCTGTCGATGGAGACCTTCTACCAGTTCAACTGGAAGGAAACCGCAGTCGATCCGGTCGGAACTTATTTCTCCGAGACAGATCTTTTTGCCGACGGCGGGAATACGGCTTATAACGACTTCTCGCAAACCGCACTCGGGGCCAGGAACCCACTGCTGCTCAATAATACCGTGCTGGGCGTATACAATAACCCAGCCCTCATCGGCCAGAGTCAGGCTGTTTTCGGTGCGTTGGGTTTGTACCAAGGGCCGGGTGGGAAGACGTTCGTTTATCCGGGTGATCAGATTGCGCAAGTGGCTAAGATTGGCGGTGATCTGAATGCAAAGAATGACGGTCAGTATGGTGTTGCGTTTCGCTATATAGCAGAGGAACTCAACTCTACTGAGTTTGGTTTTTACTTCGTAAACTACCACGGCAAAGAACCCAGCATCTACGCGGACTTGAACGGTTATCAAGGTGTCAACGTAGGTGCTCTTGCTGGTGCGCTGGGTAATGCGTCGCTTGCTGGTGGTTTGGCTACTGCGGATCTGTTGGCTAACGTGCAGGCTCGCAGGGAGTATGCGGAAGATATCCGTATGTATGGCCTCAGCTTCAATACAACGGTTGGCCAGACATCGGTCTTCGGTGAGCTTTCCTATCGTCCTAACCTGCCTATCGGTATCGCTGCGACTAACGATTTGTTGGGCGACCTGGCGGGGCAGGGGGCACAGCTTGCCGATAATTCTGGTGCGCTGCCAAACGCCGGAACTGCGGTAATCGCTGGGCAGCAGGTCGCTCGTGATGGTTCCATCAGCAACTACACCCGTGTAGAAGCCTTCAATACTTCCCTTGGGGCCATTCATAACTTTGGGCCGACGCTGAGCTTTGACTCTCTGTTCGGTATCGCAGAACTCGCTTCCGAGCATGTGCGTGGCGATAGCCTGAAGTACACGGATTATCAGGGTAATGTTCGTTATTATGCTGGGCGTCCAAACAATTCCTACATTTCGGACTATGGCCGCGACGACCAGATCAACAAGAACGCCTACGGCTATACCCTGGTGCTCTCCGGCACCTGGAACGACGTTTACGCTGGCGTGAACCTGTCGCCGTTCGCGGTGTTCAAGCATGACTTCGAAGGCAACTCGCACCAGACCGGCAACTTCATCGAAGGTCGCAAGGCGTACACCCTCGGTATGCGCGCCAGCTACCTGAACAGCCTGGAAGCCGAGATCCAGTACACCGAGTTCTACGGCGCAGGCCAGAACAACGGTGCGCGTGACCGCGACAACATCGGTCTGAACGTCAAGTACTCCTTCTAATACCTATAAACAGAAATAGGTCGGGCGCTCTCGGGCGCTCGGCAATACTCTTCACGGAGAATTACCCATGCTGAACAAGCACAGGCTGATGGCCGTAGCCGTTGCACTGGCGTTTTCCGCCGGCTCAGCGCTGGCTGCCGTTTCCCCGCAGGAAGCCGCAAAACTTGGCGATACCCTGACCCCCTTCGGCGCCGAAAAAGCCGGCAACGCCGCCGGCACCATTCCGGCCTGGACCGGTGGCATCACTCAGGCGCCGGCTGGCTACACTCGCTCTGGCCAGCACCACGTTAATCCGTTCCCGGACGACAAGCCGCTGTTCACCATCACCGCGGCCAACCTTAGCCAGTACGAGGCCAACCTGACTCCCGGTCAGATCGCCATGTTCAAGGCTTATCCGGAAACCTACCAGATGCCGGTGTACCAGACCCGCCGCTCCGGCTCCGCGCCGCAGTGGGTCTATGACAACACCGCCAAGAACGCCACCAGCGCCAAGCTGGTCGATGGCGGCAACGGCTTCTCCGATGCCTACGGCGGCATCCCGTTCCCGATTCCGCAAAATGGTGTCGAGGCGTTGTGGAACCACATCGCCCGCTACCGTGGTACCTACATTGTGCGTCGCGCTTCGGAAGTGGCGGTGCAGCGCAATGGCGCCTACTCGCTGGTCACTTCCCAGCAGGAAGCGCTGTTCAAGTACTACCTGCAGAACGGCTCCTTCGCCGACCTGAACAACATCATGTTCTACTACCTGTCCTTCACCACCAGCCCGGCGCGTCTGGCCGGTGGTGCGGTACTGGTTCACGAGACTCTGGATCAGGTCAAGGAACCCCGTCAGGCCTGGGGTTACAACGCCGGTCAGCGCCGCGTGCGTCGTGCGCCGAACCTGGCTTACGACACCCCGATCGCCGCTGCTGACGGTCTGCGTACCGCCGACGACACCGACATGTTCAACGGTGCCCCGGATCGCTATGACTGGAAACTGGTGGGCAAGAAGGAAATCTACATCCCGTACAACAACTACAAGGTCACCAGCCCTGACGTTAAGTACAAGGATCTGCTGCAGGTCGGTCACCTCAACCCGGCTCTGACTCGTAACGAGCTGCACCGTGTGTGGGTCGTCGAGGGTACGCTGAAGTCCGGCGCCCGCCATATCTACTCCAAGCGTACCCTGTTCCTCGACGAGGACAGCTGGCAAGCCGCGGTGGTGGATCAGTACGACGGTCGTGGCGAGCTGTGGCGCGTATCCATCGCCTACCTGAAGAACTACTACGATCTGCCGACCACCTGGTCCGCGCTCGATGTGTTCCATGACCTGCAGGCGCGTCGTTATCACGTGCAGAACCTGGACAACGAAGAGAGCAATACCATCGACTTCACCCAGGCCACTCCGGACGACGGCTACTTCAAGCCAGCAGCCCTGCGTCGCCGCGGTACGCGATAATAGTCGTGTAGTCTCACGCGAAGGCCGCTACAGTAGTAGCGGCCTTTTCGTATCAGCTTGGCGAATAGGCTTCTATCACGCGGGTTTTGCCTTAACAAAACATAACGTCGCGCCAATTGTCAGGGCTTTCCGAAGCTCGCTAGGATGAGCGGCCTGCTAAGAGTCTATTCACGTTTTCGCGAGCTAGAGCAATGCAAGGCAAAAACAAGCGAGGAAGCGCAGTGTACTTTTGTACATGAGCATTCCGAGCTGGTTTTTAACGTAGCAGGGCCGACGCGCAGCAAATCGTGAGTAGGCTCTGAAGGCAGTACCGCCTATAACAAGAAAGGGGGAAGGTATATGAGTGAGCCCGTCATGCGGCGCACCCAGTCCGGTCTGGCGCCCATCCTGGCGCGCAAGTCGGCGCTCCGTGTTCATTCGCCGCTGGCTAAAGCGCTCTCGCTGTGCAGTGTGCTTTCCATTCTGGCTTTCGCTGCCGCACCCTTGCAGGCCGAGACCTCGGCTGCGGCTGATGCCGGCTACGCCATCGAGTCGCCCAAGGCCGTGCACAGCCTGTTGCTCGATGTGGTCAACACCGGCGAGCGCCTGGTTGCCGTTGGTGACCGTGGCCATATTCTCTATTCCAACGACCAGGGGCAAAGCTGGCAGCAGGCCAAGGTTCCGACCCGCCAGATGCTGACTTCGCTGTTCTTCGTCGATGCCCAGCATGGCTGGGTGGTCGGTCACGATGCGCAGGTTCTCACGACCACCGATGGCGGCCTGACCTGGACCAAGCAGTTCGAAGATCTTGAGCGCGAGGCGCCGCTGCTGGATATCTGGTTCAAGGATCTTCAGACCGGTTACGCCGTAGGCGCCTATGGCGCGCTGCTGGAAACCACCGATGGTGGCCAGAACTGGGAAGACGTCAGCGACCGCCTCGACAACGAAGATGCCTATCACCTCAATGCCATCACCGCTGTGAAGGACTCGGGCCTGTTCATCGTCGGTGAGCTGGGCCAGATGTTCCGCTCCGCTGACTGGGGTCAGACCTGGGAACGCATCGAGGATCTGCCCTACGAGGGTTCGCTGTTCGGCGTACTCGGCACCGACCAGTCGGCCACCTTGCTGGCCTACGGCCTGCGCGGCCACCTGTTCCGCTCCACCGATTTCGGTGACAGTTGGCAGCAGATCACGCTCAACACCCCGAACAATGGTCCGCTGGAATTCGGTCTGGCCGATGGCGCGCTGCTCGATGATGGCAGCGTCGCTGTAGTCGGGCACGGTGGCACCGTGCTGCGCAGCAAGGATCACGGGCAGACGTTCAGCCTGATCAACCGTCCCGACCGCCTTTCGCTGGCCGGGGTAGCTGCACTGGATAACGGCAACCTGATCCTGGTGGGGCAGGGCGGCGTTCACCTCGCCGCCTCGACTGGCGCCGATCTGGGCCAACAATAACAAGCCGGGAGCCTTTGCATGACCAAGCATCAACAACAGCCTGCTTCCTTCCTTGAACGGCTGATTTTCAACAATCGCCCGGCGGTGATCCTGATCTGCCTGCTGATCAGTATCTTCCTGTTCTATCAGGCCGCGCAGGTACGTCCGCAGACCAGCTTCGAGAAGATGATTCCGCTGGGACACCCTTATATCCAGAAGATGCTCGAACACCGTAACGACCTGGCCAACCTGGGTAACACGGTACGCATTTCGGTGGAGGCCACCGACGGCGACATCTTCAGCAAGGAATACATGGAAACGCTGCGGCAGATCCATGACGAGGCGTTCTACATTCCCGGCGTCGACCGTTCCGGTCTGAAATCGCTGTGGAGTCCGAGCGTGCGCTGGACCGAAGTGACCGAAGAGGGCTTCGCCGGCGGCGAAGTGATCCCGCAGACCTACGACGGTTCAGCAGACAGCCTCGAGGATCTGCGTAGCAACATCCTCAAGTCGGGTCAGATCGGTCGCCTGGTGGCGAACAACTTCAAGTCCAGCATCGTCGATATTCCGCTGCTCGAGTCCTACCCGGACCCGAATGATCAGAGCAAGCTGATCAAGCTGGACTACCAGAAGTTCTCTCACGAGCTTGAAGACAAGATTCGCCAGAAGTACGAGGCGCAGAATCCCAACGTCAAGGTGCATATCATCGGCTTCGCCAAGAAGGTCGGTGATCTCATTGATGGTCTGATCGGTGTGGCGCTGTTCTTTGCCGTGGCCATTGGCATCACCTTCGTGCTGCTGCTGTGGTTCACCCACTGCATTAAGAGCACCTTGGCGGTACTGATCACCACGTTGGTCGCGGTGATCTGGCAGCTCGGTCTGCTGCATACCCTGGGCTTTGGTCTCGATCCCTATTCGATGCTGGTGCCGTTCCTGGTGTTCGCCATCGGTATCTCGCACGGGGTGCAGAAGATCAACGGCATCGCCATGGCCTCGGGTGAGGCGACCGACGCGCTCTCCGCTGCGCGCATGGCTTTCCGTCAGCTGTTCATTCCCGGCCTGGTGGCGCTGCTGTCGGACGCCGTGGGTTTCGTCACCCTGCTGCTGATCGATATCGGTGTGATCCGCGAACTGGCCATCGGTGCGTCCATGGGCGTGGCGGTGATCATCCTGACCAACCTGATCCTGCTGCCGGTACTGATTTCCTACATCGGCATCGGCAAGCGTGCGGTGAAGAAGAGTCGTGAGGAAGCCGCCAAGGATCACCCGGTCTGGCGCACCATTTCCAACTTCGCCCATCCGATGGTGGCACCGATCTCCGTTGTCGTTGCCGTGGTGGCGCTGGCTGGTGGTGTCTGGTACGGCCAGAACCTGAAGATCGGTGACCTTGATCAGGGAGCGCCGGAACTGCATCCGGACTCGCGTTACAACCTGGACAACGACTTCGTCATTCGCAACTACTCGACCAGTTCCGACGTACTGGTAGTCATGATCAAGACCGGCCCCGAAGGCTGCTCTACCTATGACAGCCTGGCCGCCATGGACGAGCTGATGTGGAAGATGGAGAACACCGAGGGCGTGCAGTCGGCCATCTCCATGGTCACTGTGTCCAAACAGGTGATCAAGGGCATGAACGAGGGCAACCTGAAATGGGAAACCTTGTCGCGCAACCAGGACGTACTGAACAACTCCATCGCCCGCGCTGAAGGCCTGTACAACGCCGACTGCTCGGTGGCGCCGGTACTGGTGTTCCTCGAAGACCACAAGGCCGAGACGCTGTCGCGTGCCGTGGCTGCTGCCGAAGAGTTCGCCGCCCTGCACACCACTGACGAGCTGCAGGTGGTACTGGCAGCGGGTAACGCCGGTATCGAGGCGGCTACCAACGAAGTGATCGCCGCCTCCGAGACCACCATGCTGATCGCGGTCTATGCGGCGGTGAGCATCATGTGTCTGCTGACCTTCCGTTCTCTGGCTGCGACCCTGTGCGTGATTCTGCCGCTGGTGCTGACTTCGGTGCTGGGCAACGCTCTGATGGCTTTCATGGGCATCGGCGTGAAGGTCGCCACCCTGCCGGTGATCGCGCTGGGTGTGGGTATCGGTGTCGACTACGGCATCTACATCTACAGCCGTCTGGAGACCTATCTGCGTCAGGGCATGCCGCTGCAGGAAGCCTACTACGAGACGCTGAAGTCTACCGGCAAGGCGGTGCTGTTCACCGGCGTCTGCCTGGCCATCGGCGTGGCGACCTGGATCTTCTCGGCGATCAAGTTCCAGGCCGACATGGGCCTGATGCTGACCTTCATGTTCCTCTGGAACATGATCGGCGCGATCTGGCTGCTGCCGGCTCTGGCTCGTTTCCTGATCAACACCGAGAAAATGCGCGCCAAGGCTTGATGCCTATCGCGTAGAACGAAAACCGCGGCCCTTGGGCCGCGGTTTTTTTATGTGCGTAGCGCCGGTATACGAGATGGCAAGCCGACTGCTGGATGGCTGCCTGGGGTAGGAGCCCCGCCTCGGGGCGAATGCTTTTGTTGCCGGCGTGTATGGCCCCCCGACCGTTGCAGCTGAGGTTAGGCAAGCTGCTGTGGGTGTGCAGATTCGCGGCGAGGCGCCGCTCCTACAAATGGACCGCGTCGCCGCTCAACGCATACATAGCACTAGCCCCGTCCGCCAATGTTCAGCCCCGTGTAGCCCGGATGAAATCCGGGGGGCGTCGTCGACAGTCATATCCGCAATGCCAGGCCCAAGTCTCGCGGCTACCGGCCAGGGCGAATGCCCGGCTACTGGCCACGGCAGAGCGAACCCTCTGGCGGGGACAGTGCCATGGTCGATTGGTGCGCGGCGTATCCTGCAAGCCCATCGCACGCCTAGCGCGGATACAGCGGCGGCAGCGCGCTGCTTTCCTGCGGCGCTGCGCTTGGCTCCTGTGCGGTGGGCAGGTTGCGAATCGCCTTCCACAGCTCCTCGCCTTGCCATTGCTGGCCAACTTCGCTGTACAGCGCGCCGTTGAGACCGTCCAGGGCGTCCGACAGCGGCACGTAGCGTGCGGCCATATCGGCCAGGGTTTCCGGTTGTTGGCGAGCCCAGGCGTCGAGTGCATGACGAGTGGCCTGGGCATCGCCGGCCTGGCAGGCACGCTTGATGTCGTCGAGCAGTGTGCGCGGGCTCGGGCCACTCTGCGCCGCGCGCTGGATCGCCGGTTGCCGGCGGGCATGCCACCACAAGCCGAAGCCGAGCAGCGTGGTCAAGCTCAGCACAGCGCAGGCCAGCTGCCAGGGCCACAGTTCCGGCCCCTCGATCACCTGGGTCGTCACCATCGGTGTATTGGGTTGTTCATCGTTCTGCAGTTGCGGGTTTTCCGCGACCTGCAGCGTACGGGCGGAGAGGGTGGTGCGCTCCAGCGTGTCGGTCTGGGTGTTCCACCACAGCACTTCCAGGGGCGGCAGATCGAAACTGCCGCTGCGATTGGGTACCAGCGCCTCGCGTTCTTCGCGGGTGCCGATGATGCCCGTCTCGCTCTTCTGGTCGCTCATCTGCGGTTGATCCGGGTAGCGACGCAGGCCGTCGACCTGGGTTGCCGGCAAAGGCGGCAGCTGGGCGCTGGAAAGGCCGTCGACCTTGAGAATCAGGCGGCGGGTCAGAGAATCGCCAACCTGGCTCTGCTCCGGTTGCGGGTTCCAGGTCTCCGCCAGGCCCAGGGCACGCGCCGGCAGCCAGGGCGCGTCAGCCGGGTAGTCGGCCGGCTTGGGTTTGACCTGCAGCGGAATGTCCGGTGATTGGACCCGCGAGACCTTGCCGGCACGCGGCCCGAAAGGCAGGAAGTCGTTGCTGCGCGAGCGGTCGACCAGGGTGGCGCTAAAGGTTTGGCCCGGGATCACCAGTTGTCCGCTGCGCTGCGGGTAGATGGCGTATTGCAGCTCGATCACGCCGTGCAGCACGCCGCCGATGCTCTTCTCGTAGGTGCGTGGTTCGCCCAGTTGCTCGACACGCGCATCCGCTATGCGCAGGGGCGTCAGGCTGCTGTCGTCGTACATGGACACCGAGTGGTAGATGCGCAGGGTCAGCACGGCCTGGGCCTGAACGTAGACGTTGTCCTGATCGAGGCTGGCATCGATGAATACCGGTGCCAGCTGTTCGCCGTTGCCGGCGCTGACGGCTGCTTCGACGTTCAGCGTGATCGGCAGGGTTTCGGCGTCTTCCAGGCGGATCGCCGGGATCGTCACCTCGCCGTTGCGGCGTGGCTGCAGGGTCAGGATCCATCGAGTGCTGGCGCGTGGTGTATCGCCGATGCTGCTCAGGCGATTGACCTGGCGGCTGCCAAGCACCTCGAAGTCTTTATCCAGCGGGCTCAGGTCGGGTCGGCCGAAGCGGGTCGGATCGGTCGACTCCAGCGTCAGCACCACGGTTTCGCCCTCGCTCAGGCGAGTGCGGTCGACGCTGGCGAAAAAGGCTTCTGCATGGGCCTGCCCCGCGAGCAGTAGAAGAAGCAGGAAGACCAGACGCTTCATTGATTCGAGTCCTGACGCTGTTGCTGTTCGTACCAGAATTTGCGCCGCAGCAGTTCGGCCGGGTCATCCGGGATCTGCCGCAGCCATTGTTCCAGCGCTTGCCGACGTTCTGCCGCCGTACCGAGCTCGGCTTCCGTGCGGGGTGGCGCAACGGGCTCGGCGTCGCTCGGGGGTTCACTGCTGGTGCTGGGCTGGGTGTCTTCCCCGGCGCCATTGGCGCCGCCCTGTACGTCGCTGCTTTCACTGTTCTCACCGCTACTGCCCGGCTGGGTAGGCTGTGCGGTATTACTCTCGGCGGGCTGGCCGGCCGGCGATTCATTCGGCTGCGACTGCTCGTTGGCTTGTTCCTGCTGCTCGGCCGAATCACCCTCGTCGGATTGCTGCTGATTTTCGCGCTGACGCAGCGCTTGTTCCACCAATGCTTTGTTGTGCTGCGCCGCGGCCAGCTCCGGCTGGCGTTCCAGGGCTTGCTCGTAGGCGTCGAGCGCTGCCTCCAGTTCGCCGGCCTTGGCCAGGGCATTGCCGCGATTGTAATGATCGGCTGCGCTGTCGCCCTTGGCGAAACGTTCTGCGGCGGCGGCATATTCCTCGGCTTCATAGAGTGCCTTGCCTTGCCACTGCGGATCGACGAAGCGTTGCGCTGCCTCGGCCGGGCGTTGCGCCTGCAGCAGACGCTGGCCCTGCTGGTCGGGGCGCAGCCAGAGGTCGTCGAGTTCGAAGGCATGGCTGCTCTGTGGCGGCAGCATCAGCAGCAGTGGCAGGCAGAACAGCCAGCCGCGACGACCGGCGCAGGCGGCAAGCAAGAGCAGCGGTAGCAGTAGCCAGTAGCCCTGGTCGATATGGCTGTCGAGCTGTGTCGGCTCACCCGCTGCGCGCATGGCCTGCGGGCCGTCGAGCAGGCCCAGGCGACGCAGGTCCTCGTCGTCCAGGCGGCTCGCTGCGTAGCGGCCGCTATGGGCTTCAGCGGTTTCACGCAGGCCGCGCGCATCGAGGCGCGGAATCAGGATGGCGCCGCGCGAATCCTTGAGGAAGCTGCCGTCTTCCTGCACCACCGGCGCGCCTTCGCGACTGCCCACGCCGAGGATCAGCAGGGGTACCGAGCGCTTTTGCAGCGCTTGCTGGATGCCGCTGCGTTCCTCTTCAGAGAGGGCACTGGTGATCAGCAGCAGGCGACCCTGACCCAGTTGCGCCTGGTCGAGCAGCTGCAGTGCACGGGCCACGGCCAGATCGGCGCGACGCCCCGGCTCCGGCATCAGCGAGGGTTTCAGCGCTTCGAGCAGGTTGCGGCTGGTGGCCAGGTCATCGGACAGCGGCACCAGGCTGTGTGCGCTACCGGCATAGACGATGATCGCCGTCTGCGCATCGCGACGCGCTTCCAGCAGGTCGAGCAGCTTGCGCCGGGTCTGTTCCAGGCGGTTGGGGCGACCGTCGGTGGCGAGCATCTGCGGCGTCAGTTCGAGCAGCACCACCAACGGATCGGCAGGCTTCTGGTTGCTCTGCTCAACGCGCTGCCAGCTGGGGCCGAGCAGCGCCAGTATGGCCAGCAGCCAGGCCAGGCCGAGTGCCAGCCAGGGCAGCTTGCTGGAGCGGCCGCTGCCACCCTTGAGCAGCGCCTGATGGAAGGCCGCCGGCAACAGGAGTTGCCAGCGCCCGCTCTGCCGCTCGCGATGCCACAGGCGCCAGAGCAGCCAGGCCAGCACAGGCACTGCCAGCAGCCATAATGGGCGCAGCCATTCCGGCCAGAGCAGGCTCATGTACGCCTCCGCAGTCGCTGCAGCAGGTCGGGCCACAGTACCTGACCGACCAGCAGCAGCGAGCCCAGTAGCGCCAGCGCCAGCGGCCAGGGATAGAGGGCTAGGGCCGGGCGGGCGAGGGTCGGTTGCTGGGCGACCGGCTCGAGGCGGTCGAGGGTCAGTTCGATCTGCTCCAGCTCGGCCTGATTGCGTGCACGGAAATACTCACCGCCAGTGACGTCGGTGATCGCGCGCAGGCTGGTTTCGTCCAGATCCAGGGCGCTGAAGCCGAAGCTGCCGAATGCACCGCTTTGCTGCGGATCGGCGCCGATGCCGATGGCATAGATGCGTACGCCTTCATCGGCGGCCAGTTGCGCGGCGACCATTGGATCGATCTCGCCGCCGTTGTTGGCGCCGTCGGTGATCAGCACCAGCACGCGGCTCTGCGCCGGGCGCTGGCGCAGGCGTTTGACCGCCAGGCCGATGGCATCGCCGATGGCGGTGTTCTTGCCGGCGATGCCGATCATGGCTTCGTCCAGCCAGGTGCGCACCGTGTGACGGTCGAAGGTCAGCGGTGCCTGCAGATAGGCCTGGCTGCCGAACAGGATCAGGCCCACCCGATCGCCACGGCGGCCTTCGATGAAATCGCCGAGCAGGCGCTTGACCAGTTCCAGACGGCTGATGGGCTCGTCGTCCCACTGCATGTCGGCGTAATCCATGGAGCCGGAGACATCCACCGCCAGCAGCAGGTCGCGGCCGCTGGCGGGCAGCGGCAGCGGTTCGCCGACCC
>JBLUOL010000041.1:0-33417 GCA_048065775.1 Pseudomonas sp. GW6
GTAAATGAGCATTTTGATCGGACTCGCGCACGAGCCTGTTTTTAACGCAGCAATGGCAACGCAGGTAGTTTTTCAACAGCCTGCTAGATCCAGCCGCCCCACTGCAGCAATAGCAGGCCAATATTGGTGGTGACCACCGCCGCCAAGGTGGTGATGACGATGATGGCTGCAGCCAGCTCATGGTTGGCGCCCACCGCACGAGCCATGACGAAGCTGGCGGCCGCCGTCGGGCTGGCGAAATAGAGAAACAGGATCGCCAGATCCGCCCCGCGAAAGCCCAACAGCCAGGCGCCGAAGGTGCTCAGCAGCGGCAGCCAGACCATCTTCATCATGCCCGAGCCGATGGCCGTGCCGCTGCTGCGGCGCAACGACGCCAGGCTCAGGGTGCCGCCAATGCAGATCAGCGCCAGCGGCAGGGTCATCTGCGCGAAGTACTCGGCCGAGGTCAGAAACCACTGCGGTAGCGGGATTTTCCAGTAGGCAATCGGTACCGCCAGCAGCACGCCAATGATCATCGGGTTGGTCACGATGCTGCGCGCGATGGCCTTGGCACCGGGTTTCACGCCCGGGCTGTAGATGGCCAGAACCACCGCCGAGAGCGCGTTGTAGCAGAGGATCACCAGTGCGGCGAGCAACGAGCCGACCGACAGGCCGTAGTCACCGTACATGCTGGTGGCCAGTGCCAGGCCGACGATACCGTTGTTACCGCGGAAGGCCCCCTGGGTGTAGATGCCACGATCCTCGAATGGCACCCGCCAGATCGCCCAGGCCCAGGCGACGAAGAACGACGCGGTGGTGGCAAGAAAGAAGTAGCTCAGCAACTGCGGCTGCATGGCCGCATCCAGATCCGCCTTGACCACACCGAGGAACAGCAGGGTCGGCATGGTGCCGCGAAACACCAGGCTCGAAGCGGTATCGATGAAGGGCGTATCGATCCAGCGCAGACGTTTGAGCGCCACGCCGAGAAACAGCATGGCGAACACGGGCGCGGTGATGGCAAGGGTTTGTGCAGCGACGGCGAGCATGACGACACCAGCAGGTTGTCTGACGACCTATGTTAGCTGGCTAAGCATTTATCTGCCACGGGCAAAAGCCGCACTGTTGTAGAGTGGGCCAGAGCCTTCTTCGACCATTGGCAAAAGCCATGTAGCTGTAGGGTGGGCTTTAGCCCACGCTGAGCACCCCTGGTGGGCTAAAGCGGATCGCCGCCCGGCCCACCCTACGGCACAGTCCCAGATTGTATCCAGGCTACGGAGGGCTCAGCGGCGAACCGGGCGCTTCTGCAACTTGCGCTGCAGGGTGCGGCGATGCATGCCCAGGGCTCGGGCGGTGGCGGAAATGTTGCCTTCATGCTCGGCCAGCACGCGCTGGATGTGTTCCCACTGCAGACGGTCCACCGACATGGGGTTTTCCGGCACCAGGCTGTCGAGGTCGGCATGCTCGGAAAGCAGCGCGGTGAGCACGTCGTCGGCATCGGCCGGTTTGCACAGGTAGTTGGCCGCGCCACGCTTGATCGCCTCCACCGCGGTGGCGATGCTGGAATAGCCGGTGAGGATCACCACACGCATCTCGGCGTCCAGCTCCAGCAGCTTGGGCAGCAGCACCAGACCGGAGTCGCCCTCCATCTTCAGGTCGACCACGGCGTAATCCGGCAGGTCGTCCTTGGCCAGGGCCAGGCCTTCTTCGGCGCTGGAGGCGGTAGATACGCGCAGACCGCGGCGGCTCATGGCGCGCGCCATCACGCGGGTAAAGGTGGGGTCGTCATCGACCAGCAGCAGATGGGGCTGCTCTTCGCCTTCGAACAGGGATTCGTCGCTCATGCTGGATTTTCCTTGTCAGGCCACGCCATAGGCTCGCGGCAACTTCAATTCGGTGAGGGTGCCGCCTTCTTCATGGTTATACAACTTAACCGTGCCACCAGCACGGGTCACGCTGGCCTGGCTGAGGAACAGCCCCAGGCCGAACCCCTTGCCCTTGGTGGTGAAGAAGGGCCGGCCAAGCTGCTCGGCGATGGCCAGCGGCACGCCGGCGCCGTGGTCGCGGATGCTCAGGCGCAGCCACTGGTGGTCCCAGTCCAGGCGAATGTCGAGTTTGTCCGGGCAGGCGTCGGCGGCGTTGTTGAGCAGATTGAGCAGCGCCTGGGTGAGATCGGCCGGTGGCATGATCCGCGGTGGCGTGCCGCGGCCCAGGCATTGATAGCGGTAGCTGGCCTCGGGACGCATCAGGTGCCAGCGATTGAGCGTGGTTTCCAGCCATTCGACACAGGATTGTTCCACCACTGCCTGACGCCGATCATTCTCGGCGGCGCGCACCAGTTGCTGCAGGGTGTACTTGCACAGTTTGACCTGCTCCTGCAGCAGGGCCAGATCATCCTGCAGCGCCGGCTTGTCGCGATACTCCTGGCGCAGCTCCTTGAGCAGCACGCTCATGGTGCCCAGCGGCGTACCCAGTTCATGGGCGGCGCCAGCGGCCTGAGTGGCCACGGCCAGCAGTTGCTGGTCGCGCAGGCTTTCCTCACGCCGTTCGGCGCGCAGCTCGTCCTGGCGGCGCAGCTCCTCGGCCATCTTGGCAACGAAGAACGTGATCAGCGCCGCAGAGAGGGCAAAGCTCAGCCACATGCCATAAACCAGCAGGCTCTCACGCGCCGCGGGCAGCTCGAGCGGATGGGTCCACACCAATAGCAGGGTGTAACCGGCCAACGCCAGGCCGGCCAGGACGATGGTGAACATCCACGGCAGCGTTGCCGCGGCGATGGTCAGCGGCACTAGATAATAGGAAACGAAGGGGTTGGTCGAACCGCCCGAGTAATACAGCAGCACGCTGTGGATGATCAGGTCGCAGCCCAACTGCACGGCGTACTCGACTTCTGTCACCGGCCAGGGGCCACGCAAGCGCATGGCAGTGCCCAGACACAGCAGCAGAGAAACACCGAGGGTGACCGACAATTGCAACCAGGGTAGCGGTAGCATGCCCGACTTGTAGGCGAGACCGACCGAGCCTGCCTGAGCAGCCAACACCAGAATACGGATAAGGGTCAGACGCCAGAGATTCTGGCGACTGGCGGAGAGTAACTGCACGGGTTCGAGCATGGCGACTCCATTGGTTGCGCCGAGTATAACCAAGCCTGGCGCGGCCTTGCGCCGCTGCGGCAACCGGACGCACGCCCCGCTGCCGGCGGATTGCCGAGCGGGCTGAAAAAAATTTTCATCGGCGTTAACCCGGATCGCCACTCGCCTACGTCTAACCTCGGGAACGGGCTTGCCGCGAGCGGCCCCCGAATGATGAAAGCCGGCAGCATGCCCTCCCTCATCCGGCGCTTCGCGCCACCTTCTCCCGGAGGGAGAAGGGCACCAATGAGGGCGTCGCTACGCGACTTTCACGCTAAACGGCCAACAGGCCATCGAAAAAGGAACCGCACCATGCGCACCATGACCCGTATCGCCACCGCCCTCGCCCTCACCGCCGCCAGCCTGGCCAGCACCGGCCTGCTGGCCGCCGAGGCGCGCTACAACCAGATCGCCCTGCGCGCCGAGGTCAACCAGGAAGTGGCACACGATCTGATGCACGTCACCCTCTATACCGAAGCGCAGCACGCCGACCCGGCCAAGCTGGCCGCCGAGATCACCACCACCCTGAACAAGACGTTGGAACAAGTGCGCCAGGTGCGTGGTGTTTCGGTCAAGCTCGGCAGCCGCCACAACTACCCGGTTTATTCTGAAAACAAGGGCGACGACAAGGGCCAGAAGATCACCGCCTGGCGCGAGCGCGCCGAGGTGCGCCTGGAAAGCGCCGACTTCGCCCGGCTTTCCGCCCTGACCGGCGACTTGCTGCAATCGATGAAGATGGCCGGCATGGATTTCAGCATCGCCACCGACACCCGCAAGACCCGCGAAGACGCCATGCTCAAGGACGCCGTCAACGCCTTCAAGGCACGCGCACAACTGGCCACCGAAGCGCTAGGCGGTAAGGGCTACAAGCTGGTCAGCCTGAACCTCAACACTGGCGGCTTCCAGCCGCCGATGCCAATGCGCGCCTATGCTGCCAAAGGCATGGCGATGATGGAGGCAGCACCCACACCGGAAATCGAAGCCGGCACCAGCCAGGTCACGGTCAGCGCCGACGGCGTCATCGAAGTGCAGATGCCCTGAATCAAGCTCCGCAACAAAGCAGCGCCGTTATCGCCAGATAACGGCGTTTCGCCATCTTTCCCCTACGAATTTTTCATAAATGCGACAGCAAATTACAGCGCCGTAGCGCTAACCATTCTCCGCACGGCGACCCTCTTGCCTCGGGCACAAGGCCTGCATAGTTTCGACGGTGGTCTCCACAAGAGGCTCCTCAAGGACCACAACCACAACAACGATGAGGTCAAGATGCGCAAGAACGCCATTCTCCAGGCTTTACTTACCGCTGGGCTGATCGCCAGCGCTCCCCTCGCCAGCGCCGCCAACCTGGTGTTCTGCTCCGAAGGCAGCCCCGCCGGCTTCGACCCCGGCCTGTACACCACCGGCACCGATTTCGACGCCGCCGCGGAAACCATCTTCAACCGTCTGACCCAGTTCGAGCGCGGCGGCACCAAGGTCGAGCCCGGTCTGGCGCAAAGCTGGGAGGTGTCCGACGACGGTCTGATCTACACCTTCAAGCTGCGCCCCGGGGTGAAGTTCCACACCACCGAATATTTCAAGCCCAGCCGCGAATTCAACGCCGACGACGTGCTGTTCACCTTCGGCCGCATGCTCGACAAGAACCACCCGTTCCGCAAGGCGTACCCCACCGAGTTTCCCTACTTCACCGACATGGGCATGGACAGCAACATCGCCAAACTGGAGAAGCTCGATGACCTGACCGTGCGTTTCACCCTCAACGAGGTGGACGCAGCCTTCGTGCAGAACCTGGCGATGAGCTTCGCGTCGATCCAGTCCGCCGAGTACGCCGATCAGTTGCTCAAGGCCGGCAAGGCCGCCGACATCAATCAGAAACCTATCGGCACCGGCCCCTTCGTGTTCAGCCGCTACCAGAAGGACGCGGTGATCCGCTACAAGGGCAACCAGGACTACTGGAAACCCGATGACGTGAAGATCGACAACCTGATCTTCGCCATCAACACCGACTCGTCCGTGCGCATGCAGAAACTGCGTGCCGGCGAATGCCACGTCACCCTGTTCCCGCGCCCGGCCGACATCGCCTCGCTGCAGCAGGACGCCAAGTTGCAGATGCCCGAGCAGGCCGGTTTCAACGTCGGCTACATCGCCTATAACGTCACCCACCCGCCGTTCGACAAACTGGAAGTGCGCCAGGCGCTGGACATGGCGGTGAACAAGCAGGCGATTCTCGATGCCGTTTACCAGAATGCCGGGCAGCTCGCGGTCAACGGCATGCCGCCGACCCAGTGGTCGTATAACGAAGACATCAAGGACCCGGCCTTCGACCCGGAAAAGGCCAAGGAGCTGCTCAAGGCCGCCGGCGTCAAGGAAGGTACCGAGATCACCCTGTGGGCCATGCCGGTGCAACGTCCGTACAACCCCAACGCCAGGCAGATCGCCGAGATGCTGCAGGCCGACTGGGCCAAGATCGGCATCAAGGCGCGCATCGTCAGCTACGAATGGGGCGAGTACCTCAAACGCGCCAAGGCCGGTGAACACGACGCCATGCTGATCGGCTGGAGCGGTGACAACGGTGACCCGGACAACTGGCTCGGTACCCTCTACGGCTGCGACGCGGTCGACGGCAACAACTTCTCCAAATGGTGCTTCGAGGACTACGACAAACTGGTCAAGGCCGCCAAGCGCACCACCGACGTGGCCGAACGCACCGAGCTGTACAAGCAGGCGCAGGTGATCCTCAAGCGTGAGGTGCCGATCACCCCGCTGGCCCACTCCACCGTGTACCAGCCGATGCGCAAGGAAGTGCAGGACTTCCGCATCAGCCCGTTCGGCATCAACTCGTTCTATGGTGTAGGTATCGGCAAGTAACAAGCTGCATCGGCGCCCTGAAAGGGGTGCCGATTGCAGGACGTTCAACCAGGAGTCACCATGCCTACCTTGCCCCTACTGCGCGGCGGTCTGCTGTTTGCCGCGCTGCTCGCTGCTCAGGCCCAGGCGGCCAACCTGGTGGTCTGCAGCGAAGCCAGCCCGGAAGGGTTCGACATCGTTCAATACACCGCAGCCACCACTGCCGATGCCACGGCGGAAACCCTGTTCGAACGCCTGGTGGCCTTCGCCCCTGGCAGCACCGAAATCGTCCCGGCATTGGCAGAGAGCTGGGAAATGGCCGATGACGGCCTGAGCTACACCTTCACTTTGCGCGAGGGGGTGAAATTCCACGCTAACAAGGATTTCACGCCAAGCCGCACATTCAACGCCGACGACGTGCTGTGGAGCTTCCAGCGCCAGCTCGATCCGGTTCACCCCTGGCACAAGCTGTCGTTACGCGGTTTCCCCTATGCCGAGGCCATGGGCCTGGCGCAGTTGATCGAGCGCGTGGAAAAGCTCGACGAACACCGCGTGCGCTTCGTCCTCAAACACCCGGAGGCGCCCTTCCTGGCCAACCTGGCCATGGGCTTCGCCTCCATCTATTCGGCCGAATACGCCGACCATCTGCTCGCGGCAGGTACCCCGGAGCGGCTGAACAACGTGCCCATCGGCACCGGCCCTTTCATCTTCGAGCGTTACGCCAAGGACGCCCAGGTACGCTTTCGCGGCAACCCGGATTACTGGGGCGGCGCGCCGAAGGTCGAGCGCCTGATACTGGCCATCACCCCCGAGCCCAACGTGCGCCAGCAACGGCTCAAGGCCGGCGACTGCCAGATCGCCCTCTACCCACGCCCAGTGGACATCCCGGCGCTCAAGACCGACCCGCAACTGCAGGTACTGGAGCTGGATTCGCTGCTGACCGCCTATATCGGCATCAACACCCGCCACCCACCGCTGGACGACGTACGCGTGCGCCAGGCGCTGAACCTGGCGTTCGACAAGGCCGCTTATATCCGTGCGCAATATGGCGAAGGCAACGCCACGCCGGCGGTGGCGCCCTACCCGGCCACCCTGTGGGGCCATGACGAAACGCTACAGGACTGGCCGCACGATCCCGAGCGGGCGCGCCAGCTGCTGACCGAGGCCGGTCACGCCGATGGCTTCGCCCTGTCGATCTGGACCCGCCCCGGTGGCGGGCCGACCAACCCCAACCCCGGTATCGGCGCGCAGATGCTGCAGGCCGATCTCGCCGCCATCGGCATTCGCAGCGACATTCGCGTGTTCGAGTGGGGTGAGCTGATCAAGCGTGCCAAGAACGGCGAGCACGACCTGGTGTTCATGGGCTGGGCCGGCGACAACGGCGACCCGGACAACTTCCTCACCCCCAATCTGTCCTGCGCCGCTGCCGAAAGCGGCGAGAACCAGGCGGGCTGGTGCGACAAGGCCTTCGATGCCCTGATCACCCAGGCCCGCCGCGAGCCCGAGCAGAGCAAACGCGCCGCGCTGTATCGCCAGGCCCTGGCGATCTTCCATGAGCAGGCGCCGTGGATTGCCCTCGCCCACCCCAAGCAGTTCGCAGCGCTGCGCAAGGGCGTCGAAGGCTTCGTGCTCAGCCCGATGGGCTCGAATAACTATTCCAGGGTGAACGTGCCATGAACGACCATGGTTCGATCCCTGATGGACAGCGCGTCCGAGTCAGACTTGGGCGCGGTTAGGCGCCCAGACCGAATGGGTCGTCCACCGAATGACTGGGCTGGGTAAACCAGCGCGGGCCGTCGGCGGTCATGTAGAAGTGATCCTCGAGACGGATACCAAACTCGCCCGGCACACAGATCATCGGCTCATTGCTAAAGCACATGCCCTCGGCCAGCGGGGTGTCATCGCCGCCGACCAGATAGGGCCCTTCGTGAATGTCCAGGCCGATGCCGTGCCCCGTACGATGCGGCAGGCCAGGCAAGCTGTAACCAGGCCCAAGCCCTGCCGCCTCCAGGCTACGCCGCGCCGCCGCGTCCACCGACGAACAGGGCGCCCCCAGGGTGGCTGCCTCGAACGCCGCCTGCTGCGCGGCTTTTTCCTTGTTCCAGAAGTCGCGCTGGCGCGCGCTGGGCGTACCGAAAACGTAGCTACGGGTGATATCCGACAGGTAACTGTGCACCTTGCAGCCGGTATCGATCAGCACCATGTCGCCGTCCTTGAGCCGCTGCGCATGCTTGACCCCATGCGGAAAGGCACTGGCTGCGCCGAACAGCACGATGCAGAAAATCGAGCCAGGCGCACCGACACGGCGGTGCGCCTGGTGGATGAACTCGGCAACTTCGGTGGTGCTGATACCCTCATGGAGGATGCTCGCAGCCGCCTTGTGCACTTCCAGGGTCATGTCCTTGGCGCGCTGCATCAGGGCGATTTCGGCTGGCGATTTGCATTGGCGACAGGCCGTGGTGATACCGCCGGCATCGACGAAACGATAACCGCTGGTCAGTTGGCGAATGCCTTCAAACATGAAAAAAGGCAAAGAAGAACAGAGACCTACCTTCGGCTGCGCACCATCATTGGGCAATATTCCCAGGCGCTTCAGGCAATCCAGAAGCAGCGCATAGGGGTTTTCGTGCTCTTGCCAGGTATTGACCACGCCAGGCACCACCTGAAAGTCGCGCACCGTGCCTTCCTCGAACGCCGGCGCCAGATACTCCAGTGCGCCGCTGGCCGGCAGAATCGCACCGACCATGCGTTCGCTGGGATGCCACTGCACACCGGTGAAGTACTGCAGGTTGCTGCCGGCAGCCAGAAACAGCGCGGCGATATCCTGCTCGCGCATCAACGCCTGAGCGCGGGCGATGCGCGTCTGGAATTCAGACTCAGTGATCGGCTGCGCGCCGGCCATCATGTTCTGCAGGCGCGCCAAGGCCTGCTCCGGCGTGCTGCCGCCCACTCCCAATGTCATCTGCGCATCCTCGTCTGGCGCCCACGACGAACATCGTCACCGGGCAATTCGTTGCGGCAAAATTTAAGTGCAACTTAAATTTCGGTCAAAGCTTTTTTCAGCTGGACTTAAAAAGCTTGCCCGCATCGGGCTGAAGTCCCTGCGCCTCATGGGTATACTGCGCTGACCCGAACAGCGAGCCACCTCCATGACCGCAGATCGCATTGGCGAACGCTTGCGCCGCTACCGGCGGGCCGCCGGCAAGACCCTCAATCAGGTAGCGGCAGACGCCGGCCTGACCGCCAGCTTCCTGTCCCAGGCAGAACGCAACCTGACCGGCGTATCGCTATCGTCGCTGGCGAGCATCGCCAAGTCGCTCGATGTACCGCTCAACGTGTTGTTCGATCAGCCCACCCAGGCGCAGCCGGATTCTCACGTCAACGAGCGGGTGCGCTACACCGTAGGCGGCCAGCTGCTGGCCTACGAGCGCCTGTCCAGTTCATTTCCCGGTAACTCGATCAATGCGGTGAAGATGAACATTCCGGCGGGCTATCAGTCTGAACTGATCGCGCATGAAGGCGTGGAATTCTCCTACGTGCTCAGCGGGCAGATCGTCTACACCATCGAGGGTCGCGACTACCCCCTCGGCCCCGGCGACTCGGTGCATTTCGATGCCGGCAAGCTGCATCGCCTGGCCAATACCGCCGATGCCCCGGCCGAAGTGCTGACCATGACCACCATGGCGCTTTTCGGCGATCACCCCGCCAGCGAGTGATTTTTTGCCCCAATTCAGGGCGAATATGCGCAATGTTAGTGCTGCTTAATTTTTGTTGACCGCAATTTCAGCATGACTTAATTTCGAGCCCGACCCGGTGGGCTACCCGCCTTCACCGCATACCGAGCTCGCGCTGCACCGAGGCGCGAACAAAAAGAAAAAAGAGGTTCGCATGCGTATGTCTCCCCTGTGCAAGGCCCTGCTTACCGCAGGACTGCTCACCAGTGCTTCGTTCGCCCACGCCAGCAACCTGGTGTATTGCTCCGAGGGCAGCCCGGGCGGTTTCGACCCCGGCCAGTACACCACCGGTACCGACTTCGATGCGGCCTCGGAAACCATCTTCAACCGCCTCGCCGAATTCGAGCGCGGCGGCACCAAGGCACAACCATCGCTGGCTACCTCCTGGGACATCAGCGAAGACGGCCTGACCTATACCTTCCACTTGCGCGAAGGGGTCAAGTTCCACACCACCGACTACTTCAAGCCGACTCGCGACTTCAACGCCGACGATGTGCTGTTCACCTATCAGCGCATGCTCGATCGCAACCACCCGTTCCGCCAGGCCTATCCCAGCGAGTTTCCCTACTTCACCGACATGGGCCTGGACAAGAACATCGCCAAGATCGAGAAGACCGACGACATGACCGTGGTCTTCACCCTCAATGCCGTCGACGCCGCCTTCGTGCAGAACCTGGCGATGAACTTTGCCGCGATACATTCGGCCGAATACGCCGACCAGCTGCTCAAGGCCGGCAAGGCCGCGGAGATCAACCAGAAGCCCGTCGGCACCGGCCCGTTCGTGTTCAGCCGCTATCAGAAGGACGCGGTGATCCGCTTCAAGGGCAACACCCAGTACTGGGCGCCCGAGCAGGTGAAGATCGACAACCTGATCTTCTCCATCAACACCGACGCCTCGGTGCGCGCCCAGAAGCTGCGCGCCGGCGAATGCCACGTCACCCTCAACCCGCGCCCTGCCGACCTGCAGAGTCTGCAGGCCGACAAGAATCTCAATGTACCGACCGAGCCTGGCTACAACGTCGGCTACATCGCCTACAACGTCACCCGCGCGCCGTTCGACAAACGCGAAGTGCGCCAGGCGCTGGACATGGCCGTGAACAAGGCGGCGATCATCGACGCCGTGTACCAGGGTGCCGGCCAACTGGCCGTGAACGGCATGCCACCGACCCAGTGGTCCTACGACGAGTCGATCAAGGATGCCGCCTACGACCCGGAGAAAGCCAAGGAGCTGCTCAAGGCCGCCGGCGTGAAGGAAGGTACCGAAATCACCCTGTGGGCCATGCCTGTGCAGCGGCCCTACAACCCCAATGCGCGGCTGATGGCCGAGATGCTGCAGAACGACTGGGCCAAGATTGGCATTAAGGCGCGCATCGTCAGCTACGAATGGGGCGAGTACATCAAGCGCGCCCATGCCGGTGAACACGACGCCATGCTGATCGGCTGGACCGGCGACAACGGTGACCCGGACAACTGGCTCGGCACCCTGTACGGCTGCGCCTCGGTAGACGGCAACAACTTCTCCAAGTGGTGCGACAGCGAATACGACAAGCTGGTGGTCGCCGCCAAGCGCGTCACCGACCAGGAGCAACGCAGCGAGCTGTATCGTCAGGCCCAGGTCGTTCTCAAGCGCGAAGTGCCGATCACGCCGATCGCTCACTCCACGGTCTACCAACCGATGCGCACCAGCGTCGAAGGCTTCCAGATCAGTCCCTTCGGGCGCAACAGCTTCATCGGTGTCAGCAACAACTGATAGCCCGTTGCGCGACCGCCGCTGCGCGACCGCCATTGAACGACGCCCCGGGCAAACGCCCGGGGCATGTCGTGATCGAACAGCTAACCTGCAACATGCTCGAAGGAATCGCCAGATTTCCAGGCTGCTCGATACCGTTCTGATGAGGAGTTACCCACCGCCATGCTGAGCTTCATTGCACGCCGCCTGGGCTTGCTGATCCCCACCTTCTTCGGCGTCACCCTGCTGACCTTCGCGCTGATCCGCCTGATCCCCGGTGACCCGGTGGAGGTAATGATGGGCGAGCGTCGCGTCGATCCGGAAATGCACGCTCAGGCCATGGAGCGCCTGGGGCTGAACAAGCCCCTGTATGCGCAGTATTTCGACTACATCGGCCAGCTCGCCAGCGGCAACCTGGGCGAATCGCTGCGCTCGCGTGAAAGCGTGTGGAAAGAGTTTCTCACCCTGTTTCCCGCCACCGTCGAACTGGCACTGGCTGCCTTGCTGTTCGCCGGCACCCTCGGCGTGATCGCCGGGGTAATCGCTGCACTCAAGCGCGGCTCGCTGTTCGACCACGGGGTGATGGGCATCTCACTGACCGGCTATTCGATGCCGATCTTCTGGTGGGGCCTGCTGCTGATCATGTTCTTCTCGGTGGGCCTGGGCTGGACGCCAGTATCCGGGCGCATCGACCTGCTCTACGACATTCCACCGGTCACCGGCTTCATGCTGATCGACACCCTGCTTTCCGAAGAGCAAGGTGCCTTCGTCGATGCCCTGCGCCACCTGATCCTGCCGGCCATCGTGCTCGGCACCATTCCGCTGGCGGTGATCGCGCGGATGACCCGCTCGGCCATGCTCGAAGTGCTGCGCGAGGACTACATCCGCACCGCACGCGCCAAGGGCCTGTCGCCGACGCGCGTGGTCTTCGTGCATGGTCTGCGCAATGCCTTGATCCCAGTGCTGACCGTGTTCGGTCTGCAGGTCGGCGCCCTGCTGGCAGGCGCAGTGCTGACCGAAACCATCTTCTCCTGGCCGGGCATCGGCAAGTGGCTGATCGAAGCCATCGGCGCCCGCGACTACCCGGTGGTGCAGAACGGCATCCTGCTGATCGCCTGCCTGGTGATCCTGGTCAACTTCACCGTGGACATCCTCTATGGCCTGGCCAATCCACGTATTCGCCATCAGAAGTAAGGAAGGCGTGATGAATCGACAGACCCTAGGGTGTCGCGGGGCCGCCCAGGCCGTGCGCACAAATGGCGGCGACCAACCATCGGTGCGCACAGCGCACCCTACCCAGGGGGTATGCCCATGACTACCGCCACCAGCCTCGACCAGAGCCTGCTCTACCCCTCGCCGCTGAAAGAATTCTGGCAAGCCTTCAGCCACAACAAGGGCGCCGTCTGTGGCCTCGGCTTCATGCTGCTGATGGTGTTCTGCGCGCTGTTCGCCCCCTGGGTCGCGCCGCATCATCCCAGCGAGCAGTATCGCGACTTCCTGCTCACCCCGCCGGTCTGGCTGGACGGTGGTCAGTGGCGCTTCCTGCTCGGCACCGACGAGCTGGGCCGCGACCTGCTCTCGCGCCTGATCCACGGAGCACGCCTGTCGCTGTTGATCGGCCTGGCTTCGGTGGTGCTGTCGCTGATTCCCGGCATCCTCCTGGGCCTGGTCGCCGGTTTTTTCCCGCGCCTGCTCGGCCCCGGCATCATGCGCCTGATGGACATCATGCTGGCGTTGCCGTCGCTGCTGCTGGCGGTGGCCATCGTCGCCATCCTCGGCCCGGGGCTGATCAACACCATTTTCGCCATCGCCATCGTCTCGCTGCCCTCCTACGTACGCCTGACCCGCGCCGCGGTGATGGGCGAGCTGAACCGCGACTACGTCACCGCTGCGCAACTGGCCGGCGCCAGCCTGCCCCGGCTGATGTTCTTCACCGTGCTGCCCAACTGCATGGCGCCGCTGATCGTGCAGGCCACCCTGAGCTTTTCCTCGGCGATTCTCGACGCCGCCGCGCTGGGCTTTCTCGGCCTCGGCGTACAACCGCCAACACCCGAGTGGGGCACCATGCTGGCCTCGGCGCGCGACTACATCGAACGCGCCTGGTGGGTGGTGACCCTGCCTGGCCTGGCGATTCTGCTCAGCGTGCTGGCGATCAACCTGATGGGTGACGGCCTGCGCGATGCCCTCGACCCGAAACTGAAGAACGCCATCTGAGGAGGCCCATATGCACAAGATGATCTCGGTGCGCATGGCGCACCACAGCTGCGCAGCGTGGACGGGAGAAGTATCGTCCCCCCTATGCACGGAGGACGCCCGATGAGTCTGCTGGATATCCGCAACCTCTCCGTACGTTTCGGCGCGGCCGACGCCGTGCCGGTGGTCGACGGGCTCGATCTGAGTGTGGAAAAAGGTGAAGTGCTGGCCATCGTCGGCGAGTCCGGCTCCGGCAAGTCGGTGACCATGATGGCGCTGATGGGCCTGATCGACGCACCCGGCATCGTCCAGGCCGATTGCATGCAGTTCGACAGCACCGACATGCTGCGTCTGAAGGGCCGGCAGCGCCGGCGTATCGTCGGCAAGGACCTGTCGATGGTCTTCCAGGACCCGATGACCGCGCTCAACCCCAGCTATACCGTAGGCTTCCAGATCGAGGAAGTGCTGCGCCAGCATATGGGCCTGAAAGGCAAGGCGGCGCGGGCCCGTGCCCTCGAATTGCTCGAACGGGTCGAGATACCAGGCGCCGCCAGCCGTCTCGATGCCTACCCGCACCAGCTCTCCGGCGGCATGAGCCAGCGCGTGGCAATCGCCATGGCGATCGCCGCCGAACCCAAGCTGCTGATCGCCGACGAACCCACCACCGCGCTGGACGTGACCATCCAGGCGCAGATCATGGAGCTACTGCTGGATCTGCAGCGCGACCAGGGTATGGCCCTGGTGCTGATCACCCATGACCTGGCCGTGGTCGCCGAAACCGCCCAGCGCGTCTGCGTGATGTACGCCGGGCAAGCGGTGGAGCTGGGCCAGGTGCCGGCTCTGTTCGATGCGCCCAGTCATCCGTATACCGAAGCCTTGCTCAAGGCGATCCCCGAACACAGCGCCGGCGCCCACCGCCTGGCTACCCTGCCTGGTATCGTGCCCGGTCGCTATGACCGTCCGCTGGGTTGCCTGCTGTCACCCCGCTGCCCCTACGTGCAGGAGCGCTGCCACCAGCAACGCCCAGCCCTGGAACCACATGATCGTGGCGCCGCGCGCTGCTTCTTCCCGCTGGAGGTGGCCTGATGAGCACCGTACTCGAAGCCCATGAGCTGACCCGTCACTACAACGTCTCGCGCGGCCTGTTCCAACCGGCAGCCACGGTGCAGGCGCTCAATGGCGTGTCCTTCAGCCTGCAGGCTGGCAAGACCCTGGCGGTGGTCGGCGAGTCCGGTTGTGGCAAATCCACCCTGGCGCGCGCCCTGACCCTGATCGAAGACCCCAGCAGCGGCAGCCTGCAGATTGCTGGGCGCGAGGTGGCCGGCGCCAGCAAGGCCGAGCGCAAGCAGTTGCGCCGCGACGTGCAGATGGTGTTCCAGAACCCCTACGCCTCGCTCAACCCGCGGCAGAAGATCGGTGACCAGTTGGCCGAACCGCTGCTAATCAACACCAACCTGTCGCGTGCCGAGCGTCGTGAGAAGGTGCAGGCGATGATGCAGCAGGTGGGGCTGCGCCCCGAGCACTACCAGCGCTACCCGCATATGTTCTCCGGCGGCCAGCGTCAGCGTATCGCCCTGGCCCGCGCCATGATGCTGCAGCCCAAGGTGCTGGTGGCGGACGAACCGACCTCGGCGCTGGACGTGTCGATCCAGGCCCAGGTGCTGAACCTGTTCATGGACCTGCAGGAGCAGTACCAGACCGGCTACGTGTTCATCTCGCACAACCTCGCGGTGGTGCGTCATGTCGCCGACGACGTGCTGGTGATGTACCTCGGCCGCCCGGTAGAGATTGGCGCGGCCGAGGCGCTCTACGCCCGCCCGCTGCACCCCTACACCCGTGCCCTGCTGTCGGCGACGCCGGCGATTCATCCCGATCCGGACAAGCCACGGATGAAGATCAGCGGCGAGTTGCCCAACCCGCTGAATCCGCCATCCGGCTGCGCCTTCCACAAGCGCTGCCCGCATGCCGACGAACGCTGCCGCGGCGAACGCCCTGAGCTGCGCCTGATCGATGCGCGACAGGTGGCCTGTCACCATGTGGAGCGGATCGTCGACTAGCAGGCCGTTGAAAAACTACCTACGTTGCCATTGCTGCGTTAAAAACAGCCTCGCGTGCGAGCCCAGTCAAAATGCTCATTTACAACACGTAAAGTCGGACGCGACCCCGGTCGTTTTTCGGCTGTTTTTGCGGGGCCGCCATCGGTATTGCACTGGCTGCCTCGGCTCGGGCTTCCTGCTTCGCTCTACCTCCTGCATCCATGCAGTCGTCGCCTACGTTTTTCAACGGCCTGCTAGCTCCCGGCCATGGCGCGCCGCGCGGTAGGGGCTCGCGGCGCACCCTACAGGCAAATGTCGGCTGCCGGTCCCAAGCGATGGATTGAGCCGGCGCCGCGTCATGGCGTCGGCGGCAGCGTCAACTCGATGTTTTCTGCCAGCGAGTCCTCCAGCCGCTGCAACTCCACGCCGACCGCAGCGGCGTCGTCAGCCAGGGTTTCGGCGATATGCAGGAACTCCGTCGTGGCTTCGACGAAGGCCAGCACCACCATGGGGTCGAAGCGTGTACCGCTGGCCGCGCTGATCTGCGCCACCGCCTGCGCAGGGCTGATTGGCGGTCGGTAAGGATGTCGGCAGCTCAGCTCTTCGAAGTGGCCCACCAACGCCATCAGACGCGCCGAAAGCGGAATCTGCTCGCCAAACAATCCCTGTGGATAGCCTTTGCCGTCCCAACGCTCATGTTGGCCGTAGACGATGTCTTTGGCATCGGAAAGAAAATCGGTGACGCTGCCCAGCTTGCGCTCGGCTCGCTGCAACGCATCCCGTCCGGCGATCACCCCCTCGCTCAGCAGGCGCAGGTCATTTTCATCCGGTTCGCCATGATTGAGCAGTACGCGATCCGGCAGGGTCAGGCGGTCGATCACATGCAACATGGCAGACTTGCCCAACTGGGCGATGCGCTCTTCGTTCAGAGACGCCGACAAGGCCGGCTGCTGCCGCGCGAATGCAGCGGTCAGGCAGGTCATGTAGCGCTCGATACGCTCCAGGCGACGACTGCTCGGGTTGTCACGCATGACGGCAACGCTGGCCATAGCCTCGATGGTGACATCCTGCAGGTTCTGGATATCGCGCGTGCGACGCTTGACCTCAAGTTCCAGATACTCGCTCTTGTCACGCAGGTAATCGGTGGCTGCCTTGACCTGCAACTGCGCTCGAACGCGCGCGAGCACGATGGGCGCGCTGACCGGTTTGGTTATGTAGTCGGCGGCGCCAAGGTCGAAGCCCAACTGCTCGTCGGCGGCATCGCTGCGACCGGTGACCAGGATCAGCGGGATATGACAGGTCTGCGGATCGGTTCTGAGCCCGCGACAGAGCGCGTAATCGTCCTGCCAGCCCAGCAGAATCAGGTCTGGCTGCGGCCGCGACCTGGCGGCATGCAGCGCCTCCTCGCTGCCAACCAGCCTTACCTGGTAGCGGTCGGCCAACAGCGCGCCGAGGCGCTGGCGCGCGTCGACTGCATCCTCTACAACCAGAATCAGTTCCTGCTCCGGCCTATCGAGCATCCCGCGCATGGCGATCTCCATTGGCACTTGCCTATCCATCATTAAAGGCGCTGGGCCGCATTTGCGCTCAGGCCGTCGTACAAATGACCTCGACAGGGCTTTGAAAGTGCAATGCGGATTGGCAGAGCGGTGAACGCAGTCGACAATCGTCAGCAAGATCGTCAGCAGAAGGGCTGCTCCATGCTTGACCAGGAACGCTGTTGGCAGGCCGTCTGCGAACGTGATGAGGCGTTCGACGGGCGCTTCGTTTTCACCGTACGCAGCACCGGCATTTACTGCCGGCCGAACTGCCCTGCGCGGCGGCCACGGCGCGACAACGTCAGCTTCCATGCCGATGCAGCCAGTGCCGAGGCTGCCGGCTTTCGCCCGTGCAAGCGCTGCTCACCGCAGGGGCAAAGCCCAGCGCAGCAACTCGACGCGCTGGTCGCGGCCGCCTGTGCACTTCTAAGTGGCGAGCAACGCTTGACGCTGCCACAACTGGCGGCACGCATCGGCCTGTCGCCATCGCATCTGGCCAGGGCGTTCAAGGCGCGCACCGGGATGACGCCCAATGCCTGGGCCGCTGCGCAGCGCCGCCAACGCCTGGATGCTCGATTGCCAGAGGCAGACAACGTGCTCGAGGCCGCCCTGGCTGCTGGCTATTCCGGCACCCGCGCGCTGTATGAAAAGCCCCAGGCCATGAGCCCCGCCCAGCGCCGTCAACGTGGCGCCGGCGAGCACCTGCGTTACAGCATCGCCCCCTGCCCGCTCGGCCAGGTGCTGCTGGCCACCAGCGACAAGGGCGTTTGCGCTCTGCTGTTTGGCGATGAACCGCAAACGCTGCTCGTCCAACTGCAACAGCGCTTCGCCGCCGCCCAGCTCGAAGAAGATGAACAGGGTCTGCGCAGCTGGCTGCAGCAGGTGCTGGAACAACTCGAAGAACCCGAGCGAGCCGCCCATCTGCCCCTGGACATTCGCGGCACGGCCTTTCAGCAACGGGTCTGGCAGGCGCTGCAAAACATTCCCAGCGGCGAGACCCGCAGCTACGCCGATCTGGCCGGACAACTGCACAGTCACCCACGGGCGATTGCCCGTGCCTGCGCCAACAATGCCATCGGCCTGCTGCTGCCCTGTCATCGGGTGGTGGCCAGCGATGGTAGCCTCAGCGGCTACCGCTGGGGACTGCAGCGCAAACGGCGGTTGCTGGAGCAGGAAAGCCGGGAGACCTAGCCCGTGCGGGCGCTTCAGCTCGTAGGGTGGGTCGGGCGGCGATCCGCTTTAGCCCACGAGTCTTGGCCGGCGCTTTGCGTAGCCCGGATGCAATCCGGGGAAAATTATGGCCAGCGCCCCGGATTTCATCCGGGCTACAGAGTCAGGCCGCGCCCTCTACACCAGCATCGCCTTGGCCACCTCGGTGCGCGTGCCGCGCCCGACCAACTGCTCCACCAGGGTCAGGGCAAACGCCAACGCCGTTCCCGGGCCCTGACTGGTAATGCAGTTGCCATCTACCACCACAGCCTCATCGACGAAGGTGCAACCGCTCAGTCGATCACTGAACGCCGGATAGCAGGTCATGCGCCGCTGCCTGAGCACCCCGTAGCTTTGCAAGGCCAACGCGGGCGCAGCGCAGATCGCGGCGAACAGCTCGCCCGCCTTGGCCTGCTTGCGTACGCGCTCGGCCAGCGGTTCGAAGTCAGCCAGATGCTGTGCACCCGGCATGCCTCCGGGCAGGACGATCAGGTCGAAGTCCTGCGCCAGCACGTCCACCAGCATGGCGTCTGCAGTCAGACGCGTACCGCGGGCGCAGGTGATCATCCTGCGCTCTTCGATACTCGCTACCAGTACCTCGATATCGGCGCGGCGCAGCACGTCGATCAGCGTCACGCATTCGAGATCTTCGACACCATCGGCGACTGCAATCAGTGCTCGCTTGCTCATCTCACCACTCCTTCAGACAGAAAATGAAACTGTCCACCTGGTCATAAAAAGACACGACAGACCGTAAATTCACCCGGCAAAACCTTGCTGGTATGATGCGCGGCTTTTGCCAGATCGAGCAATTTTCCGGCCTGCATGGACGGATGTGCTTTGCTTTGTGCAGATCAATTTCGGCGCGCTCGCGCCTCGGGGAGCCACCATGCTGGAAAGACTGTTCCAACTCAAAGCCCATAACACCACGGTGCGCACCGAGGTACTGGCCGGGATCACCACCTTCCTGACCATGGCCTACATCCTCTTCGTCAACCCGGAAATGCTCGCCAAGACCGGCATGGACCACGGCGCGGTGTTCGTCGCCACCTGCCTGGCTGGCGCCATCGGCTCGCTGATCATGGGCCTGCTGGCCAACTACCCGATCGCCCTGGCGCCAGGCATGGGCCTCAACGCCTTCTTCACCTACACCGTGGTGATGACCATGGGCTACAGCTGGCAGACCGCTCTGGGCGCAGTGTTCCTCTCCGGCGCGATCTTCTTCCTGCTGTCGATCTTCAAGATCCGCGAGTGGATCATCAACAGCATCCCCCTGGCGCTACGCGCCGGTATCGCCGCCGGCATCGGCCTGTTCCTGGCGATCATCGCACTGAAGAACGCCGGCATCGTGGTCGATCACCCGGCCACCCTGGTCGGCCTCGGCGACATGAGCAAGGGCGGCGCATTGCTGGCCTGCCTGGGCTTCTTCGTCATCGCCGCGCTGGCCTATCGCAAGGTCACCGGCGCGGTGATGATCGGCATTCTGCTGGTCACCGGCCTGTCCATCGTGCTCGGCCTGTCCGAGCTGCAGGGCGTGGTGTCGATGCCACCGTCGCTGATGCCGACCCTGCTGCAGCTGGACATTGCCGGCGCGCTGGATATCGGCCTGATCAGCGTGATTTTCGCCTTCCTCTTCGTCGACCTGTTCGACACCTCCGGCACCCTGGTCGGCGTGGCACAAAAGGCCGACCTGCTGGACAAGGACGGCAAGATGCCGCGCCTGGGCCGCGCGTTGATGGCCGACAGCACCGCGACCATGGCCGGCGCCGCGCTGGGCACCAGCACCACCACCAGCTACATCGAATCGGCTGCCGGCATCAGTGCCGGCGGGCGTACCGGCCTGACTGCCTGCGTGGTCGCCGCGCTGTTCCTCCTGGCCCTGTTCTTCGCGCCACTGGCTGGCGCCGTGCCGGCCTATGCCACCGCGCCTGCGCTGCTGTTCGTCGCCGTGCTGATGATGAGCAGCCTGGCGCAGATCGACTGGGACGACCTGACCGTCGCCGCCCCGGTGGTGGTCGCCGCCCTGGCCATGCCGCTGACCTTCTCCATCGCCAACGGCATCGCGTTCGGCTTCATCGCCTGGACCGCGGTCAAGGTACTGGCCGGGCGCTGGCGCGAACTGAACCCGGCGATGTGGGTGCTCTCGGCCCTGTTCGTGGTCAAGCTGGCCTACTTCGCCTGATCAACCCTGACGGCGTACTGCTTCGCGAGTACGCCCTA
This sequence comes from Pseudomonas sp. GW6, assembly GCA_048065775.1. Classification (GTDB taxonomy): domain Bacteria; phylum Pseudomonadota; class Gammaproteobacteria; order Pseudomonadales; family Pseudomonadaceae; genus Aquipseudomonas. Next base: position 20,611 of record JBLUOL010000041.1, read on the forward strand.
CGCCGTGCTGGCTCTGTTCTGAAGTGTTATCGGTGGGCTGAAGCCCACCCTACGCGGCTGCTTCGCAAGTACGTCCTACGCCGCGCCCTGGATACTCTGCGCAGGGTGGGCCGGGCGGCGTTCCGCTTCAGCCCACCGTCGGCGCTCATCATGATCGTTCCCACGCTCCGCGTGGGAACGTCTCCCCGGGACGCTCTGCGTCCAGCGCCACCAATGATCGACGACAACGGCACGCCAGCAACGGAATCGCTACAATGGCGCCCCGTTTTCCTGCCCCATGAGTGACCGATGAGCCGCCCCGCATTCGACCCCGCCACCTACGACGCCCAACTCGCCGAGAAGAGGGCCCGCCTGGTCGAACTGCTGGCACCCTTCGCCGCGCCGGAGCCTGTGGTGTTCGACTCGCCTCGCGAGCACTACCGCATGCGCGCCGAGTTCCGCCTGTGGCGTGAAGACGGCCAGCGCCACTACGCGATGTTCGCGCCGGGCGACAAACACACGCCGATCCTGCTCGACGACTTCCCCATCGCCAGCCTGCGCATCAACGAGCTGATGCCACGTCTGCGTGCCGCCTGGCAGGCCAGCGAAGCGCTGTCGTTCAAGCTGTTCCAGGTGGAATTTCTCACCACCCTGGCCGGCGATGCCCTGATCACCCTGGCCTACCACCGCCCGCTGGACGAGGCCTGGCAGGCGGAGGCGGAAAAGCTGGCGGCCGAGCTGAACGTCAGCCTGGTCGGCCGCTCCCGTGGCCAGCGTCTGGTGATCGGCCGCGATTACGTGGAAGAAGAACTGAACGTGGCCGGACGCAGCTTTCGCTATCGCCAGCCGGAAGGCGCCTTCACTCAGCCCAACGGCCGGGTCTGCGAGAAGATGCTGGGTTGGGCCTATGACGTACTCGGCGAGCGCGACGACGACCTGCTGGAACTGTACTGCGGCAATGGCAACTTCACCCTGCCGCTGGCCACCCGCGTGCGCCGCGTGCTGGCCACCGAAATCAGCAAGACCTCAGTGAACGCCGCCCTGGCCAACCTGGCTGACAACGGTGTGGACAACGTCGAGCTGGTGCGCCTGTCCGCCGAAGAGCTGACCCAGGCGCTGAATGAGGTGCGCCCGTTCCGCCGCCTGGCCGGTGTCGACCTGAAGAGCTATGAGTTCGGCAGCGTCTTCGTCGACCCACCGCGCGCCGGCATGGACCCGGACACGTGCGAGCTGACTCGCCGTTTCGAGCGCATCCTCTATATCTCCTGCAACCCGGAGACCCTGGCCGCCAACATCGCCCAGCTGAACGACACCCACAAGGTGACGCGCAGCGCCCTGTTCGACCAGTTCCCCTACACCCACCATATGGAAGCGGGTGTGTTGCTGGAGCGGCGCTGAACCGCCCCTCGTAGCCCGGATGCAATCCGGGTTTGCCTGCTGAACGGCTCAGCGTGACAGGCCGCGCAACGCCCACCAGGCCAGCCCGGCCGACACCACTTCGAGCAGCAGCGCGTAGAGGTTGAAGGTCTGCTGTGCGCCGCCGTCCAGCCACAGCCCGGCAATACGTGCCAACGCCAGCGAGCTGTACAGCAGCACCAGCAAAAGTAGCGCCGGGCGCAGCAAATCCATACGCAGCAGCGCCATCGCCAGATAAGCCGCCAGGCCCAGTTGCAGGCCGCCGTAATAGGCGCGCACTTCGGTCACCGCCGCATTACCCATCAGCAACGCGCCGCTGAGGCTGGTCATTTCTTCGGGGCGGATGAAATAGGCCAGCCCCAACACGAGCAGGGCAGCGATCTGGATCGACAGGACGATTCGGGCGAACAGCATGGGCGGGTTCCAGACAATGAGTGGCTGCAGCCAGCATAGGCCGCCACTGGTCGCGACGCATAGCCGCAATGGCTTGGGCAGCGTCCGCCGCGGCGCTATGCTGGGCGCTCTCGTTCATCCGGAGTCCAGTCATGCGTCGTTCCCTGCTCGCCCTCTGCCTCTTCACCAGCCTGGCCCACGCCAGCGAGCCACTGACCATCGATGTACATCGCGATGCCAACTGCGGTTGCTGCAAGGCCTGGATCGACCATCTGCAGGACAACGGCTTCACCGTCAACGACCATGTCGAGGCCGACATGAGTGCGGTCAAGCAGCGACTCGGCGTGCCGCCGCGCCTGGCTTCCTGTCACACCGGCGTGATCGACGGCAAGTTCGTCGAGGGCCATGTACCGGCCGCCGACATTCTCAAACTGCGTGAGCGCGTGGACCTGATCGGCGCTGCCGTACCCGGCATGCCCGTGGGCTCGCCTGGTATGGAGTATGGCGACCGTGTCGATGCCTATCAGGTCATCGGCCTGGATCGCGAGCGCAAGGATCAGTTGCTCAGTGACTACCCGGCCAACTGAGTCGGGCACGGGCGCAGCTACACTGCAGCGATCAGCAACCAGGGAGTGCCGCCATGCGCTGGCAACGCGGTAGACGTAGTGACAACGTGGTGGATGCGCGCGGCCGTTCCGGCAGGCGCCTCGGCGGCGGCCTGAGCCTCGGCGGGGTGGCGGTGATCGTCATCGTCGGCCTGCTGATGGGCCAGGACCCGCTGCAGATTCTCGGTCAGATCGCCGGCCAGGCCACCCAGCCGCAGGTTACCCAGACGCAGAGCGCGCCAGCGGCGAACGACGAACAGAGCGAGTTCGTCCGCGCCATCCTCGGCGATACCGAAGACACCTGGCGCGAGCTGTTCCAGCAGGCTGGCCAGCAGTATCGCGATCCGCAACTGGTGCTGTTCTCTGGCGGCGTCAATTCCGCCTGCGGTTTCGCCAGCTCGGCAGTTGGCCCCTTCTACTGCCCCGGTGATCAGCGCGTGTATCTGGACATGGCGTTTTTCCGCGAGATGGAGCAACGCTTCTCCGCTGCCGGCGACTTCGCCCAGGCCTATGTGATCGCCCATGAAGTCGGCCATCACGTACAGACCCTGTTGGGCGTATCGGCCAAGGTCAACGCGGCGCGCCAGCGCGGTGAACGCGTCGAGGGCGACGGCGGCCTGCTGGTACGCCAGGAACTGCAGGCCGACTGCCTGGCCGGGGTCTGGGCCCATCACGCGCAACGCCGGCATGACTGGCTGGAGGCCGGCGACCTGGAAGAAGCCCTCAACGCCGCCAGCGCCATCGGTGATGACCGCCTGCAGAAGCAGTCGCGCGGTCAGGTGGTGCCGGACGCCTTCACCCATGGCACCTCGCAGCAGCGCGTACGCTGGTTCAGTACCGGCTTCGAGAGTGGTCAGCCGGGGCGTTGCGACACCTTCAAGGTCGCGCGACTGTAACCCGCCGGCTCACACCACGAAGCGCTTGCTCCACCAGGCAAAGCCGCAGGCAGCAGCGCCGCACAGGGCGATCACCAGCGCCATGGGCATGGCCGAACCATCGTGCAGGAAGGCCACCAGCGCCGAAGCGCTGGCCGCCACGCTGAACTGCATGCTACCCAGCAGCCCGGAAGCGCTGCCGGCATGCCGGCCCTGCCCGGCCATGGCGCAAGCCGTGGCATTGGGCAGCACGCAACCGAGGCTGGCGACGCAGATGAACAACGGAATCAGCAGCGGCCACAGCTGCGCCGGTTGCCACAGCGCCAACGCCAGCAGGCACAGGCCGCTGGCCAGGTATACCAGCACCATGCGCCGCAGCCACAGCGCCGGGCCGCCGCGCAGCACCAGACGCGCATTGACCTGCGCCATGATCACGAAGCCTGCCGCGTTGCTGCCGAACAGCCAGCCATAGTGCTCGGCCGGCACGCCGTACAACTCGATGAACACGAAGGGCGAACCGGCGATGTAGGCGAACATGCCGGCCATCGCCACACCGCCGGCCAGGCTGTAGCCCATGAACGGTGCATTGCCCAACAACGCGCGGTACTGGCCGAAGGCGCCGCTCAGCGGCGCCGGCTGCAGATGCTGCGGACGGGTCTCCGGCAACCACAACAGCACGGCCAGCAGGCACAGGCCGGAGAAAATCGCCAGGCTATGGAAGATCCAAGGCCAGCCCAGGGTGCCCAGCAGCAGCCCGCCCCCCAGGGGCGCGAGAATCGGCGCCAGGCCCATCACCAGCACCAGTTGCGAGAACACCTTGGCCGAAGCCAGTGGATCGCACAGGTCGCGCACCACCGCACGGGTGATCACCATCCCGGCGCAGCCGCCGAGGGCCTGGACGAAGCGTGCCGTCACCAGCCATTCCAGGTTCGGTGCCAGGGCACAAGCCAGCGATGCCACGGTGAACAATGCTACCCCGACCAGCAGTGGCACGCGGCGACCGAAACGATCCGCCAACGGCCCGTAGAACAGCTGGCCAATGGCGATGCCGACGAAATAGGCCGCCAGCGACAGTTGAACATGTTCGACGTCGGTGCCGAACTGCTGGGCCAGCGTGGGGAAACTTGGCAGGTAGAAATCGATGGCCAAAGGGCCAAAGGCGCACAGCGCGCCCAGGATCAGCAGGGTTCGCAGATTCATGAACATTCCGGAAAATTGTTAGCCGGCTAATCATCTCACCGACCAGGGCGCAGATGAAAGCGCGGATCGCCGAACGACGGTTCGCGCTTATCAATGCGGCGGCTGTTCTTCCCTGGCCTTGCCGCGCTGGCTCACCCGCTGCGCCGCCGATTCCACCAGCAGGTAGAACATCGGGATGAGGAAAGTGGCCAACAGCGTGGCCGCGAGCATGCCGCCGATCACCCCGGTGCCGATGGAGTGGCGACTGGCCGAGCCCGCACCGGAGCTGATGGCCAGCGGCACGCAACCGAGAATGAACGCCAGCGAAGTCATCACGATGGGGCGAAAACGCAGCTTGGCCGCCTCCAGCGCCGAGTCGAAGATGCCCTTGCCCTCGGCGCGCAGCAGCACGGCGAACTCGACGATGAGGATGGCATTCTTCGCCGCCAGGCCGATCAGGGTGACCAGGCCGACCTGGAAGTACACGTCGTTCTGAATGCCGCGCAGCCACACCGCGAGTATCGCCCCGAACACCGCAAACGGCACGGCGGTGACCACCGCCAGTGGCAGCGTCCAGCGCTCGTACTGCGCGGCAAGAATCAGGAAGACCAGAATCAGGCCGAAGACGAAGGCCTGGGTGCCCGACCCCTGAGTCGCCAGTTCCTGGTAGGCCGAGCCGATCCAGCCCAGGCTGTAGTCCTCGCCCAGCACCTCATCGGCCACTTCCTGCATCGCCGCCAGTGCCTGCCCGGAGCTGTAGCCCGGCGCCGGGCCACCGAGGACCTTGGCCGAGGGATAGACGTTGAAACGGTCATAGGAGTCCGGCCCGAGGATGCGCCGCACACGCAACAGGGTCGATAGCGGCACCAGATCACCACTGCTGGAGCGTACGTAGACCTGGCCAAGATCTTCCGGCTTGCGGCGGAACTCCGATTCCGACTGCAGGCTGACCTGCCAGGTGCGCCCGTAGAGGGTGAAGTCGTTGACGTAGTAACTGCCGAAGGTCGCCTGCATCGCGGTGAACACGTCACTGACGCTGACGCCCAGTGCCCGCGTCTTGGTCCGGTCCAGATCAATGTAGTACTGCGGTACGTTGGCGCTGAAGGTGCTCTGAATGCCGGCCAGCTCCGGCCGTTTGCTGGCGGCCTCGACGAAGGCCTGGACCTTCTCGCCGAGCTGCTCGACGCTGCCACCGGAACGATCCTGAATGAAGGATTCGAAGCCACCGGTGGTGCTCATGCCGGTGATCGGCGGCGGGTTGAACGACAACACCAGGCCATCCTTCTGCGCAGCGCCCATGCCCATGAACTCGCGCGTCAGATTGCGCGCATCGAGCTCGGGCGTGGTGCGCTCGCTCCAGTCCTTGAGCGGCACGAAAGACACCCCGGCGTTGCTGCGCACGCCGAAGGTAAGCACGTCGAAACCGGCGAAGGTCACTACGTCTTCGACTGCCGGATGCTCCATCAGCTGCTGACTCACCGCCCCACTCAGCGCCTCGGTGCGATTGAGCGAAGCGGCTGGCGGCAGGTAGTAGGCGTTGATCACGTAGCCCTGATCCTCATCGGGCACCAGCGAGCCGGGCACCCGTGAGAACAGCAGCATGATCAGCGCAATCATGCCGCCGAACAGTAGCAGGCCGACCAGCGAACGCTTGAGAAAGAAACGCACCCCGGCGCCGTAGCCCTCTGTGGCCTTGTCGAAGAAGCGGTTGAAGGCGCGAAACGGCGCCGCCGGTTCATTGTGGCCGGGCTTGAGCAGCAGCGCACAGAGTGCGGGAGAAAGGGTCAGGGCGACGATGCCGGAAATCACCACCGACACCGCGATGGTGATCGCGAACTGCTTGTACATCTGCCCCGCCAGGCCGCCAAGAAAACCCACCGGTACGAACACCGCGCAAAGCACCAGGACGATGGCGATGATCGGCCCGGTGACCTCCTCCATCGCCTTGATCGAGGCCTCGCGCGCATTCAGCCCCTGAGTGCGCATCACCCGCTCGACGTTCTCGATCACCACGATGGCATCGTCCACCACGATGCCGATGGCCAGCACCATGCCGAACAGGGTCAGCAGGTTGATGGAGAAACCCAGCATGTACATGCCGGCAAAGGTGCCAACCAGCGACACCGGAATGGCCAGCACCGGAATCAGCGTGGCGCGCCAGTTCTGCAGGAAGATGAACACCACCAGCACCACCAGCACCACCAGCACCATCGTCGGTACGCAGAATGACGCTCTCGAACTCCTTCGGGTCGGTGAAACGTCCTTGCGTGGTGACCGTATAAGTGAAGTCCTGCGGCTCCTTCAGCGGCTGCTGGCCGAAGCTGCCGGCGGCGAACTGCGAATTCTGCTCGCGAATGGCGTTGACCACATCGGTCGGTGTCAAGTTGTACTGCGCCAGCTTGTCCGGGCGCAGCCAGATGCGCATGGAATAGTCCTTGGACCCGAACTGACTGGCATCACCCACGCCCTTGAGGCGCTTGAGTTCGTCGATGACGTTGATCAGCGCGTAGTTGCTGATGAAGATCGGGTCGCGCGAATCATCCGGCGAATAGAGAGTGATCACCTGAAGAATGTCGGACGACTTCTTCTCCACCTTCACGCCCTGGCGGCGCACTTCCTCGGGCAACTTGGCCAGCGCCGCCTGCACCTTGTTGTTGACGTTGATGGTGGCCTGGTCCGGGTCGGTGCCGACCGCGAAGTACACCGTCAGACTCATCGCCCCGCTGCTGGAAGAGTTGGACAGCTGGTAGATCATGTTCTCGACGCCATTGATCTCCTGTTCCAGCGGCGCCGCCACGGTTTCAGCGATGACCTGCGAACTGGCGCCAGGGTATGCGGCGCTCACCGACACCTGCGGCGGCAGGATTTCCGGGTACTGGGCAATGGGCAACGCGCGCATCGCAGCCAGGCCGGCGAGCACGATGACGATGGAGATGACGGTGGCGAATACCGGACGGTCGATGAAAAAGCGCGAGATCATGGTCGTTACTCCTGCGCCGGGCTGGCTGGCGTGGCTGCCTTCGCCTCCTCGACCTGCACCGGGCTGTCCGGTCGTACCTTGGCCAGACCGTCGACTATCACCCGCTCACCATCGCTGACGCCGGCCAGAATCACCCAGCGGCCGCCGGCCGTATCGCCCGTGGTGACCTGGCGCATGCGCGCGACACTCTGCTCGTCCACCACATAGACGAAGGTGCCACGCGGCCCCTGAGCCACGGAGCGCTCCGGTACGGTGATGGCGTTGGGACGGGTCAGGCCCTTGACCTGCACGCGCACGAACTGCCCGGGCAGCAGTTTCTGCTCGGGGTTCGGCACCACGCCACGGGCGCTGACGGTACCGGTACCACGGTCGATCAGGCTGTCGGTGAAATCCACCTCGCCCGCTGTCGGATAGGCCGAGCCATCACCGAAATACACTTCCACGCTGAGTTTGCCGCTGCTCGGTGGCACCAGGCTGCCTTCGGACAATTCGCGGCGCAGGCGCTCGGCCTCGGCGTCCGGGTAGGCGAAGTTGACGAAGATCGGGTCGAGCTGGGTGATCTGCGTCAGCAGGCTGGCACTGGGATCACCGGCGACGATCAGGCTGCCTTCGGAGACGCTTTCCTTGCTGGTGATGCCGGTGATCGGCGCCTTGACCGTGGTGTAGTCGAGGTCGATCTGGCGCGACTGCACCTCGGCCTGGGCCGCCTCGATATTGGCCTTGCTCTGTTCGAAGTTGGAGATGGCATTGTCCAGCTCACTCTCGCTGGCAAAGCCCTTCTTCTGCAGTTCACGGATGCGCTTGAGGTCGCGATCGGTCTGGCGAAAACGCGCCTGCTCCTGTGCCAGGGTACCCTTGGCACGGGCCAGGGCGGCCTCGTAAGGGCGCGGATCAATACGAAACAGCACCTGATCCTTCTGTACCCGACTACCCTCCTGATAGGTGCGCTCCTGCAGGATGCCGCCGACCTGGGCGCGAACCTGCACCTCGCGGTAACCGGCAGTTCGCGCTGGATATTCCAGCACGATGGGCAGTTCGCCGGCCTTGATCTGCTCGACCGTCACCGCTGACGGTGGCGCATCGGCGGCCTCGACGCTCGCGGCCAGCAGGACCAGGCTGAAGGGCAGGCAGACACCGACCAGACGAACGAAGGGCATGAGGCATTCCTCTCCTTGGCTAGACACGGGGCAGAAGCAGGACAACCAAGCCCGCCACCAGCAGGCGGGGCAAAATCGGTAAACTCGGCACAATCTGAGCCTAGTTCCAATTAACCGGATCGCCATGCGTAGAACCAAAGAAGATGCGGAGAAAACCCGCTGCGCCATCCTCGCTGCTGCGGAACAGTTGTTCCTCGAGCGTGGGGTCGCCCATACCAGCCTCGAGCAGATCGCCCGGCATGCCGGGGTTACGCGCGGTGCGGTTTATTGGCACTTCCAGAACAAGGCCCACCTGTTCCACGAAATGCTCAACCAGGTACGTCTGCCGCTGGAGCCGCTGGCCCAGCAACTGGCGGCGGTCGATGGCCTGTCATCGCTGCAGCTGCTGCGCGATCTGTGCATAGAGGCCATGGCCAATCTGGTGCTCGACGAGCAACGCCGGCGCATCCTCACCGTACTACTGCGGCGCTGCGAGTTCACCGAGGAGCTGCGCGAGGCCGAGGAGCGTCACGAGACCTTCGTCAATCAGTTCATTGACCTGTGCGAACAGCAGTTCGCCTTGCCGGCTGTGCAACCATACCTGCAGCCAGGCATCACCCCGCGCCTGGCCTCGCGCACGCTGCACGCGCTACTCGTCGGCCTGTTCAGTGACTGGCTGCGAGACCCCAACCTGTTCGATGCCCAGACCGATACCCCGACGATGATCGACAGCTGCTTTCGCGGCCTGCTGCGGCAGTGGCCTTAGCAGGCCCGAGCTCTACGCGGGGGCAACCTGGTAGCCCTCTTCGCGAATGGCGGCCTGTATCTGCGCAGCATCCAGGTTGCCCTCCACTCGTACCAGCCCCCCAGCCAGATCCACTTCGACTCTGGCCGTCTGCTCCAGCGCCTGGATCGCCTGGGTAATGGCGCGTACGCAATGACCGCATGACATTCCGCTAACCTTGAATTGTTGCATTGCTGACTCCTTGAATCAGTGGTCGATGGGTGTAGTCTCGACCTTGCCACGATGGCAAGGTCAAGCCCTTGCTTCATGTCACCCGCGCCGTTTTCTGCATGAGGACCCTTGCCATGCGCCTGCTCTGCTCCGCCCTTGCCCTGCTGCTGGCGCCTCTGGCTCAGGCCGAACCACTGGCACCGCTGCCCTCGACAAGTCAGGGCGAAGGCTACGCGGTGCTGATCGTCTCCCGCGAACGCCTTGAAGTGGCCACCACCTGCGAGGTCGCGCTGTATCTGCATGACCAGATGGCCGCCCGCCTGCATCAGGGCCAATCGGTGTCCTTCAACCTGCCGCCAGGCCGCGTCTCACTGCGCCTTGGCCTGACCGGCACCGGTCCCTGTCAGGACGGTATCAACCAGCTCGCCGGTCAGTCGCTGGAACTGCAGGCCGGCGAGGTGCGCCGCTATCGCATCGCCATGGGCAGCGATGGCCTGCGACTGCATGCCGCGCCCACACTGAACTGAAGGCTTGACCTTGCCATGGGGTCAAGGTTGATCCTGTAGCCATCAAGCTACAGGGAGCCGAACCATGACCACCTTCGACCTGCCTATCCAGGGCATGACCTGCGCCAGTTGCGCCGGTCGTGTCGAGCGCGCGCTGCGCAAGCTGCCGCAAGTAAGCAGTGTCAGCGTCAACCTGGCCAGCGAGCAGGCGCGCATCGAAGCACCTGCCGATAGCCTGCCGCAGCTGATCACCACCATCATCGACGCAGGTTATGCAGTGCCCAGCCAGCCGCTGGAGTTGGGCATCGAAGGCATGACCTGCGCCAGCTGCGTCGGTCGTATCGAACGCGCCCTGAGCAAACTGCCAGGCATCAGCCAGGTCGCCGTCAATCTCGCCGATGAGAAGGCGCGCCTGCAGGTACTCGCCGGTTTCGACCCGCAACAGGCGCTGAAGGCGGTGGCCGCCGCCGGTTACAAGGCCAGCCTGCTGGACGACCGCCCGGCCGCGGATCAGGCGCAACGCCGTTTGCAGCGGGAACGCCTGACTTTGCTGGCGGCCATCGCCCTGACCCTGCCGCTGGTGCTGCCGATGCTGGTCGAGCCCTTCGGCCTGCACTGGATGCTGCCGGCCTGGGCGCAATTCCTGCTCGCCACACCGGTGCAGTTCATCTTCGGCGCACGCTTTTATCGCGCTGCCTGGCAAGCTCTGAAGGCTCGTGCCGGCAACATGGATCAACTGGTGGCCATCGGCACCAGCGCCGGTTACGGCCTGAGCCTGTACCAGTGGGCCGTGACGCCAGCCGGGCAGATGCCGCATCTGTACTTCGAGGCCTCGGCGGTGATCATCAGCCTGATCCTGCTCGGCAAATATCTGGAAAGCCGCGCCAAGCGCCAGACCGCCAGTGCCATTCGCGCCTTGCAGGCATTGCGCCCGGATCATGCGGTGCGCCTGATCGATGGACGTGAGGAACGTGTCGGCATCGACGCGCTGGCACTGGGTGACCGGATTCTGGTCAAGCCCGGCGAACGCTTCCCGGTCGACGGCCAGGTGCTGGAAGGCCACAGCCATGCGGACGAGGCGCTAATCAGCGGTGAAAGCCTGCCGGTGGCCAAGCAGCCGGGCGACAAGGTCACGGCCGGCGCCATCAACGGCGAAGGCCGTCTGCTGGTGGAAACCACGGCCCTTGGCGCCGAAACCGTGCTGTCACGGATCATCCGCCTGGTCGAAGACGCCCAGGCTGCCAAGGCGCCGATCCAGAAGCTGGTAGACAAGGTCAGCCAGGTATTCGTCCCGGCGGTGCTACTGATCGCCCTCACCACTCTGCTGGGCTGGCTGGCGTTCGGCGCATCACTGGAAAACGCCCTGCTCAACGCCGTCGCCGTACTGGTGATCGCCTGCCCCTGCGCGCTGGGCCTGGCCACGCCGACCGCGATCATGGCCGGCACTGGAGTCGCCGCGCGTCATGGCATCCTGATCAAGGACGCCGAAGCGCTGGAAGTGGCGCACGCCGTGCAGCACATCGCCTTCGACAAGACCGGCACCCTCACCGAAGGCAAGCCGCGCATCGTCCATATCGGCCTGAGCGAAGCCGGCGAGGACGAACTGCTGCGCCTGGCTGGCGGTCTGCAACAGGGCAGCGAGCACCCGCTGGCCAAGGCCGTGCTGCAGCGCTGCGCCGAACAGCACATCACGCTGCCGGCGCTGAGCGACAGCCGCGCGCTGGCCGGTCGTGGCATCGCTGGCGATGTCGAGGGCCGCAGCCTGCAACTGGGCAGCAGCCGCCTGCTGGAGGAAAACCAATTACAGGCGGGGGAGCTGGCCGAATCCGCCCGCACCTGGGAGGCCGAGGGCCGTACCCTGTCCTGGCTGATCGAAACCGGCAACGCCCCTCGCCTGCTTGGCCTGCTGGCGTTCGGTGATCAGCTCAAGGACGGCGCCACCGACGCCATCGCCGAACTGCGTGCACAAGGCATCACCAGTCACCTGATCAGCGGCGACAACCAGGGCAGCGTGGCGGCGGTGGCCAGCGTTCTGGGCATCGACGAACCCCACGCCCAGGTATTGCCGGCGGACAAGGCGCGACTGATCGGTGAACTGCGCCAGCACGGCACCGTCGCCATGGTCGGCGACGGCATCAATGACGCACCGGCGCTGGCCGCTGCGGACGTCGGCATCGCCATGGGCGGCGGCACCGATGCCGCCATGCACGCGGCCGGCATAACCCTGATGCGCGGCGACCCGCGTCTGGTGCCGGCCGCGCTGGAGATCAGCCGGCGCACCTACGCCAAGATCCGCCAGAACCTGTTCTGGGCCTTCATCTACAACCTGATCGGCATCCCGCTTGCCGCCGCTGGCCTGCTCAACCCGATGTTCGCCGGCGCCGCCATGGCGCTATCCAGCGTCAGCGTGGTGAGCAACGCACTGCTGCTCAATCGCTGGAGACCGAAGGGATCGTAACCGGTATTTTCTTGAACCGGCGCATGGTATGGGAATGCCATCATTGAACCGACGCGCGCTGTCCGGCACCCTTCAGGCCTCGCCCAACTCACGGATGGAGGCCACGGCATGCTGGATGCCAACCAGGCGCATATCACCCTCACCATTGCCGCGGTCGAAAATGACCTGCAGGTTTTGAGCTTCGAGGGGCGCGAAACGCTTAACAAGCCCTACCGCTTCGATATCGAACTGATCAGCCAGAACGCCAGTCTCGACCTCGACGCGCTGATCAATCAGACCGCCTACCTGGCCTTCGGCCCCTCCGGTAAAGGCGTGCATGGCGTGG
>JBLUOL010000042.1:0-33370 GCA_048065775.1 Pseudomonas sp. GW6
GCCCTGGCCGTGGTCGAACCCTACGGCTCAGGCCTTGGCGGCGGCGGCTTCTTCCTGCTACGCACTGCCGGCGATACGCCAGGCTACGACTTCCTCGATGCCCGCGAACGCGCACCGCTGGAAGCCAAACCGAATCTGTATGTCCGCGATGGCAAGGTGCAGCGCGAGTTGTCGCTCAACGGCGCACTGGCTGCCGCCATTCCGGGGCTGCCAGCAGCATTGGTCGAGCTGGCGGAGAAGCACGGCCGCTTGCCGCTGAAAACCAGCCTGGCCCCGGCCATTGCCCTGGCCAACGAGGGCTTCGCGGTCGATCGCGTCTACCGCGAGCGCGCGACCTGGCGCCTGGCAGCGCTGCGTGACGATGCCGAAAGCGCCAAGCTCTTTCTTGACCGGGGCGAAATCCCCGCCGAGGGCCATCTACTGCGTCAGACGGATCTGGCTGCCACCCTGCAGGCGTTGGCCGAACATGGCCGGGAGGGTTTCTATAACGGCCCGATAGCCGAGCGCCTGATCAAAGGCGTGCGCCATGCCGGCGGTATCTGGACCGAGGATGACCTGCGTGAGTACCGTATTGCCCGCCGTGCGCCGCTACATTTCTCCCTGGAAGATGGCCGCGAGCTGATCAGCGCACCGCCGCCCTCGGCGGGCGGTATAGCCCTGGCGCAGAGCCTGGCGATTCTCGAACAACTGCCCTGGCGCGACGCCGAGCCCGTACAGCGCGTGCACTATGTGGTCGAAGCCCTGCGCCGCGCCTACCGTGACCGGGGCCTGCTCGGCGACCCGGACTTCGTCAAGAATCCGGTCGAGCAACTGCTTTCGCCTGGGCATCTGGCTGTACTGGCCGGCAGCATCGACCCCGAACGCGCCACACCCAGCGCCAGCCTGCCGCCGGCCGGCACCTGGCACGAGGGCGACCACACCACCCACTTTGCCGTGCTCGATGCCGAAGGCAATGCTGTCGCTGCAACGCTGTCGATCAACCTGCCCTTTGGCGCCGCCTTCACCGTACCCGGCACCGGTGTACTGCTCAACGACGAGATGGACGACTTCGCCGCCGACGTACAGGGCGCCAACGCCTACGGCCTGACCGGCAGCCAGGCCAATGCGATTGCCGGAGGCAAGCGGCCGCTGTCGTCGATGAGCCCCAGCTTTATCGAGAGCAGCGACGAGTTCGCTGCCTTCGGCACGCCGGGCGGCAGCCGTATCCCCAGCATGGTGCTGCTGTCGATGCTCGAGTACCTGGACGACAAGCCCATCGAGCGCTGGCCGGCGGTGGCACGCTACCACCACCAGTTCCTGCCCGACGTGATCGAGCACGAGCCGGACACCTTCAGCGATGAGCAGATCGCCGAGCTGCAACGACGCGGCTACGAACTCAAACGCCTGGATCGGCAGTACGGTAATCAGCAGGTGCTGTTCTGGGACAAGGTCAGCGGCGAAGTGAAGGCCGCGAGCGATCCTCGCGGGATTGGCACAGCGACGCCTTGAAGCGCAGCGCCCGAATGTGACCGTAGCCCGGATGAAATCCGGGGTTGTCGAGGCATAAAAGCCGCGGATTTCGTCCGGGCTACGTCTTGTGTCAGGAGAGCCTGATCAGGCTCTCCTGCTCCTCACCGAACTTGCGCAATTCGCGGAACAGCGCCTGCTCGCTACCCAGCATCAGCACGTTGCGCAGGCTCTGGAAAATACGGCTGACATAGCCCAGGTCGTTCATCAGCGAGCTGGTCTGCAGGCCATCAAGGTGGCCGTCGCGTACCTCGGCGAACAGGCGCTGACGAAACCGCGCATCGAAGCTCGCCGCCTGCTCGTCGAGCCAGCGCAGGCGCGACTGCCACATTTCGTCAGGCATGTCCGAGCGTGCCAACTCACGCACCTCATGCAGGGTGGTGAGCAAATGGCGACGCAGTTCCACATAGGCATCACGCACCGCCGAGGGTGGTGCGTCCAGATAATGGCCAAGGTTCTTCTGCAGGTGCTTGGCGTCCTTGACCGCATCCACCAGTTGCAGCGCCGCCAACTGGCAACTGACCCAGAACTGCTGATGCGCTTCGTCCATGGGCAGCTCCATGCGCCCCATGAAGCTCAGCAGATCGCCATACACACCCTTGATATGGAATTGGTACAAGTGCTCCGCGTCGAAGCCGCCCTGCGTGGGCTTGGCCTGCAGCAGTTGCTCATCCGCCCGTGCACGCGCCAACTGATCAACCGGCAGATAGAGTGCATGGCAGATCACCTCCAGGCTCAAGCGGCCAAGGTGCCCCAGCTCCTGCACCACCGCGCCGGAGGCGGCATCCACCGAATCCAGCGCCCGTTCGTTGAGGTAGCGCGCTCGCGTCCGCTCCGGCTCGGCGACTTTCTCGCTCGCCAGTTCGGTAATCAGTACCTGCGGCTCGCTACGTTCCGGCAGCCAGCGAATCAACAACTGCGCCAGACGCCCCTGCAGCGGCCAGAACAGCGCAACGCCCATCGCATTGAACAGGGTGTGGAACATCGCCAGTTGGATCAGGCTGTTCTCACCCAGCCCCAGGGGTTCAGCCAGCGCATGCACCAGCCAGGTCAGCGGCCCCAGCAGGCAGAAGGCGAGCGTGCCAGTGGTGATATTGAACAGCACATGGGCCAGAGCCAGACGCTGACCACTACGATTGCCACCCAGCGAGCCGACGAAAGCGGTGGTCACACTGCTGCCAATGTTCGAGCCAATGGCGATGGCCAGACTCTGACTCAGCTCCAACTGGCCGCTGGCCAACGCCGCCAGCGTCAGCATCAGGGTCGCGTGACTGGACTGCAACACCACGGTTATCGCCATGCCGATGGCGGTGAACAGTAGCGCACCACGCCAGCCGCCCTCCTGATAGCCGGTCATGTCCAGGCCGTCGCCGAAGCTGGCGAAGCCGTCCTTGATCTGGTCGATGCCGAGAAAGATGAAGGCGATGCCCAGCACGATGCGTCCGGCCGCCTTGCTCCTGGGCCCAAAGAAACCGGCCAGCACACCGAACACCAGCAATGGCAGGGCCAACGGGCTGAGGCTGAGGTTCTGCCCAGCCAGCGCCAGCAACCAGATGCCGCTGGTGGCGCCGAGGTTGGCGCCGAACAGAATGGCGATGCCGCCCGCCAGCTGGATCAGCCCGGTGCTGATAAAGGCGATGGTCAGCAGCGACACCAGGGTGCTGGACTGCAACAACAGGGTACCGCCGACGCCGAACAACAGACTCTTGAAGGCAGTGGACGTACTGCGCCCGAGTATCTGCTCCAGCTTGCTGCCCGCCAGTTGGCGCAAGCCCTCTTCCAGGCACTGCATGCCGAACAGGAAGATCGCCAGCCCGGCGCAGAGTTGCAGCCAGCCCTGGCTGAACCAGAACGAGGCGATCAGCCCCATTACCACCAGCAGCAATATCACCCAGCGCAGGTACTTCATCACTACCGCTTCTTCCTTTTCTTGGCGTTAAAACGTAAACGGCCCCTCGCCTCGATGAGGAGGAGAGAGGCCGCGACAAGCAGTGCAGCGAATCAGTCTTGCTTGTAGCCGCTGCTGGTGCAGCCCAGGCAGCGTACGAAGGCTTCTTTGCCCGGCGCTACCACGAGGGACTGCGCTGCCTCGCCGACGTTACCGCCCAGCGCGGTGAACGGCAGGCTGACGATGAAGGCTGCAGCACCGATCGCAGTGGCGCCGATCAGCAGGGGGCGGGCGATGAGCAGATCACCAATCATGGCATAGCCCTTGGGCGCCTCGACGGTGTACAACGGATCACCGCTGGCGTTCTGCTGAACCACTTCCGCTTGCGCCGATAGCGCCAGCAGGCCAGAGGTCAGCGCCAAGACAACAGCGGGGGTGCGGAACGCTTTCATGGATCGATCCTTCAGATTATTCGGGAAAGTGCCAGTAACTATAACAGCGCATTGATAATTGTCAGCGTGACGGGCGTCAATCGCCGTGAAAGGCATACTCCGGCTTTTTCGGCACGTAAGGACGAAAGAACGCCAGCATGGCTGCCAGGTCGGCTTGCTCGTCACCTGTTGGCAAAAAGGTCGGAGCGATCACCACCCGCCGATTCTGGTAATCCAGCGCGCCCAGCACTATGGGTACGCCCGCGCCCAGCGCAATATGGTAGAAGCCCATCTTCCAGCGCTCGACCTTCTTGCGCGTGCCTTCGGGCGACAGCCCCAGAATGAACTCGTCATGCTCGCGAAAGGCCTGAATGGCCTGTTCGACGGTGTTCAACTTGCGGTCCCGGCGAATCGCAATGCCGCCCCAACTGCGCATGAGGCCGCCGAAGGGCCAGCGAAAGATGCTGTGCTTGCCGAACCAGCGCGCGTTGAGGCGTAGCACGAACTTCAGCGCAATGAAGATCACGAAGTCCCAATTGGAGGTGTGGTGGGCGCCGATGGCGACGAACTTGTCGAGCTTGGGCAACTCGCCCTCGATACGCCAGCCCATGAGTTTCAGCACGCTGCGCCCCAGCCATTGGGCCGCAGGATTGGGTGGCAAGTAGTTACCGGACATCGATCAACCTCGGTATTTCTTGTTCTTGGTTTCGGTCAGCGTAGGGCGGGTGCAACCCGCCTATCGCGCTGTGGCGGGTTGCACCCGCCCTACGGTTCGCCCGTCAACAGTTTTTCAACGTTGACACTTGGGACAGTAGACACTCGCGCGCTGGCCCAACTTCACCTCACGTAGCGTGCTGCCGCAGACCTTGCAGAACTCGCCGCCGCGCCCGTAGGCGAACAGCTCCTGCTGGAAGTAGCCGGGCTGGCCATCGCCACCGACGAAGTCGCGCAAGGTGGTGCCGCCACGCTCGATGGCATGAGCGAGGATGCGCTTGATCTCATCGGCCAGGCGCAGGTAGCGCGCCCGCGAAATCGAGCCGGCCTCACGACGCGGGTCGATACCAGCGGCGAACAGCGCTTCGGTGGCGTAGATATTGCCCACGCCGACGACCACGGCGTTATCCATGATGAAGGGCTTGACCGCCATGCTGCGCCCGCGCGACATCTGGAACAGGCGCTCACCCTCGAACAATCCGCCCAACGGCTCAGGGCCGAGCTTGCTGAGCAGCTCGTGGCGCAGCGGATCTTCGCTCCACAGCAGCGCGCCGAAACGCCGCGGGTCGGTGTAACGCAGCGCCAGGCCGGACTCCAGCTCGATATCCACATGCTCATGCTTGGCCGCAGCCAGCCCACACTCGACCAGGCGCAGACTGCCAGACATACCCAGATGACTGATCAGACTGCCAACTTCGGCCTTGATCAGCAGGTACTTGGCGCGGCGCTCGACGCACTCGATTCGCTGGCCGGACAGACGCACGTCCAGGTCTTCGGGGATGGGCCAGCGCAGACGGCGCTCACGCACGATCACGCGGCTGACGCGCTGACCCTCGAGATAGGGGGCGATACCGCGGCGGGTAGTTTCGACTTCGGGTAATTCAGGCATGGCAATACAACAGGAAAACGGCGGTTCGCCACCTTAGCAGGAGCTGCGCAGCAAGCGGTAGGGTAAGCCGCCTACACGCTCAGTTGCACGGCGGCGCAACCCCACGAAGACTCAGAGCACCGCCAGATCGCGGATGCTTTCGCGCAGGTTCTCGAAGTCATACTCCGACAACCCCAGATACTCGAGAATCGGCTGCGCGATGTGCTGCCACTCCATGTCGATGGCCTGCCCACCCTGCACGCGATGCGTCTCGCAGATGTGCTCGGCCATCTTGAGAATGCCCAGCAGCGTCTTCAACTGAGCGTCACGCCCCGAGTCATCGCTGAAGATCGACAAGGCATTGTGGTGGTTGGCAATGACCTCGCAGAGGTGCTCCGGCAGGCGCCAGGAGCGCGCGGTGAAATAGCCGACCACGGCATGGTTGGTGGTCAGCAGGCGATTCTCGGTATCGACCACACGCCGCTCTTCACTGGCACTGGCGTAGGCCTCCTCCAGCACCTGCATGTAGTTGGGGAAGCGCTTGAGCATCAGCGGGATGCCGCAGTCGTGGAACAGCCCAAGGCTGTAGGCTTCGTCAGGCGAGTGATAACCGAGGCGCTTGGCCAGGGTCAGGCAGGTCATCGCCACGTCCTGGGCACTGTCCCAGAAGCGGTTGAGCACCAGGATCGCTTCGTCGGTCAGCTCGCCTTTGATCGACTGCGCATTGATCAGGTTGATCACGGTGTTGCAGCCCATCAGATTGACCGCCTGCTGGATCGAAGCGATGCGGTTGGCCAGGCCGAAGTGTGGCGAGTTGACGATCTTCAGCAGCGCGCCGGACAGCCCCGGGTCCTGACTGATCAGCTTGGCGATGCTGCGCAGATCGGGGCTGGGCATGATCTGTTCCATCTGCAGATCGACCATGATCTGTGGTTGCGGCGGTACGCTGATCCCCTGCAGGACTTGCTGGATCTGTTCGGCGGTAAGTTCGTAAGTCATGAAAGAGGGATCGTGCAGGGTGAGAAGTAGCGCACAGTCTAGCCAAAGCACAGACCAGCCCGCAGTCGACTTTTGTAACCGCCGGCCCCGTGTGCAAACCGCTATAATCCCGCTCTTTTCCCCGCGGAGCCCGAACTCATGTCTTCCCTGCCCAGTCTGCGCCTGAAAGCCAACGCCGACCGACGCCTGCGCGCCGGCCACCTGTGGGTCTACAGCAACGAGATCGATGTCGCCGCCACCCCGCTGCATGGTTTTGCCGCCGGGGACCAGGCTGTTCTCGAAGCCGCCGGCGGCAAGCCGCTGGGCATCGTCGCCATGAGTCCGAACAACCTGATCTGCGCGCGCCTGCTGTCGCGCGACGTCAAGCACGTGCTGGACAAATCCCTGCTGGTGCATCGCCTCAACGTCTGCCTGTCGCTGCGCGAGCGTCTGTTCGACAAGCCCTGCTACCGCCTGGTGTATGGCGACTCCGATCTGCTACCGGGCCTGGTGGTCGACCGCTTCTTCGACATTCTGGTGGTGCAGCTGGCTTCGGCCACCATGGAGGCACACAAGGACGACGTGCTCGCCGCGCTGATCCAGGTGTGCAAACCCAGCGGCATCCTGTTCAAGAACGACTCCAGCGCGCGCGACGCCGAAGGCCTCGAACGCTACGTGGCGACTGCCTACGGCGAGGTGCCGGAGTGGGTAGCACTGGAAGAGAACGGCGTGAAGTTCGAAGCACCGGTGATCGAAGGGCAGAAGACCGGCTGGTTCTATGACCACCGCATGAACCGCGCACGCCTGGCGCCCTACGTCAAAGGCAAGCGCGTGCTCGACCTGTTCAGCTACATCGGCGGCTGGGGCGTGCAGGCTGCAGCGTTCGGCGCCAGCGAAGTGTTCTGCGTGGACGCCTCGGCCTTCGCCCTCGACGGCGTGGAGCGCAACGCCACGCTCAACGGTTTCGCCGAAAAGGTCACCTGCGTCGAAGGTGACGTGTTCGCCGCCCTGCGTGAACTGAAGTCCGCCGAAGAGCGCTTCGACGTGGTGATCGCCGACCCACCCGCCTTCATCAAGCGCAAGAAGGACATCAAGAACGGCGAAGCGGCCTACCGGCGCCTCAACGAAACCGCCATGCGCCTGCTCAACAAGGACGGCATCCTGGTCAGCGCCAGTTGCTCCATGCACCTGGAAGAGGACAACCTGCAGAACATTCTGCTGACCAGCGCCCGCCATCTGGATCGCAACATTCAACTACTCGAGCGCGGCGCCCAGGGCCCGGATCACCCGGTGCACCCGGCGATCAACGAGACCCGCTACATCAAAAGCCTGACCATGCGCCTGCTGCCCAACAGTTGAGCAACCTGCACCTGCCGAGTGCGTTTCGGCAGGTGCCTCTTCCCCCCTCTCGCTGTTACCTCCCCCCACACCCGCCTCGCATCTCGCCCAGCATCGACTAGGCTTCAAAGTGCATAGCTAAGCGCTATCAGCCGACCACGGGTTAACTGGCTTGCTTATTGCTTTTGGCTATCAACATAACGAACGTCCCCCACGAAGGGGGCGAATCGACTCAGAAGTTGGAGCCTTGGCCACGAGCTGACTCCATATTGCCGATAGCGGGGAGGACTATGACTGCGCAAGCTGGGAACGACGCGTTCCTGCGATTCACCAACGTCAAGAAGACCTACGATCACAAGACCCTGGTGGTCAAGGACTTCAACCTCAACGTGGCCAAGGGCGAATTCATCACCCTGCTCGGCCCCTCCGGCTCAGGCAAGACCACCTGCCTAATGATGCTCGCCGGCTTCGAGGACGTGACCAGCGGCGAGATCCTGATCAACGGCCGCAACGTCACCAGCATCGCCCCCTACGCTCGCAACATCGGCATGGTCTTCCAGCAGTACGCGCTGTTCCCGCACATGACCATCCGCGAGAACCTGGCCTACCCACTGAAAATCCGCAAATTGCCCAAGGACGAGATTCGCGCCAAGGTCGAGGAGTACCTCGCCCTGGTCGAACTGCAGGCCTTCGGCGGCCGCTACCCCGCCCAGCTTTCCGGCGGCCAGCGCCAGCGCGTGGCCCTGGCCCGCGCGCTGATCTTCGCCCCGGACATCGTGCTGATGGACGAGCCGCTCGGCGCACTGGACAAGAAGCTGCGCGAGCAGATGCAGTTCGAGATCAAGCGCCTGCACGAGCAGCTCGGCTTCACCGTGATCTACGTCACCCACGATCAGACCGAAGCGCTGACCATGAGCGACCGCATCGCCGTGTTCAACAACGGCGTGGTGCAGCAATGCGCCGCGCCGCACGTGCTCTACGAACGCCCAGCCAACATGTTCGTCGCCGACTTCATCGGCGAAAGCAACAAGCTCTCCGGCGTGATCGAGGCGGTCGAGGCTGATCGCGTCCAGGTGCGCCTCGACGATGGCGGCCTGGTCAGCACGCTGAAAGCCAACTGCACCGAAGTCGGCCAGGCCACCACCGTGTCGGTACGCCCGGAAAAGCTCAACTTCACCGACCGCCTTGGCGGCGCCGGCAATCAGGTCAAGGCCCGCTTCGTCACCCGCCACTACGTCGGCGAATACATCCGCTACCACTTCGAAACCGCCAGCGGCAGCGAGCTGGTGGTGAAGAATCTGAACGACAGTTCAGCCCCGCAACTCAGCGCTCAGGAAGAGATCGACCTCGCCTGGCTGCCGGAAGACAGCCAGGCCCTGGATCGATCGGAAGTGCCGAAGACGCTCTGACCCCACAACTAGTAGAAGCAAATGGAGCACAGCAATGGCTAGATCACTGACTACCAGCTTTTCCACCTTCGCCCTGGTGGCGGCATTGGGACTCACAGCGGGCAACGCCACGGCCCAGGACAGCCTCACCGTGGTGTCCTGGGGCGGCGCCTATGGCGCGGCGCAGAAAAAACACGTCATCGACCCTTACCAGGCAGAGTCCGGCGTCAAGGTATTGTTCGAGGATTACTCGGGCGGCGTCGCCGAGATCAAGGCCCAGGTCGAATCCGGCAACATCCAGTGGGACGTGGTTGACTTCGAAGTGATCGACCTCGAACGCGCCTGCTCCGAGGGCTTGCTGGAAACCCTCGACCACAGCGTGCTGCCGGCCGGCATCGACGGCACCCCGGCCGCACAGGACTTCATCCCCGAAGCCCTGGCCAGTGAGTGCGCGGTGGGCAACATCGTCTGGTCGGTGGTGTTCGCCTACAACCAGAACACCATCGGCGGCACCAAGGCTGCCAGCATCGGCGACTTCTTCGACACCGCCAAGATTCCCGGCAAGCGCGCCCTGCGCAAACGCCCGCAGGTGAACATGGAATGGGCACTGCTGGCCGACGGCGTGGCGCCCGATGAAGTCTACGAAGTGCTGGCCACCCCGGAAGGCCAACAACGCGCCTTCGACAAGCTGGACAGCATCAAGAAGGACATCGTCTGGTTCGACTCCTGGTCGCAGGCGCCACAACTGCTCAATGACGGCGGTGCGGTGCTGGTGCAGTCGGCCAACGGCCGCTTCTACGACGCCATCGTGCAGGAGAAGAAGCCCTTCGAAATCGTCTGGGACGGCCACGTCTACGACCTCGACGCCTGGGCCATCGTCAAAGGCTCGAAGAAGAAAGACCTAGCTATGGAATTCATCAAGTACGCCACCGGCTCCAAGCCGCTGGCCGGCATGCCGGACGTCGCCTACGGCCCGACCCGCAAGTCGTCCATGCCGCTGGCAGACCAGACTGCGACGCCGCACCTGCCGACCGCTCACCTGGATAAAGGCATCCAGGCTGGCTCCGAGTTCTGGGCTGACTATGGCGAGTCGTTGGGTGAGAAATTCAACGAGTGGTTGTTGAAGTAAAGGCCATCAGCTCCCCTCTCCCACTTGTGGGAGAGGGGTTGGGGGAGAGGGTGAATCTGTCACCCTCTCCCCAGCCCTCTCCCGTAAACGGGAGAGGGAGCTACTGATCGACACTTGCTGTGCGCCCTGTTTTACGGAGTAACACCTTGTCATCCCTGACCACCAGCGAAGCCGGCCAAGCCGCCAGCGCCCGTCGCAAGAAGCGCGTCGCCGCCTTTCTGTTCGTGGTGCCGCTGCTGCTGTTCATCCTCGTCACCTTCGTCGCCCCGATCGGTACCATGCTGTGGCGCAGCGTGCATCACCCGACCGTGGCCGAGCTGATTCCCTTGACCCTGGCCGAACTCGAACGCTGGGATGATCACAAGCAACTGCCGGACGAAAAAACCCTGCAGGTCTTCGCCAGCGAACTGCATGGCCTTAACCAGCAGCGCCTGTCCGGCAAGCTCTCCGAAGAACTCAACCGCGCCTATACCGGCATGTCCAGCGTGGTCAAAGCCACTGCCCGGCGCGTTGGCCGACTGGACGCCCAGGCGCTGCAAAGCCAAGGCGTGCAGACGCTGCTCGAGGCCCACCGCAACTGGAGCAAGCCCGAGCTGTGGTACGCCATCGAGCGCGCCGGCAAGGTTTACACCTACGATTACTACCTGACCGCACTGGATCTGGAGATGCACCCCGACGAGGGCATCCAGGCGCGCCAGGACACGCAGATCTACCTGCAGCTGTATTCCAAGACCCTGAACATGGCACTGGTCATCACCCTGCTCTGCGCCCTGCTCGGCTACCCGCTGGCCTACTACCTCGCCGGCCTGCCGTCGAACCGCGCCAACCTGCTGCTGGTGCTGGTGCTGCTGCCGTTCTGGACCTCGCTGCTGGTGCGTACCACCTCGTGGATCGCGCTGTTGCAGACCAACGGCGTGATCAACTCCTTCCTCATGGGCATCGGCCTGATCAGTCAGCCCTTCGAGATGCTCTATACCTCGTTCGCCACCGTGGTGGCGATGACCCACATCCTGCTGCCGTTCATGATTCTGCCGCTGTACAGTGTGATGCGCGGCATCGACCCCAGCTACATGCGCGCCGCACTCAGCCTCGGCGACAAACCGATCCCGGCCTTCGTCCGCATCTACTTCCCGATGACCTTGCCCGGACTCAGTGCCGGGGCACTGCTGGTATTCATCATCTCCGTGGGCTACTACATCACCCCGGCACTGGTCGGTGGCACCGACGGGCAGATGATCAGCAACATCATCGCCTTCCATATGCAGCGCTCGAACAACTGGGAGCTGGCCGCTGCGCTGGGCTCGCTGCTGCTCGGGCTGATCCTGTTGCTGTACTGGGTGTACGACCGTTTCGTCGGCGCCAGCAATATCAAGTTGGGATGATGAGACGATGAAGATCCCCGCCTACTACGGCTTCTGGCACCACCTCGGACACTGGCTGCTCAAGGCCAGCTCCTGGCTGGTGCTGCTGTTTCTGATCCTGCCGATCCTGGTGATCGTGCCGCTGTCGTTCAACGCAGAGCCGTTCTTCAGCTTCACCGAAGGCATGCTCACCCTCGACCCCGAGGCCTATTCGCTGCGCTGGTACCGGGAGGTATTCAACGATCCGAAGTGGATACTGGCGATCAAGAACAGCTTCTTCATCGGCATCCTCTCGACCATCCTCGCCACCATTCTGGGCACCTGCGCCGCCATAGGCCTGGCCCGCGATGAGATGCCGTTTCGCCGCTTCATCACCGCCCTGCTGCTATCGCCGATGATCGTGCCACTGATCATCACCGCCGCCGGCATGTTCTTCTTCTACTCCAACCTCGGCCTGGCCGGTGGCTACCTGGGCGTGATCCTGGCCCATGCCGCACTTGGTACGCCCTTCGTCATTATCACTGTCACCGCCACCCTCACCGGTTTCGACTACAGCCTGGCGCGTGCTGCGCTGAACCTCGGCGCCACGCCGATTCGCGTGTTCTTCGACGTGATCATGCCGCTGATTCGCCCCGGCGTGATCAGCGGCGCGCTGTTCGCCTTTATCACCTCGTTCGATGAAGTGGTGGTGATCCTGTTCATGGCCGGCCCACAGCAACGCACCATTCCCCGGCAGATGTTCTCGGGCCTGCGCGAGCAGATCAACCCGAGCATCCTGGCCATCGCCACACTGCTGATCCTGGTCTCCATCGCCCTGCTGGTCACCCTGGAACTGCTACGCCGACGTGCCGAGCGGATGCGCGGGATCGAAATACCGCATTGAGCCGTCACGGGCCTGCGCACGACCGGCAACCTTCCCCCGCCAGCCCTGCCGGGCGTAGAATCGCCCCATTCCCCGCCCGGCATCCTCCGGCGGGCCTGTGAGCCCTGGCCGCACGAACGGCGATCCCGTTTCGTCATGCAGCCCACACTACGCGGCGACCTGCCGCCCACCGACGCTCACCGCCTATACAACCGCATTAGCCGCAGGAATCCGTCATGCCCGATTACCGCTCGAAAACCTCCACCCACGGCCGCAACATGGCCGGCGCCCGCGCCCTGTGGCGCGCCACCGGGATGAAGGACGAAGACTTCAAGAAACCGATCATCGCCATCGCCAACTCCTTCACCCAGTTCGTGCCCGGCCACGTGCACCTGAAGGATCTCGGCCAACTGGTCGCCCGCGAGATCGAGAAGCACGGCGGCGTGGCCAAGGAATTCAATACCATCGCCGTCGATGACGGCATCGCCATGGGCCACGACGGCATGCTCTATTCGCTGCCGAGCCGCGAGATCATCGCCGACTCCGTGGAATACATGGTCAACGCCCACTGCGCCGATGCCATCGTCTGCATCAGCAACTGCGACAAGATCACCCCCGGCATGCTGATGGCCGCCCTACGCCTGAACATCCCGGTGGTGTTCGTCTCCGGCGGCCCGATGGAAGCCGGCAAGACCAAGCTGGCCAGCCACGGCCTGGATCTGGTCGATGCCATGGTCATCGCCGCCGACTCGACCGCCTCCGACGAGAAAGTCGCCGAGTACGAGCGCAGCGCCTGCCCGACCTGCGGCAGCTGCTCCGGCATGTTCACCGCCAACTCGATGAACTGCCTGACCGAAGCCCTCGGCCTGTCCCTGCCGGGCAACGGCTCGACCCTGGCCACCCACAGCGACCGCGAGCAGCTGTTCCTGCGCGCCGGCCGCCTGGCCGTCGAGCTGTGCCAGCGCTACTACGGCGAAGGCGACGAGTCGGTACTGCCGCGCAACATCGCCAACTTCAAGGCGTTCGAAAACGCCATGATGCTGGACATCGCCATGGGCGGTTCGACCAACACCATCCTGCACCTGCTGGCCGCCGCCCAGGAAGCCGAGATCGAGTTCGACCTGCGCGACATCGATCGCCTGTCGCGCAAGGTGCCGCAGCTGTGCAAGGTGGCGCCGAACATCCAGAAGTACCACATGGAAGACGTGCACCGCGCTGGCGGCATTTTCTCCATCCTCGGCGAGCTGGCCCGTGGCGGCCTGCTGCACACCGATGTGCCCACCGTGCACAGCCCGAGCATGGCCGACGCCATCGCCCAGTGGGACATCACCCAGACCCGCGACGAAGCCGTGCACCACTTCTTCAAGGCCGGCCCGGCCGGTATCCCGACCCAGACCGCATTCAGCCAGAGCACCCGCTGGGAAACCCTCGACGACGACCGTGCCGAAGGCTGCATTCGCAGCGTCGAGCACGCGTACTCCCAGGAAGGCGGACTTGCGGTGCTGTACGGCAACATCGCCCTCGATGGCTGCGTGGTGAAGACCGCGGGTGTGGACGAATCGATCCATGTCTTCGAGGGCAACGCCAAGGTCTTCGAGAGCCAGGACAGCGCGGTCAAGGGCATCCTCAATGACGAAGTGAAGGAAGGTGACATCGTCATCATCCGTTACGAAGGTCCGAAAGGTGGCCCGGGCATGCAGGAGATGCTCTATCCGACCAGCTACCTGAAGTCCAAGGGTCTGGGCAAGGCCTGCGCCCTGCTCACCGACGGCCGCTTCTCCGGTGGCACCAGCGGCCTGTCCATCGGCCACGCCTCGCCGGAAGCGGCAGCAGGTGGCGCCATCGGCCTGGTCAACGACGGCGACAAGATCCTCATCGACATCCCCAATCGCAGCATCAACCTGCTGGTCAGCGATGAAGAACTGGCCGCCCGCCGTGCCGAACAGGACAAGAAAGGCTGGAAGCCGGCCGCACCACGCGCGCGCAAGGTAACCACCGCACTCAAGGCCTACGCCCTGCTCGCCACCAGCGCCGACAAAGGTGCGGTGCGCAACAAGGCCATGCTGGACGGCTGATACCCGCCCCCTGCCTAAACTAAGCCCGGCCATGTGCCGGGCTTGGTCGTTTTATCGATAGCCACTACCATTTGCCCTCCGTCAGGTTGCCAGAGCCCCGTTCTTATGCCCAAGTCACCCGTCGCGTTTGAAGCCTTGCCGTATCACTTGCAATCGGTGCTATTCAACCTGGCGCCCTGTGTCATGGGGCAGAACAAAACCGCATTGCTCAAACACCTGCGCGCGCTCAACGTGCGCCTCTCCAGCTCACGGCAGCTTGATCACACATGCTTCAGCGAGGTGGCCAAGGAACTCATCGCAACCGGCTGGCTAACCCAGGGGCAAAGCGACAGGCACACCTTGTTTGGCATCACGCCGAATCTACGCAACGAAGTACTGCTGCGTCTGTTCAAGTCAGAGGATCGCGTCGCATTGCTCAAGGCACATGTGCAACAGCTAACCCCGCTCGACACCTGGTCATCACCGTCCAGCAAACGGCTCATGGAGGAAGTCTGGCTGGCGATCATCGCTGACGATGCCGATTACCTGGCACAGGCGCTGGAGCAACTGGACGATGTGGTCCCCATCCATGAATCGCTGGAATGGCACCCGATCCGGCAGATGCTCAACGACGAAGCCGGGCAGACCCTCTTGGCCAGACTGTCCCTGCCGGTTCGCCAGCTACTGCTCGACGACCACCTGCAACTGGCCGCGATAGCCTGCTCACCGGCCGAGCAGAGCTATCGAATGGCCCTGCAGAGCCTGCAACAGCACAACGATATGGAGCTTGGCTTGCAGGTACTGCTGCACGCCCTGTGGCGCGGCGATCAGGCAACCCTCGAGCAGATGGCCCTTGAGACGCGCAGCCTGATGCATGTGATCATCAGCCTGTTCGCCAAGGGCGCCTTACGCGACATGCTGGCCGTGCTACGTGAGTGGATGGCCGATCTGCGCAAGCAGACCAAAAAGCGCAAGATCGACCTCCCGCCGACACTCAACGCGCTGTACTGCCTGGCGCTGATTCAGGAAAACGATCCCAAGCAGTTACCGACGCTCAAACAAGCCCTACAACTGGGCAGCAAACAGGGGTATGGCATCGCCTATCAGCTGCTGCTGAGTTTTCTCGACCTGCGCCAAGGCAGTCGACCGCCGCAGTTGCACAAACTGCCGCCACTGGCTCCGGGCCTGGATGGGTTGCTGCTCGGCCTGGCGCTGTACTGGCTGGATGAGCCGCTGGCCAGGCAAAAGGCTTGGCGTAACGCCTTGCAGGAACAGGCGCAGCAGCTATGTGAAAATGGCTATCGTTGGCTCGCCGATGAATACGAAGCGCTGATCAGCCGCCAATTCGGCGGCAGCGCGCCACTGCCTGATGGTGCGCTGCCCCTGGTAGACCTGTATCAGCGTCAGGAAAGCTGGCAACTGGCACTCAACGCACTGAGCCTGATCCGCTCACCGGCCAACCCGGTCAAGAGCGCCGAGCAACAAACGCGCCTGGCCTGGCTGCTCAGTATGAATCGCTACAGCGGCCTGAGCCTCGAGCCCCGCGAGCAAAAACGCAACGCCAAGGGGCAATGGAGCAAGGGCCGCCCCGTTGCCCTCAAGCGTCTGCTCGAGGACGGCGACAGCCTGGACTTTCTCTGCGATCAGGATCGTGAGGCCAGCCGCCTGATCCAGGTCGAGAACAGCTATTACGGTGGTCGCCAGTACAGCCTGCCGGCTTCCCTTGCACTGCAGCGCCTGGTGGGCCATCCCCATCTGTTCTGGCAGGATGCGCCAGAGGTAAGGGTCGACGTCAGCCTGGGCGAGCCCGGCCTGCAGCTCAAGGAAAGCAAAGGCCAGATCAGCCTGCGGCTTCAGCCTGAGGGCATCGGCCACGGCGAGTTGCTGCTGGTGAAGGAAACCCCCACGCGACTGAAGATCTACCCAGTCAGCAAGGAGCTGCGGCAGATCGCCGAGATCATCGGTGACGGCCTCAACGTGCCGCTGTCAGCCAAGGCGCAACTGGTCGAAGCCATTGGCAGTATCGCCCCGTTGCTGCCCATCCACTCGGATATCCCGGAGCTGACCGCGCACGTCGAAGAGATAAGCGCCGATACCCGCCTCTACGCTCATCTACTGCCGTTGGCCGAGGGGCTGCGCTTGCAATTGCTGGTGCGGCCTCTGGCTGAAGGTGGCTGGTTCCGGCCAGGGCATGGCAGCGAGCGCCTGCTGGGTGAGCGCGACGGTAAAACCGTGCAAGTGGCGCGTAATCTCAAGCACGAACGCCAAGCCCTGCAACAGATCCTCGACGCCTGCCCAGCCCTGGCCAATGCCGACAGCGACGGTCAGGAGTGGCAACTGGAAAACCCGCAGGACGCCCTGCAGGTGCTCAGCGAGCTGCAGGCCATCGACGGCCAGCTACTCGAATGCGTATGGCCGGAAGGCGAGCGCATGCGCATCAAGGGCCGCAGCGAGATCCAGCACCTCAAGCTTGGCCTCAAGCAACAAGGCGACTGGTTCCAGCTTCAAGGCGAGCTGACCCTGGATGACGGCCGGGTGCTGCAGCTACGCCAATTGCTGGAGCTGCTCAAGGCCAGCCCTGGCCGCTTCATCACACTGGGCAGCAATGACTGGCTGGCCATCGGCAACAGCCTGCGCAAGCGCCTGGACGAACTGAGCCACCTGGCCGAACGGATCAACGACGACGGCCTGCGCCTGAGCCCGCTGACCACCCCGCTGCTCGCCGAACTGGCCGAGGAAGCTGGCGAATTCAAGGCCGGTCAGGACTGGCAGGCCCACCTGCAACGCCTGCAGTCCCTGCGTGATTATCAGCCAGCGGTGCCAAGCACCTTGCAGGCCGAGCTGCGTGATTACCAGCAAGAAGGCTTTGCCTGGCTGGCACGCCTGGCACAGTGGGGCGTGGGCGCCTGCCTGGCCGACGACATGGGCCTCGGTAAAACCGTACAAACCCTGGCCCTGCTGCTGTTGCGCGCCGCACAAGGCCCACAGTTGGTGGTGGCGCCGACCTCGGTAACCCTTAACTGGCAGGCGGAAAGCAATCGCTTCGCCCCGACCCTCAACATCCGCGACTACCAACGCACGCGCACCCTGGAAGGTCTAGGCCCACGGGATCTGGTCATCGTCAGTTACGGCCTGCTGCAACAGGATGCCGACGCATTCAGCAAACAACCCTGGATCAGCGTGGTGCTCGATGAGGCGCAAGCGATCAAGAACGCCCAGACCAAACGTTCGCAGGCTGCCATGGCCCTGCAGGCCGACTTCCGCCTGATCGCCACCGGCACCCCACTGGAAAACCACCTGGGCGAGTTGTGGAACCTGTTCCGCTTCATCAACCCCAGCTTGCTCGGCAGCCAGGACAGCTTTAGCCAACGCTTCGCCACCCCCATCGAACAGGGCGATGCCTCGGCGCGGCGAGCTCTGAAGAACCTGATCCAACCCTTCATCCTGCGTCGCCTGAAAAGCCAGGTACTCGATGAGCTGCCCGCGCGTACCGAGATTACCTACAAGGTGCCGCTGTCCGAGGCCGAAGCCCATCAGTACGAAGCCCTGCGCCAACAGGCCGTAGACAACCTCAGCGCCCCCGACGAAGAGCGCAGCCCTCTTCAGGTGCTAACCGAGATCACCCGCCTGCGACGCTTCTGCTGCCACCCCTCACTGGTGATTCCGAGCAGCCCCCTGAGCAGCAGCAAACTTCAGGCCTTCGCGGAAATCGTCGAAGAGCTGTTGGAAAACCGTCACAAGGCGCTGGTCTTCAGCCAATTCGTCGACCACCTGAACATCGTCCGCGCCTGGCTGGATGAGCGCGGCATCCACTACCAGTACCTCGATGGCGCCACCCCAGCCAAGGAGCGCCAGAAGCGGGTCAACGCCTTCCAGGCCGGTGAAGGCGAGATATTCCTGATCAGCCTCAAGGCCGGCGGCAGCGGCCTCAACCTGACCGCCGCCGACTACGTCATCCACCTCGACCCCTGGTGGAATCCGGCAGTGGAAGACCAGGCCAGCGACCGCGCTCACCGCATGGGCCAACAACGCCCGGTGACCATCTACCGACTGGTTACGGAAAACACCATCGAGGAACAAATCGTCAGCCTGCACGCCCGC
Source organism: Pseudomonas sp. GW6 (assembly GCA_048065775.1). GTDB lineage: Bacteria > Pseudomonadota > Gammaproteobacteria > Pseudomonadales > Pseudomonadaceae > Aquipseudomonas. Next base: position 18,619 of record JBLUOL010000042.1, read on the forward strand.
AAACGCGACCTTGCCAGCAGCCTGCTCGAAGGCGGTGAGATGAGCGGCAAGCTCGATGCCGATGCCTTGCTGGCACTGCTCAAGGGGCAGTGATGCGCATCGGCCTGATCGCCGACACCCACAACCTGCTGCGCCCCGAAGCGCTAGCAGCGTTGCAAGGCGTCGCTCACCTGATCCATGCCGGCGATATCGGCGGGCCGCACATTCTGGCCGATCTGGAACGCATCGCACCGCTGTCGGTGGTGCGCGGCAACAATGATCAGGACAGCTGGGCCGACGCCATCCCCGAGCGCCTGACGCTACGCTTCGGCGCCATCGCCCTGCATGTGCTGCACGACCTCAAGCAGCTGGATATCGACCCGGCAGCTCAGGGCATCGACGTGGTAATCGCCGGTCACTCGCACAAGCCGCTGCACGAAAAGCGCAACGGAGTGCTCTACCTCAACCCCGGCAGCGCCGGGCCGCGGCGCTTCAAGCTGCCCATCGGCGTGGGCCTCCTGCATATCGAAGGCCGCCAGGTACGAGCTAAGCTGATCACGCTGCAGGTCTGATGCGGGAGCTGGAATTGAATTGGTGGGCTGAAGCGGATCGCCGCCCGGCCCACCCTACAGCCATGCCTGATCAAGGGTGGGCTTCAGCCCACCAATCAAGACACCACGCCAGCAAGGCAGATGAAAGAGTCCCATCCACCGTGACATTCGACCTTGAAAAAAGCCATGGGCAAAGCCATATAGGTAGATACGGCCTTTCAGCACCGAGCCCATTCCCTACCTGATGGAGAACCCCATGACCCTCGACGAGCTCAACGCCATTCCCGGCGTGACCGCCAAACCCGACGTCGCTACCGCCGACTTCGTCTTCAACCACACCATGATCCGCGTGAAGGATCTGCAGAAGTCGCTGGATTTCTACACCCGCGTGCTGGGCTTCACCCTGCTGGAGAAGATAGACTTCCCCGATGCCGAGTTCAGCCTGTACTTCCTCGCCCTGATCAATGACAAGTCGCAGATCCCGGCTGACCCGGCTGCTCGCCATCAATGGCGCAAGTCGATCCCCGGCGTGCTGGAGCTGACCTACAACTACGGCACCGAGAAAGATCCGGAATTTTCCTACCACAGCGGCAACAGCGACCCGCGCGGCTTCGGTCACCTGTGCGTGTCGGTGCCGGACATCAAGGCGGCCTGCCAGCGCTTCGAAGACCTCGGCGTGGACTTCCAGAAACGCCTGACCGACGGTCGCATGCGCGACATTGCCTTTATCAAGGACCCGGACGGCTACTGGGTCGAGATCATCCAGATCACCGAAGTGATCTGATTCTCGCCTCCGCGAAAACGAAACGACGAGGGGCTGTCTCCAGCGAGGCAGCCCCTCGTTCGTTGATGGGCTCAGCTGACGCCGACGTAGCGGTCCGCCCGTTGATTGATCGCCAGCACCAGATTGAGCATCCCCGCTCCAAGAACCGATAGCAGCACCTTGTGATGCCGACGGTGCCGCCTGTCAGCAAACCCGCATGGGCGTAGAAGGCGATGCCCAGCGCCACCAGAGCGGTGCCAAACAGCAGGGCCAGCGCATCTTCCCAGAGTGGATGGCGCACGAAGAGTGCAGCGACGGCGCTCGGGCGCTCGTCGATGGGCGATTGCTCAGACATGTAAAAACCTGCATCAGGATGCACGAAAGAAAATTACGGCAGAGGCAAGGCAGTGGCCATCACGCCACGCAGGGGAACCTGGCGGCAAAGATGGCCGAAAAGCTCGGTAGGGTTATGCGCCGCGGCGCTCCCACACTTCGAAGGCGTAGAACGGTGTCTCGGCCGAAGCCGGGTGCTCGACGCTGGAGGTCATGCGCCAGGTAGCCTCGTCGATCTCGGGGAAGAAGGCATCGCCATCAGGCTCGAGGCCGACACGCGTCAGGTACAGACGATCGGCCTGGGCCAGGCCCAGCTCATAAAGCTGCGCGCCGCCGATCAGCATCAGTTCCTCGGCATCCTCTTCGCGCGCCCAGGCGTCGGCTCGTTCGATGGCCTCTTCCAGCGTCGCGAATACCTCGGCACCTTCCAGGGTCAGGCCCGCCTGGCGACTGACCACGATGTTGAGCCTGCCGGGCAATGGCCGACCGAGCGAATCCCAGGTCTTGCGCCCCATGATGATCGGCTTGCCGAGCGTCAGCGCCTTGAAATGCTTGAGGTCCGCCGGCAGGTGCCAGGGCAGCTGGTTGTCGCGACCGATCACACGGTTGTGCGCGAGCGCGGCGATCAGGGAAAGGGGTAGAGTCATTTTCATGGCCGCGAGCATAGCAGAGCACCCAGCGGCCTCGCAGCCCACCTGTGGCCGAAGCAACGCTGTCGTCGTATCGTCACCTTCGCCGTAGCAGGCTAGCGGCTACATCCACGAGCAAGGAGCTAGCGTCATGTCGAAATCACTATCTGCCTGGATATTGGGCGTCACACTGCTGCCACTGTCGGTCTTCGCCAGCCCTACTCAGGATAACGTCCAGGCCGCCATCGACTGGGCCCAGCAGCAACCCAGCGCCAAGCAACCCCAGACCTGGGACACCAAGGCTCCACTGGTGATCGCCCACCGGGGCGCCAGCGGTTACGCGCCCGAGCACACCCTGGCCGCCTACGCGCTGGCAGCCTTTCAAGGCGCCGACTACATCGAGCCTGACCTGGTAATGACCCGCGACGGCCAACTGGTCGCCCGCCATGACAACGAACTGGGGCTGACCACCGACGTGGCGCAGCGCCCCGAGTTCGCCGAACGCAAGCGTACCCAGACGGTCGATGGCGTCAGCCTGGAAGGCTGGTTCAGCGAGGACTTCACCCTGGCCGAGCTGAAAACCCTGCGCGCCATCGAACGCATCCCGCAGCAGCGGCCGGGCAATACCCGCTTCGATGGTCAGTTCGAGATACCCACGCTGCAGGAGATCATCGATCTGGTGAAACGGCTGGAAGCCCTCCAACAACGGACCCTGGGTTTGTACCCGGAAACCAAGCACCCCACCCACTTCCAGCACCTCGACCTGGCCATGGAGAAACCGCTGCTGGCGGTGCTCGAACGCAACGGCTATGACAGCGCCAACGCGCCCGTTTTCATCCAGTCCTTCGAAGTGGATAACCTCAAGACGCTGAGCAAACTGACCCCAATCCGCCTGGTCCAGCTGCTGTGGATAGCGGGCCAGCCCTACGATCAGCAGGTACTGGGCAGTGACCTTGGCTATCAACAGATGATCACGCCAGAAGGCCTGAAAAACATCGCGAGTTACGCCGCCGGCATCGGTCCGGAGAAAGGCATGATCATCCCGCGTGATGCCGCCGGTAACCTGACCGCGCCGACCAGCCTGGTACGTGATGCCCATGCTGCCGGGCTCAAGGTGCACCCCTATACCTTCCGCGCCGAGAACGCCTTCCTGCCCACCAGCCTGCGCAGTGGCGACGTACCAAGTAATCGCGGCGACATCGACGCCGAGCTGCGTGCCTTCCTCGCCACCGGCATCGACGGCCTGTTCATCGACCAACCGGACATCGCCGTGCGGTTGCGCCAAACCAAGCCGTGAGGCCAAGGCCTGAGCCTGCGCGAAGCAGGCTCAGGCCTTGGCCGGCGCCACGATATCGCGCAGCGTGGCATAGTCGGTCACCACGTCATACTTGACCTTGTCCTCGGTGATCTTCTCGCTGATTTCAGCGAAGAACTTACGGGCACACTCGATCTTGGTCTTCTCGACCTCTCGCAGCTTGATCGAGGACATGCTGCCCTTGGTTTCCGCCACGAAGTAGATGTGCCGAACGGAGCCTGCGCGGAAGGAAATAGCCCAGTCCGGGTTGTAATCCCCGACCGGCGTGGGAATCAGGAAACCGCGTGGCAACTTGGCGTACACCACCACTTCGCCGTTGGTGTCGAGGTCATGCACGAAGTCACGCTCGACCTTGGAGTCGACGATGGCGTAATCGTAGACATGCTTTGCCAGCTTGCCCGTCGCACGGCTGAAGTCTTGCCCGACCTGATTGACGGTGAAAATGGCCGTGTCATAGCGCTGATCCACCTCGTCATACAGCAGTCGCTGGATCACCATGGCGGCTTTCTGCTCGATGATCAGCCTTGATGCCTCGGCAATGAAATGCTCGGGGTTGTGCTTGAACTGATCAAACACCACCGCCTGAATACCCTGCAGGATCTCGGCAATGGTCTTGCGCGTCAGTTGCGTGGCCTCGGCGATCTTGCCCAGCAAGTCGTAGCGCACCACGGAGTGAATGGAGCCGCCGTACTCGGTTTCCGTTTCCTGAACCTTGAAGCCCTCACCGGCGCGCAGTTGCTCGTCAGTCAGATCAGTTTGCTGAATTCCCTTCTGCACCTTGTACTGCAAGGGCGTCACACGCAAATGGCCGTCCAGCTCGGCGATGCATTTGCGCACCAGCTCCGCCGACTCGAAGTCCACCCGGTACACCGCCTTGCGGTTGATCCGGCTCCACAGCTCCTGGAACTCCTTGCGGTCGAAGTTGGCATTGCGCGGGTTGGTTTTCGGCGTACGGCCATTGTCGGGTTTGGGTAGCTGGGCCTCGCTGAAAACATTGTCGATCAGCTCGAACACCTGCTCGGCATAGGGCTGCAACTCGGCCGGCAGTAGCGCCAAGGCGCCACTGGCCTTGGCCTGGTGATAGGCCTCGGCGATGTGATCGGCGTCGTCGGTGTAATCGTGCTTCACCAGGTAGCGGTAAATCTGCTTGGCCATGGCGCTGGTAACTTCCAGCGGGCCTTGCTCGGTACTCAACACCTTGCCGGTGAAATATTCTTCGTCTGCCTGGCGCGGTCGCGCGCTGAGGGTTTCGGCAATTTCCTGCTGCAGGCCGGTGACGAAGGCGCTGTAACTCTCGCTGGCGATCACCGTCAGCACATTGATCTCATGCACCAGCGCCGGATGGTCGACGCGCTCGCCGTGCTGATTGACGCACAGACGCAAGCCACGCCCCACCTCCTGGCGGCGGGAGATGCTGTTGTCGCTGTGCTTGAGCATGCACATGACGAACACGTTCGGGTTGTCCCAGCCCTCACGCAAGGCCGAGTGGGAGAAGATGAAACGCACCATGCGCTTGGCGCGTACCTCGGCTCCATCGTTCGGCTGATGCAAGGCCAATAGGCTTTCCTTGTCCTTGAGGATCAGGTCGTAGGCATCCACGTCATCGGAGTCCACGGCGCGCGCGCCGACCGCCGGATCCTTGAGACGGTTGGTCTTCTTGTCGATGGAGAAGTAACCGGCATGGGTGGCTTCGCCGTCGATCCCGGCCAGGTACTGGCGATAGGCGTGATTCTCCAGATCCAGCTCACCCAGGTATTCGTCACGCAAGCGCTGGTATTCCTGCTCGAAGATGCGCGCGTACTCACCTTTTTCATCCGCCTGGCTGTAATCGCGATACTTCGCCACCTCATCGATGAAGAACAGCGACAGCACCTTGATCCCCTGAGCGAAGAGCTGCTTCTCGCGGTCGAGATGCGCCTTGATGGTTTCGCGAATCTGGATGCGGCGGATATCGCCCTCGGACACGTCACCGTTGGCCTCGCCCGCCTTGAGCACCAGGCCGTTGACGAACTCGACGGTGTCGTTGTTGGCGTCGATCTGGCTGATGACGAAGCCATCGCGGTACTGATCCAGCTCCCCCGATTCGGCGAACAGGTCATCGCGGAACTTCAGGCGGCGTAGCTGACGCTTGATCTCGCCGGACTTGAGCTTGACCTCCAGCTCGATACGAGCGACGGGCGCCTTGCTGGAAAGCTCGATGCCCTCCAGATACAGGTAGGCATTGGTGCCCGCCAGGCCGCGTGTCTGGATACCGCGCACGGCGATCTTCTTCACCAGCTTCTGGTTGTAGGCATCCAGCGCATCCAGGCGGTGAATGCGGTTGTGCAGGGTTCGGTGCGTGGCCGAGTAACGCAGGATCATCAACGGCTTGAACTTGGGCAACGCCTCCATGGTGGCGGCGCCTTCCATCTTCTGCGGCTCATCGAGAATCAGGATCGGTCGGTTGGCGGCGATCACGTCGATGGGCCGTCGCGACTGGAAGTCGTCCAGCTCGTCATAGATACGCCGGTTATCGGCACCCCGGGCATTGAACGCCTGAATGTTCATCACCATCACGTTGATGCCGGCATCCGAAGAAAAGCTCTCCAGCTCGTGCAGCCGCTTGGAGTTGTAGACGAAGAAGCGCGCCTTCTTGCCGTAGCCCTCGGTGAAATGATCCGCCGTGATCTGCAAGGACTTCTGCACCCCCTCGCGAATGGCGATGGACGGCACCATGATGATGAACTTCGACCAGCCGTAACGCTTGTTCAGCTCGAAAATAGTCTTGATGTAGCAGTAGGTCTTGCCCGTACCGGTTTCCATCTCCACGTCCAGATGAACGCGCGTGGCGGCCAGCGCCTCCTTGCGGTAGGTGGCCTTGACCGGCACCCGCGCCCCCTTGGCATCGAAGGTGGTGAACTCGCTGAGCGACTGCGACAGCGGCAGGTTCTGCAAGCGCTGCACCTTCTGCACATTTTCCAGCAACTGGCTTTCGCTCAGGGCCAGCTCGGCATTGCGAAAGCCATCCTCATCGAAGGCGCTCGCCTGATTGCGCTGGCCAGGGTCGATGCGATAGCTCAGGCCGGCACTGAGCGGCTGCCCGGCGAAACAATCGGCCACGGCATCGACGGCATGGGTCTGGTAGGGCTGAACCTTGAATCTGAGTTTCATCTGTTACCACTGACCTTCTCTGCAAGCTCTCTGCAAAGCAAACCTGCAGAGAGACGTAATCCATTGATTTTATTGAGCCGTTCTTTGAGAGCCACTACTTTTCTCTGTGCAAGCTCTGTGCAATGCGCCAGCACGGTGCGGTGTCCGAGCCGGTGTTCACTATCACCCCACGGCGGCGCAGCTTGGTCAGCAACCCACTGATCTTGTTGTACTTCTGCTTGTCATCCAGGGCATCGCTGAGCTTGTCCAGCAGCAAGTGGTTGATATCGGCGCGGTTGGCCTGCTCGAAGCGCTCCAGATAATCGGTCAGCAGCTTGGCGTAGAACTCATCGTCCTGGGCACGGGTACGAATGTATTCGGCCTTGCTGGCGGTTGCCTTGGCTACATGGGCGGAGACATGGAAGTGTGGTTTGCGCCCCTCGATCAAGCCTGCTCGCCTGAGCCGCACCACGGCATCGTCGGCAATCGGCAGCTTCTTCTGCACACGATCCAGAGCCAGCACGTCGGCCAGCGGCAGATCGGTATTCTGGATCAACAGCCGGCTGTAGGCCGGATCCACCACCTGACCATGGATGGTCAGGCGCACGGCCTGCGGCTCGCCCAGATCGTAGTCCGGCATCGGGAAAAAGCGCCGAGCCTGGCGTGCATGCATGTCGTGGATGCCATAGCCCATGGTGTCGATCATGTTCAGCTCGGCCATCGCCTGCGCTAGGAAAGGATTGCGGTAGCGCCGTGGCGTACGCGTACCGGCGATATAGTCGCCAGGTTGTCCCTCGAAGAATGCGCCCTCGCTCTCCAACACCAGGCGATCGGGAAACTCACTGACCACCACCCGGCCATTGCGGCTGTAATCCTGATGGGCAATGCAATTATGCAGGGCTTCGAGCACGATCTTCTGGTCGTACTTGGCCAGCTCCACCGCCAGCAACTGGTCATCCGGCAGGATGCGGATCTGGATATTGCGAATCCGCCGGTACAACTCGCTGCTGGCCAACAGGAACGGCGGGCTGAAGTGCTCGTAAGCACGCTCCGGCCCTTCGAGCCGCCAGGTCAGTTGCGCCGGGTGGGGTGACAGCAGGTGCGCGGCCTCGGCCTTGCCCAGCAGCAACAAAGTGGTACGGGTGAGTTGCCCGTCGCGGGTCAACTTGGCGCGGTCGAGAAAGGTCGTCAGCGGCCAGCCCAGCACCGTCTCCAGCTCGAAGCGGTTGGCGTACTTCTTGGCGAAGGACTCCCGCGCAGCGCTCAGGGCCTGTTGATCCAGATGCTCCAGCGTCGCCCCCGGCACCACACGGGCCGACCAGTCGGCAGCCCCCACCTGGCCGCGAATCTCGTCGAGCTTGTCGAGCCCGAGATGGGTCAGGCTTTCACCGGAGCGGGCGTAGTAATGGCCCTTCCAGGCAATCGGCAGGCCCAGCGGCGCGGCGGGAATCTCGAACAGCAGTACCCGACCGGTATCCAGCTTCAGCTCATGGATATCGCGCAGGGTCACGCTCGGTTCCGTGCAGTCGGAAATTTCCATCTTCAGGTGATGCAGACGCTCGGGCTGCGGGCGGTAGTCGGTGCCGCACTCGGCCACCTGCCGGGTGCTATTGTCCACACCGAACACCAGCCAGGCACGTTCCTGGTTGCGCAGGTTCGCCTCGTTGGCCAGGGCGGAGAAATAGCGGCCGATCTTGTCGCTGGAGTAATCGTTACCCGCGCGCTTGAACTCCACCACCTCGCCTTCCCAGCGTTCGAGCAGGGTTTCCAGCAAGGCCTGCAACGCCTGACGATCCATCATCGCCTCCTTCAGAGCGTCCTGATCTCGGTGCTCGGCGAGAGCTGACGGAAAATCTGCTCGACATTGATCTTCAGCGCATCGGAGGCGAAGCCGTTATCACGGAACACCACGCGCAGCGGCTCGGCCTTGGCCAGTTCCTTGACCAGCTCCTCGCTGATGCCCTGCTCGAAGCAGGCGACCAGGGCATTGCCGTCGACGAAGAACACCGTCTTGCCCAGCAGGGTTTCACGGCGAATCGGCAGGCTCAGGTCGACGCCCCAGTCGATCAGCACCTGGAACAGCAGGTCTTCGGGGGTGCGGTCGGGCTTGATATTGTCCACCGCGCCAAACAGATCGGCCTGGGAAAGCTGATCCGGGCGGTAGTAGATATCCTTCATATTGGAGGTGTCGATTTTTAGGACGCGGAAGCCGATGTCTTTCTGCCATGCGTCATTAAACTGAGCAGCTAAAAGACTCTGCCCTGCCCGACGAATGCGCTCTTTACCGATACTTGGAATATCCAGATATCCCTGTTTATAAGCCTCACTATCTACAGGGCAAGGCTCGTCAACTTGAGTCATTATGAATTTTCTATTCCCACCATCCTCAGCATTAAGTTGAAAAACTGCATTTGCAGTGGTACAGGATCCTGCAAAAAAATCGAAGACAATACGGCTATCCGGGCTTAGCTGAATCAAAATCTTTACGAGATCCACAGGCTTAGGCGTTTCAAAAACTGATTTCCCATCGAAGAGTTCTTTCAGGAAGTTTTTTGACGACTCATTTGTACCGGCATCCACAGCAAAAATAATACTTTCTGGAGTTAAGCCTCTATCCTTGGCTTCCAAATAAGTTTTGATCCGCGGAACACCATCTCCGTCCTTACCAAACCATATACGACCATCTTCTATTGCCTCTTGCATAGCCTTCTCCGTGTAAAGCCAGCATCGACCGCTTTCTAAATGATGCACTTTACCGTTAGGAGCTTTAAGCGCATAGAATTGAGATTTAGTTCCATGCCCCGCTTGCGCGGTAGCAGGATCAGACTTCCATGCTCCTCTGGGGTCGTTATCCGGATTCTTATAGTTAGCAAGAGCTTTCTCGCTCATAGGAAGCTGCTTCAGTGCGCGCCGACCAGGCACTTGCCTCTTGCAGTAACAGACCACGTAATCGTGACGAGAAGAGACAACTTTTCTATTCTCTCTATTCGTCCGCTTTTCCCAGATGAAGTTTGCAACAAAATTATCCTCACCAAAAATCTCGTCACACAACTTCAACAGATTACCAATCTCATCATCACCAATGGTAATGAAAACCACTCCCTCATCCGACAGAAGATTCCTTGCCAATCTGAGCCGAGGATAAATCATGGTAAGCCAGTCAGAATGAAACCGACCATTAGTTTCCAAATTTGCCACAAGACTTTCAGCAGAACCATTGAACTGATTCGATTTAACCAAATAGTCAGCAGCATTCTCTGAGAAGTCATCAGCATAGACAAAATCACTCCCCGTATTATAAGGAGGATCAATAAATATAACCCCAATTTGCCCAAGATAACTTTCAGCAATTAATTTCAAAGCTTCAAGATTATCCCCTTCTATGAAGAGATTTTTCGTGGTATCGAAATCCACACTTTCTGCAACACAAGGCCGCAACGTCTTCGCAATGGGCGCATTCGCCGCCAGCAACGCCTCGCGCTTGCCTGGCCAGTCCAGTCGATAGCGCTCCTGTGGCCCCTCCACGATCTGGTCACTGAGCTCCTGGCGCAGTTGGTCGAAGTCCACCGCCAGGCGCAGCTTGCCCGTTTTGTCGTCACGCGCCTCGGTCACGCAGCCGGGGAACAGTTCGCGGATCTTGGCGATATTGTCCTGGCTCAGGTCGGGGCTGTGCATCTTCAGTTTGTCCATGCTGGTTCTCTCAAGGGTTCGCCGCAGCGGCCTGTTGGGCGATCAGCCGCTGCAGTTGCTGTTTGGCATCGCGCAGCTCGGCGTTGATGGCCACGCGTTTGTTGAATTGCTTTTCGCGCGCCAGGCGCGCTTCGATGCGCTCGACGGCTTTCACGCCAGCGGCGATGGCATCGGCCAGGGCGATACGTTGTTCCAGGCTCAGCCGCCTCGCCGCGGGGGCGCCGACGGCGTAGGCAGCGGGCATTTCGCGGCTGGGCAAGGCGCCGGTCAGGGCATCGAACTGTTCATCGAGCAACGGGCGTAGCAGGTGCTCGTACAGCGCCGCCAGATCCAGTGCCAGGGGCAAGGGCGTGCGCGGCGCTGTTTCTGCCTGCCAACCGCCGTAGAAATGTCGGCTCACCACCCAGCGCGTGCGGTCGGCTTCACTCGGCCTTTTGTAGGCGGCCACGGTACGCACGTGGCCGTCATGGGCCAGCTCGAAAATCAGCGGGAAGGGTATCACCCGTTCGATGCATTGCAGAACGTCGGCATGCACTTCAGCGTGCTTTTGGCTGATACGCAGCACCTGGATTTCCGCGACGGCCGGGGTCGCGGCCAGGTTGAGGGTTTCCGGCGCCAGCTTGCAGGCCCAGACGATCTGCTCCACGTCACGCACGAAATGCGCCTTGAGCGCAGCCCCAGCCTTGGCGAGCTGGAGAATGCGGTTCTTCGGCACCACCCGCCCATAGGCGGTGGCCGCTGGCCAGGCGTAGAGGGTCACGCGTGCTGCGCCTGGATGACCAGGAAGCTGATCAGTTCGAAGTCGTCCAGGCCGTCGATGCGATCGAGCAGGGCCGTGGTGCGCCCGCCACTGAACAGGCTGTCCAGATCACGTTCCTGCTTCACGTCGATCAGGGCGCGGATGGCCTGGTCGAGCAAGTCGGAATAGGCCTGCATCTGCCGCCCGTCGTCGGTGGCCTGGTTGAACGGCTGGTAGGCCTGGGCGATAGGCTGGCTGTGGCCCTTGCAGGCGCTGCGAGCCAGGTCGAGCAGGCGCTTGGCCTCGCCGTGGTCGCTGATGACCTGGCCGTCGTTGCCGATATAGACGAGGTAATAGGGATGCAGGCGGTTCTGCTGGTTGACCCGCAAACCGTGGTTGCGGTTGCGCAGGGTGAAAATCACCCCCGGCAACAAGCCCAGCTCGGGGCGAGCCGGCACCACGGCGTGCAGGCCGTTGGGCAGATGGCCGAGGTCGCCATGTTCCTTGACATAATTGAGCAGATCCATACGGAAGTCGTTGAGGCCAAGGTCGGTGATCGACACGCCGGTCTTCAGGTCTTCCATCTCGATCACCTCGTCCTGCAGGCGGCGCAGTTGCTCCTTGCGGTAGGCAACGTCGTTGGCCTGGGCGCTGAGCACGTTGTCGTCGCCGGTGGCGGCGACGTCGGCGATGATCATGCGGTTCTCGACCCGTTCCTTGAGGTTGATGTATTCGTCAAGGTCGATGGCCGGCCAATAGTTGACCAACTGGATGCTGGCGTTCGGCGAGCCGATACGATCCACCCGGCCGAAGCGCTGGATGATGCGCACCGGGTTCCAGTGGATGTCGTAGTTGATCAGGTAGTCGCAGTCCTGCAGGTTCTGCCCTTCGGAGATGCAGTCGGTGCCGATGAGCACGTCGATCTCGCGCGGCTCGTCCGGGTAGATGGCGGCCTTGTCCTTGGAGCGCGGCGAGAACAGCGTCAGCAAGCCCTGGAAGTCGTAGTTCTGGCGGCTGCCCGGCTGGGCGCCCAGGGTGGATTTCGGCGCGTCGCTGCCGGTGACCTTGGCACTGTGTACCTGGAAGCTGCGTTGCAGGTAGTCAGCCAGGTGCTCGTAGAGGTAGTCGGCGGTGTCGGCGAAGGCGGTGAAGATCAGCACCTTGCGGTTGCCGGGGTTGATCGGTGAGGCAATCTTGCTGGCAATCTGGGTTTTCAGGTGCTGCAGCTTGGCATCGTCCGCCGGGGTGACCTTGTTCATCTCGCCGAGCAATTCGTCGATCAACAGCAGGTCGACTTGCAGCTCTTGCTCCCAGGAGGGCAAGTCCATGTCCGCCAGGCTGATGGTGATTTTCTTGCCGATGCTGAAGTCGCCCGGTTGCGGCAGCTCGTCATCGTCGAAGTCCACCTCTTCGTAAGCGCTCGATACGTCGGCAAAGCCGACTTCCAGGCCGCTCTTGCGGTAGTCGGCGATTTTATCCAGGGCGCTGCGGTGGCTGGCCTGCAGGCTTTGCAGGGTCAGGCGGAAGGCGTGTACCGAGCTTTCCAGACGCTTGAGCAGGTTGGTGGTCATCAACGCCTGCAGGCTCTTCTCGCGGTCGGCCTGGCGTAACGTGCCGCGCCCACCCTCGGTGAGGGTGTCGTACAGCTCTTCGTACTTCTTCAGGCGGCTGGGCAGGATGTAGCTGACCGGCGCATAGACCGCGAGCTTGAGCTGGGAGAGCAACTCGAAGATCTTGTTGAAGCCGATCACATCCTCACGCTGAGTCAGCGGGCGGTGAAAGGACAGCGGCTTGCGCCGCTCGGGGAAGCGCCCGATGTCGGCGGTGTTGTAGAAGGTTTCGATATGTCGGCGCGAGCGGGCGATGGTCACGCTGTCGAGCAGCTCGAAGAAATCGAAATCGAGGCTATTCAGAATCGCCGCTGCGGTGCGCTGTTCCGCTGGCAGCACAGACCAGGCATTGAAGGCGGCCTGGGCGCGGCGGAAGATCAACTCGATGTCCTTGTCACCGCGCAGGCGCTGGCTCAGGCCTTCGCTGTCGCCTTCATAGGCCAGGGCAAGTTGATTCTTCAGGTCGTTGAAGCGGTTGTTGACCGGAGTGGCCGAGAGCATCAGCACCTTGGTCTTCACGCCCTGGCGGATGACCTGATTCATCAGGCGCTGGTAGCGGGTTTCCTTGTCCTTGTAGGCATCGTTATTGCGGAAGTTGTGCGACTCGTCGATCACCACCAGGTCGTAGTTGCCCCAGTTGACCCGCTCTAACGGCATGCCCAGAGAAGTACCACGCGTGCGGCTGAGGTCGGTGTGGCAGAGCACATCGTAGGCGAAGCGGTCACGCGCGAAGAGGTTGGTCTTGAGGTTCTGGTTGTAGGTCAGCCAGTTGTCGGCCAGCTTCTTCGGGCAGAGCACCAGCACGGACTTGTTGCGCAGCTCGTAGTACTTGATCACCGCCAGGGCGGTGAAGGTTTTCCCCAAACCGACGCTGTCGGCCAGGATGCAGCCGTTGTAGGTTTCCAGCTTGTTGATCAGCCCCGTCGCGGCATCGCGCTGGAAGTTGAACAGCTTCTGCCAGATCAGGGTGTCCTGATAGCCGGTGCGATCATTGGGCAGAACGTCTTCACTCAGGTCTTCGAGAAACTCGCGGAAGATGTTGTAGAGCATCAGGAAGTAGATGCGCTCGGGAGCATTTTCCCGGTAGACAGAGGCGATGTGCTCGCACAATTGCTCGGTGACATCCTCGAGCTTTTCGGGGTCGTTCCAGATTTGCTCGAACAGTTCGAGGAACAGACCGGTGTGTGCTGGCTCGTCGATGCGCGTGACGATATTGGAGAGCGCGTTGCCCTTCTGGTAGCCAAGGTCTACCGCCGTGAAGCCCTGCACCGGCATGTAAACGGAAGCATCGCGCTCCCCTTTCACGCCGACGAACGGCTGCATCGGCGCCCGGCCTCGGTTGGATCGGAAGACAGCTTTGCGCCGAATCCAGTCCGCACATTCGCGGGCGATGGCCTTCTGGCTGAGCTTGTTCTTGAGGTGAATCTCGAACTCGCTGCCGGTCAGGCTGCGTTCGCGCTCGGTTTTCGGGATGAGAAACTCTCGACGCTCCTTCTTCAACTTGTCGCTGGCCTCGCTGGGCACGAAGGTCGGCGCGGTGAAGATGAACTCCAGCGAGTCGATCTTTTCCAGCTCTTTCTTCAGCGCAACGTAGGCGTAGATCGAAAAGCAGGAGGCCGCAATTTTCAGCTTGGCACCTGGCTTGATCTGCCCCTTGAGATTTTCGCCAAGCAACGTGTTGATGTTGTCGATCAGTTCCATGAGACGGCTCATCCGGGCTAAGCGTAAGCGTGGATTATCACGAAGATTGCAGCGAAGTTCACCCTTTGCTATTCGCAACAAAGGGTTATCCTGACAGCTGAACTGGACAACGAGACGCCGCGTGACAGACGCCTCCTCCCCCACGGTTTTCCAACGCCTCTGGCTCAGCGAGACCATTCGCCTGCGCGAGGAACATGCCGGCCCACTCGAGGACGCCGAAGCCAATCGCCTGGCCCGTGCCGAGCAGGCTGAACTGACCGAGCGCATCCAGCACCGCGCCCTGCTGCTCGCCCGTCGTGATGGTCAGTGGCAG
>JBLUOL010000043.1:0-32474 GCA_048065775.1 Pseudomonas sp. GW6
GCCGGTTTCTTCGCAGCCGGCTTCTTCGCTGCAGCAGGCTTGGCTGCTGGCTTAGCTGCAGGCTTGGCGGCGACCGCTGGCTTGGCAGCGGGTTTCGCTGCGGCCTTGGCTGCCGGTTTCGCCGCAGGTTTAGCTGCCGGCTTGGCGGCTGCAGGTTTCACGGCAGCCGGTTTGGCAGCGGGCTTGGCTGCAGCTTTGGCAGCAGGCTTGGCGGCCGGCTTCGCAGCAGGTTTGGCAGCTGCTTTCGCAGCCGGCTTGGCGGCAGCCTTCGCGGCAGGTTTGGGCGCAGCTTTGGCAGCAGGCTTGGCGACCGACTTGGCCGATACGCCAGTGATTTTCTCCAGCTGCTTGGTCAGGCTGTCGACCTTGTCATTCAATGCCTTGACCTCGTTGCGGCTGGGCACGCCCAGACGCGAAATGGCATTGTTCAGACGCTTGTCGAAGGCCTCTTCCAGCTCACCCCATTTGCCGATTGCCCTGTCCTTGACCTCATCGACCTTGGACTTGGCGGAACCGACCTTGGAACCGACGCCGGCTTTCACCGCGCCAACCTGTTTGTCGACTTCGCTCTTGGCCTGCTTTTCGGCCTTCTCGCCGTCCTTGACCAGCGTGTCGAACAGCTTGGTGCCGTCCTTGCTGACCTTGGAATAAGCGCCCAAGCCTGCCAACCAGATCTGACGCGAGTATTTCTCGACCTCGCCGATCCAGGAGCTGGTCTGTTTCTCGGTTTTCTTCTTAACAGCCATCCTGATCTCCTTATTTGGTACGCGCGACATGCTCGAGCAACGCGCTCAGCTCATCCAGCTTAGCAGAGAGTGCTTCAACATCCTGCTTGGACGGAATGCCGATACGGTTCAGAGCGGAAGCCACACGAGTATCGAAAGCCTTCTCGATCTTGTCGAGCTGAACTTCGACCTTGCCTTTAACACTGGTGACATTGCTATTGACCGACTGCTTGACCGATTCGATCTGGCTGTTGGCGGCTTCTACCTGCTCGTCGACCAGCTTCTTGCCTTTGCTTTCGACGCCTTCACCGGCCTTGACCAGCTCCTTGAAGTATTCGGTCCCCTCAACACCCGCCTTGGCGTAAGCGCCCAGGCCAGCGAGGTAGATCTTGCGGGCATAGCCCTTCACGTCGTCGAACAGACCGGCTTTGTCTTCGACCACGGCTTCTACTTTTTTCTTCACGGCAACTTTCGACATGGTGCACCTCACGCGCTTTGACAGTTAGCGGAAACGCCCACGGAATGCAGGCTTGGGTACACCCTAAGGAGAAAAATTAGAAATCGCATACTAGGAACAGGCGACAGCATGCATGTTCAATGCGACCCAATGGCGGCGGGCACAGCGCACCCTACTGGCTTGCCGCTGCTCTCAGGCCAGCGATTTGTCCAGCACCTGCTCGATCTCGCGCTGGATCATGCCGCCCATGGGCGACAGCAACAGCCCGAGCTTGAGCTCCACCCGCACAGTGTCGTCACCCACCGCGATGCTGCCGTCGGCACCGCTGCGCTTGAACTCCAGGGTGTCGCCGTTCCAGCGATAGCGCACGTCGTACTCGCTGGCCAGGCGCTCGGCCAGGCGTTCGGCCTTCTCGCGGGCGGCCTCGCGACCGAGGGAATGGGATCGTTCGACACGAATACGGGACATGGCAACTCCTTGAACTGGCGGCGTGCCGCACGGCTGCGGCATGAGGTCACATCACTCTACCAGCCCATCGGGCGAGCGGGCACCCAGGCAAGACAAAGGCGCCAGGCGCCTTTAGAATGGTGCGGTTTTCTACCCGGTGAGAGCGACATGAGCGATCCACGCAAGGCCCAGGAGCAGGAACCCACCACCCACTTCGGTTTCCAGGATGTGCCGGAAAGCCAGAAGGCGGAGAAAGTGGCCGAAGTCTTTCACTCGGTGGCGGCCAAGTACGACCTGATGAACGACGTGCTGTCCGGTGGCCTGCATCGCCTGTGGAAGCGCTTCACCATCGAACTGTCCGGCGTGCGCACCGGCAACCGCGTGCTGGACATCGCTGGCGGCACCGGTGACCTGACCCGCAAGTTTTCCAGCATCGTCGGTCCGACCGGGCAAGTGGTGCTGGCCGACATCAACGACTCGATGCTCAAGGTCGGTCGTGACCGCCTGCTGGACAAGGGCGTGGCCGGCAACGTGCAGTTCGTCCAGGCCGATGCCGAGAAGCTGCCGTTCCCCGACAACCACTTCGACGTGGTCACCATCGCCTTCGGCCTGCGCAACGTCACCCACAAGGAAGACGCCCTGCGCTCGATGCTGCGCGTGCTCAAACCCGGCGGTCGCTTGCTGGTGCTGGAGTTCTCCAAGCCTGGCAACCCGCTGCTGGCCAAGGTCTACGACACCTACTCGTTCAGCTTCATGCCGCTGGCCGGCAAGTTGATC
The DNA here is from genome assembly GCA_048065775.1 of Pseudomonas sp. GW6. GTDB lineage: Bacteria > Pseudomonadota > Gammaproteobacteria > Pseudomonadales > Pseudomonadaceae > Aquipseudomonas. Next base: position 2,407 of record JBLUOL010000043.1, read on the forward strand.
ACCAATGACTCGGAAAGCTACCGCTACCTGGCCGAGTCGATCCGCATGCATCCGGATCAGGAAACCCTCAAGGCGATGATGGTCGACGCCGGCTTCGAGCGCGTCACCTACCACAACATGACTGGCGGCATCGTCGCCCTGCATCGCGGCATCAAGCCTTAATGCTCATCACGGGCTTGCTGGCGGGCGTCGAGGCGGGTCTCAACCGCGCCCTGCGCCTCGATGGCACGGCCTTGCCGCGTCTGCAGGCACTGAGTGGCAAGGTCATCGCCGTGCAGTGCCAGAGCCCGGCACTGGAGCTGTTCATCCTGCCCAGTGGTGATGGTCTGCAACTCGCCGCACAGTGGCATGCACCCGCCGACTGCACGCTCACCGCACCTGCCGCCAGCCTGCTGCGCCTGGCCCTGAGCCGTGAGAAAACCGCCGTGCTGCATCGCCCGGAAGTGTCGCTCGATGGCGACAGCGCGGTGCTGCTGCAACTGGCCGGCATCCTGCAGGATCTGGAGCTGGACTGGGAATACGAAATCTCGCGCTGGCTCGGCCCGGTGGCCACTACCCTGCTCGCCGGTCACCTGCGCAGCCGGGTCAATCTCGCCAGCCACGGCGCCGCCAGCCTCAAGCAGAATCTGGCCGACTACCTGGCCGAAGAATCACGCACCCTGGTGGGCCAGCGCGAAGCCGATGCGCGTTTCGCCGAGCTGGATCAACTCAAACTCGCCCTCGACCGCCTGGAAGCACGCATCGAGCGCCTCACTTCTGCCAATAAGTCCGACGCATGAAGCTGCTTGCCGTTCGCCGCCTGTTGCGCATCCAGCGCGTAGTCATCCGCTATCAACTGGACGAGATGCTCTTCGAGCTACCGCTGCCATTCTGGCTGCGCGCGCTGTCCTGCCTGCTGCCCTGGCGCTGGCTGCCGCGCAAGCCGCTGGAGCTGTCGCGCGGCGCACGCCTGCGTCTGGCGCTGGAAGACCTGGGGCCGATCTTCATCAAGTTCGGCCAACTGCTGTCCACCCGCCGCGACCTGCTGCCGCCGGATATTGCCGATGAACTGGCGCGCCTGCAGGATCAGGTACCGCCCTTCCCGGAAGATCAGGCCATCGCCCTGATCGAAGCCCAGCTCGGCGCCCCGGTGAGCGAGCTGTTCGCCCGCTTCGACAGCCAGCCACTGGCCTCGGCCTCGGTGGCTCAGGTGCATGCCGCGCAGCTGAAGAGCGGCGAGCAGGTGGTGGTCAAGGTAGTGCGCCCTGGCCTCAAGCCGGTGATTCGCCAGGATCTGGCCTGGCTGTTCCTGATCGCCCGTATCGCCGAGAAAGCCTCGGCCGATGCCCGCCGCCTGCGCCCGGTGGAAGTAGTCAGCGACTACGAAAAAACCATCTTTGACGAACTCGATCTGCTGCGCGAAGCAGCCAACGCCAGCCAGCTGCGGCGGAACTTCGACGGCTCGCCTCTGCTCTACGTACCGCAGGTGTACTGGGACCTGTGCCGCCACCAGGTGCTGGTAATGGAGCGCATCTACGGCATCCCGGTGACCGACCTGGCGACCCTGGCCGACCAGCGCACCGACATGAAACTTTTGGCCGAGCGCGGCGTGGAGATTTTCTTTACCCAGGTGTTCCGCGACAGCTTCTTCCACGCCGACATGCACCCCGGCAACATCTTCGTCAGCACCCGCACGCCGTGGAGCCCGCAGTACATCGCCATCGACTGCGGCATCATCGGCAGCCTCACCGACGAGGACCAGGACTACCTGGCACGCAACCTGATCGCCTTCTTCAAGCGCGACTACCGCAAGGTCGCGCAGTTGCACATCGACTCGGGCTGGGTACCGGCCGATACCAAGGTCAACGAGTTCGAAGCGGCGATTCGCACCGTGTGCGAGCCGATCTTCGAGAAGCCGCTGAAGGACATCTCCTTCGGCCAGTTGCTGCTGCGCCTGTTCCAGACCGCCCGGCGCTTCAATATGGAAGTGCAGCCGCAGCTGGTGCTGCTGCAGAAGACCCTGCTCAACATCGAAGGCCTCGGCCGTCAGCTCTATCCGGATCTGGATCTGTGGAGCACCGCGCAGCCCTTCCTCGAACGCTGGATGCGCGAACGCATCAGCCCGCTGCATCTGCTGCGCAACCTGCAGCAACAAGCCGAGCAGGTGCCGCACCTGTCACAGATCGCCCGCGACACCCTGGAGCGTCTGCAGCAGCCGGTACAGGTCCAGAGCAGTGCACCACGCGACCACTGGACACTGCGCCTGCTTGGTGCGGCACTGATCGGCGCCGGCACCATGCAAGGCCTGGCACCACTGCTGGCCACCTGGCCAGCCTGGCTGATGGTCGGCGGCGGGCTCTATCTGGTGCTGCGCCGATAGCCAGTTGGCTGCGGCGCTGGCACACTTGGGGAATTCACGGGCCGAGGCCCGGCGCAACAGATACGGAATACCGATGAACGATTGGCTCGACGAAATCCACTGGAACGAAGACGGCCTGGTGCCGGCCATCGCCCAGGACTACCAGAGTGGCCGCATCCTGATGATGGCCTGGATGAACCGCGAATCCCTTGCCCTCACTGCCAGCGAACAACGCGCCATCTACTGGTCGCGCTCACGTGGCAAGTTGTGGCGCAAGGGCGAGGAATCCGGCCATGTGCAGAAACTGCACGAGCTGCGCCTGGACTGCGACGCCGATGTCATCGTGCTGATGGTCGAACAACTGGGCGGCATCGCTTGCCACACCGGTCGCGAAAGCTGCTTCTATCGGGTATACGAGAATGGCGGCTGGAAAACCGTCGACGCGGTGCTGAAAGATCCGCACGCCATCTATGCAGGACACAGCCATGAGTGACACCCTGAGCCGCCTGGCCGAGGTGCTGGAGTCGCGCAAGGGCGCAGCGGCCGACAGCTCCTACGTCGCCAGCCTGTATCACAAGGGTCTGAACAAGATTCTGGAAAAGGTCGGCGAGGAATCGGTGGAAACCATCCTCGCCGCCAAGGACGCCGCCGCCAGCGGTGACTGCAAGGACCTGATCTACGAAACCGCCGATCTGTGGTTCCATAGCCTGGTCATGCTCGCCGCCCTCGGCCAGCATCCCCAGGCTGTGCTGGATGAACTGGATCGCCGTTTCGGCCTCTCCGGCCACGCGGAAAAAGCCGCGCGACCGCAATCCGAATAAACCTTCATTACGGAGTACATATCATGGGCTTTGGCGGTATAAGCATCTGGCAACTCCTGATCATCCTGCTCATCGTGGTCATGCTGTTCGGCACCAAGCGCCTGAAAGGCCTTGGCTCGGATCTGGGCGACGCGATCAAGGGTTTCCGCAAATCGATGGATAGCGGCGAAGCTGAAAAGCCAGCCGTGGAAGAGCCCAAGGGCCAGACCATCGACGCCCAGGCACGCAAGGTCGAAGAGCCAGCGAAGAAAGACTAAGCCATGTTCGACATCGGTTTTACCGAGCTGCTGCTGGTCGGTCTGGTGGCCCTGGTGGTGCTCGGCCCTGAGCGCCTGCCAGGCGCCGTGCGTACGGCCAGCCTGTGGATCGGCCGGATCAAGCGCAGCTTCAACTCGATCAAGGCCGAGGTGGAGCGCGAGATCGGCGCCGACGAGATTCGCCGTCAGTTGCATAACGAGCGGATTCTCGAGCTCGAGCGGGAAATGCAGGCGATGAAGCAGGACATTCTCGGCACCGGCAAAAGCGACAATCCGCCAGCGGAGAACAGCGCCAAACCGACTGCCGACACGGCCCCGAGCGTTCAGGACAAGAATCCCCAGCCATGAGCAATAATCCACAAGCCGACCAGGAAATGCCTCTGGTCTCGCACCTGGCCGAGCTGCGTACTCGCCTGTTGCGCTGTGTAGTGATCATCCTGCTGATCTTCGCCGGCCTGTTCTACTTCGCTCAGGATATCTACGCCCTGGTCGCTGCGCCGTTACGCGCCTATCTGCCAGAAGGCGCGACGATGATCGCCACAGGGGTCGCCTCACCGTTCCTGACGCCATTCAAGCTGACCCTGATGTGTGCGTTGTTTCTCGGCATGCCGGTGATCCTGCACCAGATCTGGGGCTTCATCGCGCCGGGTCTGTACACCCATGAGCGACGCATCGCGGTGCCGCTGCTGATTTCCAGTATCTTCCTGTTCTACGCCGGCATGGCCTTCGCCTACTTCGTGGTGTTCCCGATCATGTTCGGCTTCTTCGCCAGCGTGACCCCGGAAGGCGTGGCGATGATGACCGACATCGGCCAGTACCTTGATTTCGTCCTGACGCTGTTCTTCGCCTTTGGCGTGGCCTTCGAAATCCCTATCGCTACCTTCCTGGTTATCTGGGTCGGCATTGTCGATGTCGCCACCCTGCGCAAGAGCCGACCCTATGTGATAGTCGGTTGCTTCGTGGTCGGTATGGTGCTGACGCCGCCGGACGTGTTCTCGCAGACCCTGTTGGCCGTGCCGATGTGGCTACTGTTCGAGGCCGGTGTACTGGCTGGCGCGCTGGTCAAGCGCAAGCGCGACCAGGAACAGGCCGAAGAAGAAGCCAAGCCCGAAGACCAGCCACCCGCACCGCTGCCGTGAACCTGCTGCTGCTGGAGGACGCCGACTTCGTCGACGGCGATCAGGTACGCCTCAGTGGCAGGCGCCTGAAACATCTACATGAAGTGCATCGCGCCGAGACCGGTGATCGCCTGCGCGTCGGTCATCTTGGCGGCCTGATGGGCGAAGGCCGACTGATCGCCCTGGATGCCGAGCATGCCGAACTGCATGTCAGTCTCGACCAGCAGCCACCGGCCAAGCTACCGCTGACCCTGATCCTCGCCCTGCCCCGCCCGAAGATGCTCAAGCGCGTGCTGCAGACGGTCAGCGCCATGGGCGTGGCGCGCCTGGTATTGGTCAACAGCTACCGGGTGGAGAAGAGTTTCTGGCAGACACCGTTTCTCGAGGCCGAGGCCATTCGCGAACAGCTGATCCTCGGTCTGGAACAGGCGCGCGACACGGTGCTGCCCGAAGTGAGCATCGAGAAACGCTTCAAGCCCTTCGTCGAGGATCGCCTACCAGCCCTGGCAGCCGGCACACTTGGCCTGACCGGCCACCCCGGTGATTACCCGACCTGCCCGCGTGCAGTGCAGGAGGCCGTGACCCTGGCCATCGGCCCGGAAGGCGGCTGGATTCCCTACGAAGTCGAGCTGCTGCGCGAAGCAGCAGGCTTGCAACCGGTGCAGCTTGGCGAGCGCATTCTGCGGGTGGAGACGGCAGTGCCGGCATTGCTGGCCAGATTGTTCTGAACGCCCCAGCAGACGTAGTGCGGACCGGAGCGCCGGCCGCTGTAGGGCGGTCCGGAGCGCCGGCCGCTCGTAGCGTCAGCGAACAGTCCGCCATAGGGTACGACTCGGCGTACTGCCTGCGGCGAGTACGCCCTACTCATACCCGCAGGCCACGCCTCAAACCTCAAGCAGAAAGGTCACCGGCCCATCGTTGATCAGGTGCACCTGCATATTGGCGCCGAAGCGTCCGGTGGCGACCTGCGGGTGCTGGGCTCTGGCCATTTCCACCAGAGCATCGAACAGCGCAGCGCCCTGCGCGGGTGGCGCTGCGCTAGAGAAGCTGGGGCGCATGCCGCTCTTGGTGTCGGCTGCCAGGGTGAACTGCGAGACCAACAATAGCCCGCCTTGCACGTCCGTCAGCGAGCGATTCATCTTGCCCGCTTCATCGCTGAACACGCGGTAGTTCAGCAGTTTGTGCAACGCGCGGGACAGGCTGGCCTGATCGTCTTGCGGCTCGATGCCGACCAGCGCCAGCAGGCCCTGATCGATGCCGCCCACCAGCTCACCTTCCACCTCCACCCGTGCACCGCTGACGCGCTGGATCAGCAGCTTCATGCATCCTCCGGCGGCAGGTTGAGCAGGCGCCGGGCCATCTGTTCGGCTGCGCGGATCAGCGCGTCGGTAATACCGGGTTCCGCCGCCGAGTGGCCGGCGTCACGGATGATCTGCAGCTCGCTGTTGGGCCAGGCCTGATGCAGCGCCCAGGCGTTATCCAGCGGGCAGATGGCATCGTAGCGCCCATGTACGATGATACCCGGCAAGTGAGCGATCTTCGGTATGTCACGGAGCAGCTGGTTGGGTTCGAGGAAAGCGTCATTGACGAAGTAGTGGCACTCGATACGGGCAATGGACAGTGCCCGATGTGCCTCGCTGAAACGATCGACTACCTGAGTATTCGGACGCAGGGTGGCGGTGCGGCCTTCCCAGGTCGACCAGGCCTTGGCTGCATGCATCTGGGCAATCTGGTCGGCACCCGTCAGGCGTTTGTAGAAGGCCCGCATCAGATCGCCACGCTCCTCGACCGGGATGGGCGCCACGTAATCCTCCCAGTAATCGGGGAACAGACGACTGGCACCCTCCTGATAGAACCAGCTGAACTCCTGCGGCCGACACAGGAAGATGCCGCGCAGAATCAGCCCATGCACGCGCTGCGGATGCGCCTGTGCATAAGCCAACGCCAGGGTCGAGCCCCAGGAGCCACCGAACAGCACGAACTTGTCGATACCCAGGTGCTCACGAATACGCTCGATATCGGCGATCAACGCCTGGGTGGTGTTGTTTTCCAGGCTCGCGTGCGGAGTCGAACGGCCACAGCCACGCTGGTCGAAGGTGACGATGCGATACAGGGCAGGATCGAAGTAACGGCGGCTGGCTGAATCGCAGCCTGCACCAGGGCCGCCATGGATGAACAGTACCGGCAACCCGTCCGCAGAGCCGCTCTCGTCGATGTACAGCACGTGCGGTTGCTCGACCGCCAGTTCATGGCGAGCGTAGGGTTTGATCTCCGGGTACAAAGTCTGCATGGTTGGCTCCTGTTGGCTGGGCTACAACTGCCGTGTTCCACTCTGCCCGGCATCATAACCATGAAAAGGAAGTTCAGCATGTCGATGCGTCATCTGGCTTGGTCGCTGTTTATGTCTCTCACCCTCCTGCTCACCGGCTGCGGCGGCCGTGACGACCCGCAGGCCGCTCTGGAGGCGGCCGTTCAGCAGTTGCAGGACAACATCGAGGCCAAGAGCAGCGGTGCAGTGCTGGAGCAGTTGCATGGCGACTTCTTGGCCCGCCAGGAGCTGGACCGTGAATGGGCCAAGCGCACCATGACCCTGCTGTTCCTGCGCCACAAGAACATCAAGGTCATCGCACTGGGCAAGAACAGCTGGATCGACTCGGCGATCAGCAGCAAGGGCTATACCGAAGCTCAGGTAGGTCTGAGTGGCGCCGAGGGGTTGATCCCCGATAGCGCGCGGCACTATTCGGTGAAACTGGAGTGGTGGCTCGACGGCAGCGAATGGAAGCTGGCGCGCCTGGACTGGGAGTGAAAGCGTAGCCCGGCCCCCGCCTGCGTAGGAGCCGGCTTGCCGGCGATCCCTCGATGTTCGCCAGCCGATCTGATCGCGAGCAAGCTCGCTCCTACAGGGGCAGGCCTAACGCACCCAGTTACGTAGCCGATGCAATCCGGCTATAGGTGTATCAATCGGCCTGACGCCAGATCAGGTCCGAGGTGACGTAGCCCTGCTCGCGCGCGACGCTGAGCAGCTTGTCGCGGGTTTCCTGATCCACCTCAGGGGTGCGCGAGAGCAGCCAGAGGTACTTGTGCTCCGGGTGACCGACCAGTGCCACGCGATAGTCCTCGTCGTGGTAGATCACCCAGTAGTCGCCCTTGATCGGCAGCAGCTTGCTGGCCCAGTTATCGAAGCGTACCCACAGCTTGTCGGTTTGCCCTTCGACCTGAGGCTCGGCGACGCCCTTGGCCTCGATCCACTCACCGTCCTTGTCGCGGCAGCGGTTGGTCACGTCGATGCGGCCATCGTCACGCAGACCGTAATGCGCTTCGGACTGCACGCAGTTGCGCTGGAAGAACATCGGCAGGCGCGCCAGCTCGTACCAGGTGCCCTGGTAGCGCTGCAGGTCGACCTGCATGGTCTGCGGTGGCGGTTTGGGGATGCTGCCGGTACCGGAATTGGCGCAGCCGGCCAGGGCGAGAATGGCGCTGGCGATTAGGATCGAACGCATGGAAGCTCCTGTTTACTTGAGTCCCTTGCCGGAGAACAGCATGACCTTGTCCCCGGCGTACTGGACACTGATATAGGCCTTGTCGTCGCCCCAGGTGCAACTGGTCATCCCCAGTGCGCCGGCACACTCACCGGGCGCGCCGAGCAGGCTTTCCACTTCCTGCTTGCTCATACCGGCCTTGAGCTTGGAGTAGTTTTCCTGATTGACCTTGCTGCAGGCAGCGAGCAGGCAGCAGGCGAGCAACGCGACGATACGCATCGACATGGATGAAGCTCCTGATGGGAAGGTGCCAGCAAGCTTGGCATAGCCGGCGACGACTTGCCCGCTTGGAGTTCAGAAACGCGAGCCGGGTTCCCGCAGGAAGGCCTGCTCTTCGTCAGTGCAGGCGCGACCGAGAATCGCATTGCGATGAGGGAAGCGACCGAAACGGGCAATCACCCGCTGATGGCGCTCGGCGAAATCGAGGAAATTAGCGAACAATGGCCGCTCATCGACAGCGGCTTCGTTCAGCAGATCAGCAAACAGCTCGACCGCACGGTCCTGCAAGGGCAGATCTTCGGCGTGCTCGAAGACCAGATAGGCAAACACCCGCTGGATCGGCGTCAGCCTACGATCCCAGCCACGCTCAAGGCCGTCCTGCAGCAATGGGCGAGCCCGGCTGTCGCCGGCAAAGGCCCGCGGCGTATCGCGAAAGATCATGCGCGGCAGCTGATCGAGCAGGATCAGCTGTGCCAGCCAACCCTGCGGGTCATCCAGCCAATCCTTGAGATCGCCAGCCAACGCCCGCTCGACCAGGGCGCCGAACCGCGCCTCTGCCTCACGATCCTGGCTGTCGCGCTTGCCGAACCACAACCCCTGGCGCGCTGCGGCGACTTCGGTAGCGCTGCCTTCGGCACCGAACCACCAGTCGAGCAGCGGCTGCCAGGCGCTCATCAGTTGCGGTGGTAGGCGGTGATACGCAGCACTTCTTCCTTGGAGCCGAGGAATACCGGCACGCGCTGGTGCAGGGAAGTGGGCTGGATATCGAGAATGCGCTGGTTACCGTCGGTCGCAGCGCCACCGGCCTGTTCGATGATCATCGACATCGGGTTGGCCTCGTACATCAGGCGCAGCTTGCCCGGCTTGTCCGGCTCGCGGGCATCACGCGGGTACATGAACACACCACCGCGGGTGAGGATACGGTGCACGTCGGCCACCATCGAGGCGATCCAGCGCATGTTGTAGTTGCGCCCCAGCGGCCCGGTTTCACCGGCCAGCAGCTCGGAGACGTAACGCTGCACCGGGGCTTCCCAGTGGCGCTGGTTGGACATGTTGATGGCGAATTCCTTGGTCGACTCCGGCACCTTGATGTTGTCGTGGGTGAGCACGAAGCTGCCGAGTTCACGATCCAGGGTGAAGCCTTTTACGCCATCGCCCAGGGTCAGCATCAGCATGGTCTGCGGGCCGTAGATGGCGTAACCGGCGGCAACCTGCTGGGTGCCCGGCTGGAGGAAGGCTTCCTCGCCCAGGTCGCCGGTTTCACCGTTGCGCTCGGGGCTGCGCAGCACCGAGAAGATAGTGCCGACCGAGACGTTGACGTCGATGTTGCTGGAGCCATCCAGCGGGTCGAAAACCAGCAGGTAGGCACCCTTGGGGTACTTGCCGGGAATCTGGTAGGCGTTGTCCATTTCCTCGGAGGCCATGCCGGCCAGGTGGCCGCCCCACTCGTTGGCTTCGAGGAGGATTTCGTTGGAGATCACGTCGAGCTTCTTCTGTACTTCGCCCTGCACGTTTTCGCTGTCCAGGCTGCCCAGCACGCCGCCGAGGGCGCCCTTGGAAACCTGGTGGCTGATCGCCTTGCAGGCCCGCGCCACGACTTCGATAAGAAAACGCAGATCGGCCGGGGTGTTGTGGCTGCGAGTCTGCTCGATCAGGTAGCGGCTCAGGGTGACGCGGGACATGGACGGCTCCGGAAAGGGGAAAAATCGCGCGCAGTTTAACCCGAGTCGCCGCGCAATGCTGCCTGCCGGGATGGATGGCTGAGATCGGCGCCTGGCAACTGCCCGCAAACGCGATTGCGCCCGTCGCGTTTGGCCTGATAAAGCGCAGCGTCGGCAGCCTGCAGCAGCTCGTCGAGTGCCTGCCCCTGCTCAGGCCAATGGGCCAGCCCGGCAGACAGGGTCACACGCTGGTCGCCGCCACGGGTGGCGACATCGCGAGTCGCCAGTTGCGCGCAGATGCTTTGCAGACGTTCGCTGGCCTCGCGCGGATCGGCGCCCGGCAGGATCAGCAGAAACTCTTCGCCACCGATACGAAACACCGCATCGGTACTGCGCAGGTTATCCAACAGGTGCTGCGCGACGGCCTTGAGTACGTCGTCGCCGACCAGGTGGCCGCATTCGTCGTTGAGGCGCTTGAAGTGATCGAGATCGATCAGGGCCAGCGCCAATGGCAGGTTCTCGCGCTGCGCCCTGGCCAGTTCGCGCTCGAAGAACTCATCCAGATAACGGCGGTTGTACAACCCGGTCAGCGGATCACACAGGGCCTGCTCGCGCAGTTGCTCGTGCAGGCTGGAGATGGTGCGCAGACGCTCCTCACTCAGCGCCAGCGCCTCGGCCAGCTTGAGTTCACTGAGGTGGCGCTGGGTCACGTCACGGATATAGAGCATATGGCCGAGCAGGGTCGGGCCATGGCGGGTGGCACGCTGGATGGCGCGCACACGCACCTCGTAGTAGCGCGCGGCGCTGGTCAGCGTCAGCGGCAGGTCCTGCTCGGGGCCGTTGTGCTCTTGCAGCAACTGCTGCAGATCGGCACCGAAAACCGGCCACTGCCCCAACTCGGTGCCTTGCCATCCCGATTGCAGGCCTGCCAGTTTCAGCGCCGCCGGGTTGGCCTCGATCACGCGCCCACGCGGGTCGATCACCAGCACCGGATCGAGCAAGGCTTCGAGCAGCAGATGACGGGCCACCGGCAACAGGTCGAACAGGCGCACCCCGACGATCAGCCAGGAAAAAGCAATCAGGGTGAACGCGAAACTGAAAGGCGTCGGGTCGAAGCCGAACAGCGTCCAGCCGAACCCCACATAACCGATATTGGCCACCCAGGGCACTGCGGTGACCAGCACGAAGGCCAGATAGTGGCGGCGATGCAGCCCCTGACTCAGCGCCGCGGCACGCGTCACCACGCCCATGCAGAAGGCCATGAACAGGTAGACATAGACGGCGGTGGCGTAGAACAGCGGGCCATGCTCGTAGCGCACCGGCGCACCCAGGCTGGCGTCGACCGGCGCACTGCCAGCCCCGTAGAACAGACCATGCCAGGGGTTGCTCAGCGCCAGCCCCCAGACCAGCAGCGGCACCAGGCTCAGCCCGAGGATGCTGCTGCGTGCCAGAGGCGCGCGCATGCTGTTGACGTATTGCCAGAGGAAGACCGCCCAGAACGTCGGCGTGGCAACGATGCCGGGCCAGGCCATGCTGGCCCAGAACATCTTGCAGTCGGCGGCGAAGAAGCTCATCTCAAGAGCCGCGGCGCCCATCCACCACAAGCTGGCCAAGTGCAGAAGGATAAAGCTGTCACGCCCCGGGAAGTCGCGCTGCCGGGTCACCCAGTGCGCCAGCAGGATCACGCCGAGGCACACCAGCAGCGTCACCAGCACAGGCGCCGAGAAACTCCAGCCGGAAGCCATGCAGGCCTGCATCAGCGACTCCTCCGCATTCCCGGCGAAGCAGTGCGTGAGTCGCATACGCAAGCGACACGAGGCGACTGGGCGATGACGCGAATCGAAATACGCAAGGGCCTTCCTGACCTTCAATGCTGGATTGGCGCGGGGTGCCTAAGATACTGCAAAAGCCCTGCCGCATCTGGGCTTTATTGGCCCATGCCTCTCAGGCGTCTGGTGGGCGACGCAGCACACTGGCGGCCATCGCCGCCAGCAACCCAATTCCCACCAGCAGTACAGCCCAGAGTCCCCAACGCTGCCAGTCCTGACCGGCGCCAGCTTGTGATTCGACCGCAGCGGCAAGCGGCTCGACCAACTCGGCACGACCAAGGCTGACAAGTCGTTCAGGCTGATAACCGGGGATCAGGGTGTGCAGCGGCAATGCTGCCGACTGCGCACTCGGGCTACCCAGCGCCAGCCGATAGGGCGGCTCGCCACGGGTGAGAAATACCAGTTGCGTGGCGCGTAGCGCTACCTGCATGCGAGGCGTATCCGCGCCCAAGCCGCTCCCTCGCGCATCCACCTGCACGCGCAGCTGGCGCACCGGCCAACCAGGCAAGGCCAACTCATCGTTCACCACTTCACGCCCAGCCTCAGGCAGACGATAAAGCACCCCGCTTGTCAGCTGGCGCCAGGCACCCTGGTCGCTGCTGCGCGCCTCGAAGCGCAGTGGCGCCAGCGTGTTGCTCTGTTGCAGTTCGACCCGCAGTCGCTCCAGAGGCAATGACAAGGGCAACTGCCACTGGTACTGCCCCTCAGCGCTGGTCTGCGCCGGCATGGGCTCGGACCACACCAGCGGCGCAGCCTGATGAGCCTGCCGCTGACTGCGCAAGGTAACGGCCTGCAGTTGCGGGGCCCGGGCTGGGTTGCTCCACAGCAGACGCAGATAACGGGCACGCTGCCCAGGCAGTTCGACCTGACGCTGATCGATACGCTCATCGGCGAAGCTCAGACGCGCCACCTGCCCGTCTCCCCAACTACGCCAGTGCTGCAGGTCGTCACTGGCCTCGATGCTGAAGCGCTGAAATCCTTCCTCTGCCCCACTCCAGTCCAGATTCAGACGCACCAGCGGCGCATCGATGACGCTGGCATCGAGCAACCAACCGCGCAGTTGCTGCTCGCTTTCGGTCGGTGCATCGCCGCGAAGTTCGATCAGCGTGCCAGTGGTGCTGCGCTCGACGCGCAGCGCAGGCATTTCCTGGGCATCGGCGCGGCCCCGCAACGGAAACCAGCGCACACCATGCTCCTGTTCCTGCTGCACGGTCTCGCTATGCCCCGGAATCAACGCGTAGGCCTGCATCTGATCATTGCTGTCGAATACGCGTAGATCGCGCAAATCACCATGTCCGGCGGCGAGGTGAGCAGCGAAGGGCAGCTCAAGGCGATACCAGGGGCCCTCACCAGCGAGTTGCAGGGCAGCGCTGTGCCGATAGTCCTGAGGTGTCTCACTGGCCTGACTAAGTGCACTCAGCGACAACCCCAGGAGCAGGCCCCAACGGATGAGTTTCATACGGCAGACTCCTGTTCCTCAGCAGCCGACTTTTCGGCCTTGCGCGGCGGCAGCGGGGCGAAATAGCCCACCACCAGCAACAGCACACCGACCCCGATGAACGAGACGATGCGCTCCAGGCCACCACGGTTGCCCAGCTCGACGAAGAACAATTTGGCTACCACCAGGGCGATCAGCGCAGCACCTAACAGCCACAGCTCGCGGCGTACGCGTAGATGCCCAAAGAGCATCAGCGCCAGGGCGATCAGGGTCCAGACGATGGACAGCCCGGCCTGCACCAGCATCGAATCGAACAACGCTGACGTCTGCCAGGGCACACCACCCCAGTGGTGCGCGGTACGCATCACCATCACCGTCAGCAGGGCAAACAGCGAAACACCTGCGACGCCCTGCACCACTTGCTGTGCACGCGCAGGTTGCAGGCCCAAGCGCGGCAGCGCATCACGTGCCCAGACAAACAGCGCGCCCAGGCACAGCAGCAAACCCAACTCCAGTGGATTGAACAGCGGCAAATAAGGCAGCGGATCGCTATCACCGGCGCTATTGGCATTGGCCAGCCAGAACCAGGCGAGCATCAATGCCGCCAGAGGCGCCGCTGCCCACAGCCGGTATTCACGCTCGAACCCAGCCACCGGCCAGGGTAGGCGACGTGCCTGCGCCATTACCCAAAGGAAAGCGGTCGGCAGCAACGCCCAACCCAGCCAGCGCCAGGCGTTGTAGTGGTCGGCCAGGCTCAGCAGCAGATAGCGCAGCTCCAGCGCCAGCACGCCGATCAGCAACCAGCAGCCGAGCACATGGGCGACGCTGGCCGCCCTGCTCGGCAGTAGATCGCCCAGGGACCACAGGATAAGCAGATGCACCGCGATCACGGCAGCCCAGCCCAGCCAGCCGAAATTCGCGGCTGGATGGTAAAAGGGATGCCAGGCGTGGATCAGGACCAAGCCCGCAACCGGTGCCAGCAGGCTGCATAGCACCGCCAACTCGCGCCAGCGGGTGCGTAATGCCAGCAGCATCCAGAGCAGCGCCGACGAGGCCGCCAGCACTAGCAACGCACTGGCTTGCAGATTCGGCGCCACGAAGCGCAGCACCTCACTGGCCAAAGCCAGTGCCCACCAGGCCGCCCCCCAGGCCAGCAACAGCTGGCCCAGGCGCTGCAGACTGACGCCATCGATGCCCGTATCACGGCCGCTACGCGCCAGCCCCTGCAGGCGCCAGGCGCCGATCTGCGCAGCCAGGCCGAGCACAGCGGGGGTCCAGAAGCCGGTGTGCGCCAGCGGCGACAAGCCCTCGCCACTGATACCCGACAGCAGCAACGGCCCAGCAGCAAGGAAGGCCAGGCCAGCGAAGACCTGCAGCGCCAAGCTGAACAGGAACGCCGCGCGCTGCTGCAGATACAGCGCCAGCCACAGAATCAGCAGGCCCGTGCCGCCCCACACAGCGGCAGCCGCCACCCAGGGCAGGACGAACAACACCGCCAGGTTGATAAATACCAGGCCTACCAGCATCACCATCGACAAAGCACCGAGCAGCCGGCGGTTCTCGCGGATCTGCGGATCGCGCGCCGCCAGTAGCATGCCGGCGATCAGCCCCAGTCCCACCATCGACGCCGCCAGCAGGCCGAACCAGCCAGCACTGAAGCCGCCACGGCCAAACAGCGAATCCAGCGCCATCTGCCCGAGGAACAGCAGACCACCGAGCAACTGGATGGCGAAGGCGCTGTAGACGAAACTTGGCGCGGCGATACGCAGGCCGACGAACAAGGTCGCAAGGCCTGCCAACGCCCAGGCGATGGCGGTGCCGGGGGCCTCGAACAGCAGCGGTGCGATCAGATAGACAAACGCCAGCCCGGCCAACCCCAACCAGGGCAGCAGGCGGTGTTCCCAGGCGTTGGCCGCCTGCGGCGCCTGGCGTAGCTGCCAATAGCTGAACAGCAACGCCGCACCGAGCATCAGCGCGCCCAGCGGCGAGCCGTCCAGCAGGCTGCCATAGCCATGCTCCAGACCACTGACGAAAGCCAGTGCCGCGCCCACCTGCAGCAGCAGGGCGAACGCACGCGCCAGCGGCCGTCCCTGACGCAGACCCAACCAGAAGATACCGGCGCCTTCCACGGCCCAGGCCGCCGCCGTCCAACGGGCATCGAGACCGAGCGGAATGGCCAGACTGGCGAATACCACACCGAGCGCCAGACAGGTTTCCACCAGCAGCAGTGCCTGCTCGCCAGCACGCGCCTTGAGCACCCGCGCCAGCAACAGATAGAACAGGCCCAGGCCGAGGGCGCTGAACGCCGCGGCGAACTCGATATGCCGCACCAATGCGACCTGCAGGCCGAAGCCGATCAACGGCGGACCGAACAGCGTGGTGGCATCGACATAGTCGCCACGCCGTAGCGACCAGCGCAGCAACTCGTCACGCGCCTCGGGCGCATTCGCCGCGTCATGCAGGGTGCGGCGGGCGAATAGCAGGCCGATGGCCACGTACATCAGGAAGAACAGGATCAGGAATGGCTGAGTGCTGCCCAGCAGTTCCGGCGTGTAGGAACGCAGCCCCCACGCGAAACCGATGCCAAAGGTGCCGACGAAGCCGATCAGGTTGAGCAGGCGCCAGGCCTTGAACCAGGCGATGGCAAAGATGCCGGCATTGAGCAGGGCGAAATAGGAGAACAGCGCGACATGGTTGCCGCTGCCGGTGGAGGTGAGGATTGGCGCGGCGAAACCACCGAGCGCCGCCGCAGCGGCCAGGCCAAGGGCGTTCTGCTGCACGGCGAGAATCGCCGAGAACAGCGTCACTGCCACCAGCAGGCCGAGGGCCATGCCCGGATCGAGCAGCGGGTGCAGGCGCATGGCGGCGAACACCGTCAGGTACAGCACGGCGATGCCGGTGCCCTGCAGCACCAGGGCGTAACCGGGATTGCGCCGGCGCAACCACCAGCCCAGGCCGAGCAAGGCCAGGGCACTGGCCGCCACGCCCATGTAGCGCAGCTCGACCGGGACCTCGACGCCTTCGGTGGCGTAGCGCAGGAGGAAGGCCAGACCGAGGAACAGCAGTACCACGCCAACCCGCAGCACGGTGTTACCGCCGAACAGCCAGGCCTTGGCAGCAGCAATACCACGCTCGACCAGATTCGGCTCGCGCGGCGTTTGCTCGCGCCAGGGGCTTTGTTGCGCTGCCGATTGCGGCTGGTAAGCAACCTGAGCAGCCAGTGACGCAGGTTCTGCGACAGGCTGCGATGTTTCGATCTCAGGCAGCGGATCAAGTGTCCAGTCCAGCTCGGGCTCTTCAGCAACGACCGGCTCGGGCTGGGCCTCGGGCGCGGAACTGGCGACAGGGTCAGCAGACGCGGGAACCGACTCAGGTTCGCTTCGCTCGCCCTGCTCGACCTTGACCAGGCGCTCGTGGATGGCACGCGTGCCGTGATCGAAGCGCTCGGCGAAGTCCTTGAGCTGCGCAGTCAGCTGCGCATTGCGCGTCTCCAGCCCTTGCAGACGCAGCGCCTGGCCCAGGCTGAGGCCGATCAGCCCGCCAAGAAGCGCACCTGTGACCGATTCGCTAGCGCCCACGCCGAGCACCAAACCGACCAGCATGAAAATCCATTGCATGCGTTATGTCCCAATCCTGAGAAAGAAGTCGCCTCACGTTCCTGCTGGCCGCCCGAGACGAGCCACAGTATAGGAGCCGCGCCGACCCACACCCAGAGAGACGACTGCCAAGCCGTTCACAGGCACAACGCAAAGCGATCAGCCGCTAGCCGGTGCTTCACAAACGCCACGCGCCCGCTATCATCGCCGCCCCGTGACCGTAGGGCGGACTCGGGAGCGAAGCGAACAGTCCGCCGCACAAGACAGGCCTACCCGAGCATCATGATAAAACCCCGCCTGATAGCCGCTGCAGAGATCGACCGCCTGGAAACCTGGGCCAAATACACGGCAGACATGTGCCATAGCTGCATGTCCACCTGCTGCACCATGCCGGTTGAGGTGCGCCTGAACGATCTGATCCGCCTGGAGCTGGTGGACGAGTTCGAGCGCAGCGAGCCACCGAAGAACATCGCCAAGCGCCTGCAGAAGGACGGCATCGTCGAGCGCTTCAACCAGAAGTCGGGCATCTTCACCCTGATCCGCATGTCCAACAACGACTGCCTGTTCCTCGATCGCAAGACGCGCCTGTGCACCGTCTACGACAAGCGTCCGGACACCTGTCGCCATCACCCCAAGGTCGGTCCGCGACCGGGGTATTGCGCGTACAAGCCAAAGTAGTCGAAAAGGTGCCGGGCGAATCTGGCGTCCAGCTCGCCTGATATACCGAGTTCGCCGCGGGGCGCGGCTCCTACGCAAGCACGAGCAGCCCCGCCGACCTGTAGGAGCCCCGCCCCGGGGCGAAGCTTGCTAGCGGCGCAGGCCTATAACCCGGCCAACGCAGACCGGCTGTGGCAATCCCTGATGCTCGCTGGTCAGCTGCGCGACCTTGTCGGCCACCTGAGCGTCAAACTGCGCCGCGCGGCCGGCGGCGCTGTCGATATTCATCAGCATCTGCTCGCTTTCCGCCAGGCTGGCGTCCTCGCCAGGTCGATACAGCGCATGGTGGATATGCAGGCGTTTGGCGTCATGCGCCAAAAGCTGCGTACGCACTTCCACCGGCTCACCCTCCTTCACCTCCGCCAGGAAGTTGAGGTGACATTCCAGGGTGTACAGGGTGTGCCCGGTACGGACGCGGCCGGCTTCGTCCAGGCCCAGCACGTCCATCAGCGCATCGGTGGCGTGGCTGAAAATCAGCAGGTAGAAGGCATCGCGCAGATGGCCGTTGTAGTCGACCCAGTCGGGGGCAACACCGGTGCGGTAGGTGGTAAGTGGTTTGTTGCACATTTCAGTGTGACTCCTGAAGCGGCCCTCTTCCCCAGCCCCCACTCTGTGCCCCAGCTCTTCGCAGAGCTCAGGTCGCAACAGCGGGCGAAGCAGTGCTTCGCTGTTCCCGCTTTTGCCCCATAAATGGGAGGGGGGAGCTAGCTCGGAGCGGCTGGATATTCTGGCGTAGGGTGCGCCATGCGCACCGGGAGTGACTCGGTTACTCGGCGAACTCGAAGCCATGCTTGGCCTTGGTCTGGCGGATCGCCTCCAACACCGCCAGCAGGCAATCGTCGCGATAGCGCTCCAGGGCATCCAGGCTGCGTTCGCCCTGCTGCTCGGCAGTGCCCTCGACCACCGCGTCGATCAGCCCCTCGGTCAGCTCCGGCGCCTCGAGGTACGTCCAGGGCAGCTTCAGCGCCGGGCCGAACTGGGCCATGAAGTGACGCATGCCGGCCGGGCCGCCGGCCAGGGTGTAGGTCAGGAAACTGCCCATAAAGGACCAGCGCAGGCCGGCGCCGAAGCGGATCGCGTCGTCGATCTCGCCGGTGGTCGCCACGCCGTCGTTGACCAGGTGCAGCGCCTCGCGCCACAGCGCCTCGAGCAAGCGGTCGGCGATAAAGCCCGGCACCTCCTTGCGCACATGCAGCGGGCGCATGCCCAGCGATTGGTAGACCTCGATGGCGGCCTGCACCGCCTCCGGGGCGGTCTTCGCACCGCCCACCACCTCCACCAGCGGCAGCAGATACACCGGGTTGAACGGATGGCCGACCACGCAGCGCTCGGGGTGTGCGGCATCGGCGTAGAACTCGCTGGGCAGCAGGCCCGAGGTGCTGGAGCCGATCAACACATCGGGACGGGCGGCGGCGCTGATCTTCGCGTGCAGCTCGCACTTGAGCTCGAGGCGCTCGGGCGCGCTCTCCTGGATGAAATCGGCATCGCGTACGCAGTCTTCGATGGTGCTGACGAAGCGCAGGCGATCCAGCGAGGCGCCGGGGGCCAGGCCCTGTTTTTCCAGCGCCGGCCAGGCATTGGCCAGACGCGTGCGCAATGCAGCCTCGGCGCCAGGCGCCGGGTCCCAGGCGATCACGTCGAGGCCATGAGCCAGGGCACGGGCGATCCAGCCGGCGCCGATGACGCCGGTGCCAAGAGCGGCGAAGGTCTTGATATCGGTAACGAAGGACATGGTGGGTTCCTTGCGGGTGTAGCCCGGATGCAATCCGGGGATGGCAGGTGAAATTTCCCCGGATTGCATCCGGGCTGTCGCGGCTAAAGCCCCTCCCACAAGCGCGGCGCGAATCGGGGGGGCCGGGCGGCGCTGCGCTCTAGCCGCGGCGTTTGAGCTTCATCTTTTCCCGCCCCTCGGCCGGGGTCAGGGCGCGGCCGCCGAGGCGTTCGATGATCTCGATGGCGCGCTCGACCAACTGGCCGTTGCTGGCGTGCACGCCGCGATCCAGCCAGATGTTGTCCTCCAGACCGACCCGCACGTGGCCGCCGAGCAGCATGGCCTGGGCGACCATGGGCATCTGCATGCGGCCGATGCCAAAGCCGGCCCAGGTGATGCCAGGCGGCAGGTTGTCGGCCATGGCCTTCATGGTCGTGGTGTCGGCCGGCGCGCCCCAGGGGATGCCCAGGCACAGCTGGATCAGCGGGTCGTCCAGCAGCCCTTCCTTGATCATCTGCTTGGCGAACCACAGGTGGCCGGTGTCGAAGATTTCCAGTTCGGCCTTCACGCCCAGCTCGGTGATGCGCTTGGCGCCGGCGCGCAGCTGCGCCGGGGTGGAGACGTAGATGAAATCGCCGTCGCCGAAATTCAGGGTGCCGCAGTCCAGGGTGCAGATTTCCGGCAGCAGTTCTTCGACATGCGCCAGGCGGGTGATTGGCCCTACCAGATCGGTGCCGGCGCCGAACTCCAATGGCTGCTCGCCCCGGCCAATCTCCAGATCACCGCCCATGCCGGCGGTGAGGTTGATGATCACGTCGGTATCGCTTTCGCGAATGCGCTCAACCAACTCGCGGTACAGCGCCACGTCACGGCTGGGCTTGCCGGTCTGCGGGTCGCGCACATGACAGTGGGCGACGGTAGCGCCGGCCTTGGCCGCCTCGATGGCGGCGGCGGCGATCTCCTTGGGCGTGACCGGGATCGCCGGGTGCTTGCCGACGGTGTCGCCAGCGCCGGTCACCGCGCAGGTGACGATAACCTCGTAATTCATTTTCGACTGTCCTTTCCAGAGGCGAACGAGTGCCGACGGCTGAGCCGCAGGCGTTGTGCAAAGAGGGAAATTGGCGCCGAATAAACCGGCGCCGTGGTATCAGTTGCCGGCGACCAGCGCGGCGTTGGCGGGCTTGCCGTCCAGCGTGGTGACGCCATCGAGCCAGGTCTCGACCACCTGCGGGTTGGCCTTGATCCAGTCGCGCGCCACCTGTGCTGGCGCCTTACGATCCATGATCGGCTGCATCAGCTCGGCCTCCTGCGCGCTGGTAAAGCGCAGACTGGTGAGCAGGCGGTTGGCGTTGGGGCAACGCTCGGCGTAGTCCGGCGCGGTGACGGTGGACACCGTGGCGGCTCCATCGTTGGGGCCGAACACGTCGTCAGTGCCGGTGAGGTAGGTGACCTGCATCGACAGGTTCATCGGGTGCGGTTTCCAGCCAAAGAACACCACCGGTTTCTCGTTGCGTACGGCGCGGCCAACGGCGGCGAGCATGCCTGCTTCACTCGACTCCACCAGTTTGAAGCCACCCAGACCGAACTGATTGGAGTCGATCATTTTCTGGATCGCCGTATTGGCGCCCGAACCGGCTTCGATGCCATAGATCTTGCCGTCTAGCTCGTCCTTGAATTTGGCGATGTCGGCCAGGGTCTTGAGGCCCTTGTCAGCGGTGTAGCTGGGTACGGCGAGCACGGCCACGGCGTCATCCAGCGACGGCTCGGCCGCGACCTTGACCGCGCCAGCGTCGAGGAAGGGTTTGATGTTGTCGTCCATGATCGGCTTCCAGTAACCGAGGAAGGCATCGATCTGCCCTTTCTGAATACCGGCGAAGATGATCTGTTGCGACGCCTGGGTCTGCTTGGTTTCGTAACCGAGGCCCTGCAACAGTTCACTGGCGACGGCGGTGGTGGCGACCACGTCGGTCCAGCCGACGGCGCCGATGCGAACGTTCTTGCAACTGGCGTCGTCGGCCAGCAGGGAGGTACTGAACAGGCTCAGGGTGCAGCACGCGGCCAGCGCGGTAAGACCTTTCATCTGGGTGCTCCTCATCGTGTCACAGCGGTTCTATTTCGTTCTTCTAGAGGCCTGCCAACGGACAGAACCCCCACCGTGTTCGGGGACTTTCGTCTCCCGATGAAAACACCTTACGCTTCGATTTCACGCCTCATTCGCACTTGAGCGACTATCTATTGACCTATACCGACTTTCTGCTTGCATGAAAGCCATGCTGGCCCATTAATCTTTCCGATATGCCCGTAGCCCGGATGCAATCCGGGAATCCGCCCCGGATTGCATCCGGGCTACCTGCCACCCTGCACCGGCGTCTTGACCTGTATGCCTCAGACCTTCTGCTTCCTGCTGCTACCCGGCTTTTCCATGATGGGTCTGATGTCGGCCATCGAACCGCTGCGCGTGGCCAATCGCTTTCGCGGCGAGCTGTATCGCTGGCGCCTGCTCAGCCAGGACGGCAATGCCGTGCAGGCAAGCAACGGTATGTCGCTCAACGTCGATGGCAGCCTGGAACTGCCCGCTGACACCCAGGCGCTGTTCGTGGTCGCCGGCTTCGAACCGCTGGCCCACTACGACCATCACCTGGCGCACTGGTTGCAACGGCGCGAACCGGAACTGGCAGTGCTCGGCGGCATCGACACCGGCAGCTTCGTGCTGGCCGAGGCCGGGCTGTTCCAGCACCAGCGTCTGACCCTGCACTGGGAAGCCATCGACGCCTTTCGCGAGCGCTACCCGGCGTTGCTGGTCACCCAGGAGCTGTTCGAGATCGACGGTAAACGCATCACCAGCGCAGGGGGCACCAGCAGCCTCGACCTGATGCTCGGCCTGATCGGCCAGGAACACGGCGAGCCGCTGGCGGTGCAGGTGTCCGAACAGTTCGTGGTCAGCCGCATCCGCACCCGTCTGGATCACCAGCGCATGCAGGTGGCCAGTCGCTACGACCTGCACAACAAGAAGTTGGTGCGGGTGGTCGGCGAAATGGAGCGCCAGTGCGAGCAACCGCTGTCCACCGAGGCGCTGGCCGAGTTGGCCGGCATCACCGTGCGCCAGCTGGAGCGGCTGTTTCGTCATCATCTGGATACCACGCCTTCGGCCTTCTACCTTGACCTGCGGCTGGACAAGGCGCGCCAATTGCTGCGCCAGAGCGATCTGAACGTGCTGGAGGTGGGCCTGGCCTGCGGCTTCGATTCGGCCTCGTACTTCTCCCGCTGTTATCGCAAGCGCTTCGCCGCCAGCCCCAGTCAGGATCGTCACGAACGACCAGGCAGCTAGGCCAACCGTAGCCCCGATGCAATCCGGGCTACGCGGTAACGGGCGAAACGCTGGCATATCCGTTCGCGACCTCGGCTTGACGCTTTCGGCAAACCCCCAGTCGTTTTTGCACCGGGTCGCCCTGCCCCCCAGGGATAAGCTCTCCCCAAAGCGCCGACGACCGACTCGGTGCATCCGTTTAGGGGACAAGCCTGATGAGCCCAGCCGAATTGCACGCCGACAGCATCGTCATCGACGGTCTGATCATCGCCAAGTGGAACCGCGAACTGTTCGAAGACATGCGCAAGGGCGGCCTGACCGCGGCCAACTGCACCGTGTCGGTGTGGGAAGGTTTCCAGGCCACGGTGAACAACATCGTCGCCAGCAATAACCTGATCCGCGATAACAGCGACCTGGTCATCCCGGTACGCACTACCGCCGACATCCGCAAGGCCAAGGAGCAGGGCAAGACCGGCATCCTCTACGGCTTCCAGAACGCCCATGCGTTTGAGGACCAGATCGGCTACGTCGAGGTGTTCAAGCAGCTCGGCGTGGGCATCGTGCAGATGTGCTACAACACCCAGAACCTGGTCGGCACCGGCTGCTACGAGCGCGACGGCGGCCTGTCCGGCTTTGGCCGCGAGATCGTCGCCGAGATGAACCGCGTCGGCATCATGTGCGACCTGTCCCACGTCGGCTCCAAGACCAGCGAGGAAGTCATCCTCGAGTCGAAGAAGTCGGTCTGCTACTCCCACTGCCTGCCCTCGGGCCTGAAGGAACACCCGCGCAACAAGTCCGATGAAGAACTGAAGTTCATCGCCGACCACGGCGGCTTCGTTGGCGTGACCATGTTCGCGCCGTTCCTGGCCAAGGGCATCGACTCGACCATCGACGACTACGCCGAGGCCATCGAGTACGTGATGAACATCGTCGGCGAAGACGCCATCGGCATCGGTACCGATTTCACCCAGGGCCACGGCCAGGAATTCTTCGAGTGGCTGACTCACGACAAGGGTTACGCCCGCCGCCTGACCAGCTTCGGCAAGATCGTCAACCCACTGGGCATCCGCACCGTGGGCGAGTTCCCCAACCTCACCGAGACGCTGCTCAAACGCGGCATGCCCGAGCGCGTGGTGCGCAAGGTCATGGGCGAGAACTGGGTGCGCGTATTGAAGGACGTCTGGGGCGAGTAAGCCCCTCCCAACCCAATCCTGGTAGGAGCGGCTTCAGCCGCGATCCGTCCCGCAGGGACGGCGTGCCCTGAAGCTTCGCGGCTGAAGCCGCTCCTACGGTTCAAACTCTGGAGTTTCCGTATATGGCCACCCACGCCCCCGAAATGCCCATCGCCGTCGACGACGAAACCGGCGTCTGGACCACCGACGCGCTACCGATGCTCTACGTGCCGCGTCACTTCTTCGTCAACAACCACATGGGCATCGAGGAAGTGCTCGGCCCCGACAAGTACGCCGAGATCCTCTACAAGGCCGGCTACAAGTCCGCCTGGCACTGGTGCGAGAAGGAAGCCGAGTGCCATGGCATTTCAGGCGCTGCGGTGTTCGAGCACTACATGAAGCGCCTGTCGCAACGCGGCTGGGGTCTGTTCGAAACGCAGAAGCTCGACCTGGAAAGCGGCCATGCCGAGGTCAAGCTCAAGCATTCGGCCTTCGTCTACGTGTACGGCAAGGTGGGTCGCAAGGTCGACTACATGTTCACCGGCTGGTTCTCCGGCGCCATCGACCAGATTCTGGCCGCCAAGGGCAGCCCGATCCGCACCGTCACCGTGCAGGAGTACAGCGGCGCCGAAGAGGGCCATGACGACGGCCTGTTCGTCACCCGGCCACTCTGAGTCACCCATAAGAAATCCGTGGGAGCGGCCAGCGCCTCCCACAACGCTAGAGCGCTTACCGTGAGGATGCCGTAATGGCCTTCGAAGCAATGTTCCAGCCGATCCAGATCGGCAAGCTGACCATCCGCAACCGTGTGCTGTCCACCGCGCACGCCGAGGTCTACGCCACCGACGGCGGCATGACCACCGAGCGCTACGTCAAGTACTACGAAGAGAAGGCCAAGGGCGGCATCGGCCTGGCGATCTGCGGCGGCTCGTCCGTTGTCGCCATCGACAGCCCGCAGCAGTGGTGGAGTTCGGTCAACCTGTCCACCGACCGCATCATTCCGCACTTCCAGAACTTGGCCGACGCCATGCACAAGCACGGCGCCAAGATCATGATCCAGATTACCCACATGGGCCGCCGCTCGCGCTGGGACGGTTTCCACTGGCCGACCCTGATGTCGCCGTCCGGCATCCGCGAGCCCGTGCACCGCGCCACCTGCAAGACCATCGAGGTCGAGGAAATCTGGCGGGTGATCGGCAACTACGCCCAGGCCGCCCGTCGCGCCAAGGAAGGCGGCCTGGACGGCGTCGAACTGTCCGCCGTGCACCAGCACATGATCGACCAGTTCTGGTCGCCGCGGGTGAACAAGCGCACCGACGAATGGGGCGGTACCTTCGAGGGCCGGATGAAGTTTGGCCTGGAAGTACTCAAGGCCGTGCGCGCCGAAGTGGGCGACGATTTCTGCGTGGGTATGCGCATCTGCGGTGACGAGTTCCACCCGGACGGCCTGTCCCACGAGGACATGAAGCAGATCGCCGCCTACTACGACGCCACCGGTATGCTCGATTTTATTGGGGTAGTTGGATCAGGGTGCGACACCCACAACACCCTGGCCAACGTCATTCCGAACATGAGCTATCCGCCGGAGCCCTTCCTGCACCTGGCGGCCGGGATCAAGGAAGTGGTCAAGGTGCCGGTGCTGCACGCGCAGAACATCAAGGACCCGAACCAGGCCACGCGCATTCTCGAAGGCGGCTATGTCGACATGGTCGGCATGACCCGCGCGCACATCGCCGACCCGCACCTGATCGCCAAGATCAAGATGGGCCAGGTCGACCAAATCAAGCAGTGCGTCGGCGCCAACTACTGCATCGACCGTCAGTACCAGGGCCTGGACGTGCTGTGCATCCAGAACGCCGCCACCAGCCGCGAATATATGGGCGTGCCGCATATCATCGAAAAATCCACCGGACCGAAGCGCAAGGTGGTCATAGTCGGCGGCGGCCCGGCCGGCATGGAAGCGGCGCGCGTCGCCGCCGAACGCGGCCATGACGTGACCCTGTTCGAGAAGCAGGCCAGCCTCGGCGGGCAGATCAACCTCGCCGCCAAGGCGCCGCAACGCGACCAGATGGCCGGCATCACCCGCTGGTTCCAGCTGGAACTGGCGCGCCTGAATATCGACCTGCGCCTGGGCACCGCGGCGGACGCCGCGACCATCCTCGACCTGCGCCCGGATATCGTGGTGCTGGCCAACGGCGGCCACCCGTTCCTCGAGCAGAACGAACACTGGGGTTCGGCCGAAGGCCTGGTGGTGAGCAGCTGGGACGTGCTCGACGGCAAGGTCGCGGTCGGCAACAACGTGCTGGTGTACGACACCATCTGCGAGTTCACCGGCATGTCGGTGGCCGATTTCATGGCCGAGAAAGGCGCCAAGGTGGAGATCGTCACCGACGACATCAAGCCGGGCGTGGCCATCGGCGGCACCAGCTTCCCCACCTACTACCGCAGCCTGTACCCCAAGGAAGTGATCATGACCGGCGACCTGATGCTGGAGAAGGTCTACCGCGAGGGTGACAAGCTGGTGGCAGTGCTGGAGAACGAATACACCGGCGCGAAAGAGGAGCGGGTGGTCGACCAGGTGGTGGTGGAGAACGGCGTGCGTCCGGACGAATCGCTGTACTACGCGCTCAAGCAGGGCTCGCGCAATAAGGGCCAGATCGACGTCGAAGCGCTGTTCGCGATCAAGCCGCAGCCGTGCCTGAGCGAGTCGGGCGACGGCTACCTGCTGTTCCGCATCGGCGACTGCGTGGCCCAGCGCAACACCCACGCGGCGATCTACGACGCCTTGCGCCTGTGCAAGGACTTCTGATCTAACGCTGACCCGGCGTGGGAGGGGCTTTAGCCGCGACAAGGTAAAAAACATCGCGGCTAAAGCCCCTCCCACCAGCCCCACCCTCGGGCCTGAGGATGTCCTCGATGCTAAACACCATTCTCCCCATCCTGCTCTTCGCCGCCCTGGCCCTTGCGGTCATTGGCGCGGCCAAGCGCTTCTTCATGTGGCGCCGCGGCCGACCGGCGAAGGTCGACTGGATCGGCGGTCTGCTGAAGATGCCGCGTCGCTATCTGGTTGATCTGCACCACGTGGTCGAGCGCGACAAATACATGTCCAAGACCCACGTCGCCACCGCCGGTGGCTTCGTGCTCGCGGCCGTGCTGGCCATCCTCGTGCACGGCTTCGGCTTGCACAGCCGCATCCTCGGTTTTGCCCTGCTGGCAGCTACGGTGCTGATGTTCGTCGGCGCCCTGTTCGTCGCCAAGCGTCGTCTCGATCCTCCCTCGCGGCTGTCGAAAGGCCCGTGGATGCGCCTGCCGAAAAGCCTGCTGATGTTCGCCGTCAGCTTCTTTATCGCCACGCTGCCGGTTGCTGGGATTCTTCCCGCTGGTTTTGGTGGATGGATTCTCGCCGCCATCCTCGCAGTGGGCGTGGCCTGGGGCGTGTCCGAGTTGTTCCTGGGTATGACTTGGGGCGGGCCGATGAAACACGCCTTCGCCGGTGCCCTGCACCTGGCCTGGCACCGTCGTGCCGAGCGCTTCGGCGGTGGCCGCTCTACCGGTTTGAAAGCCCTCGATCTGGACGACCACAGAGCCCCGCTGGGCGTGGAAAAACCCACCGACTTCACCTGGAACCAGCTGCTCGGCTTCGACGCCTGCGTGCAGTGCGGCAAGTGCGAGGCGGCCTGCCCGGCCTTCGCCGCCGGCCAGCCGCTGAACCCGAAGAAACTGATCCAGGACATGGTCATCGGCCTGGCCGGTGGTAACGACGCCAAGTTCGCCGGCAGCCCCTACCCGGGCATCCCGCTCGGCGAGCACAGCGGCGGCCCGCACCAGCCGATCGTCGACCTCAATGGCAAGGCGCTGGTGGAGGCCGAGACCCTCTGGTCGTGCACCACCTGCCGCGCCTGCGTCGAGGAATGCCCGATGATGATCGAGCACGTCGATGCCATCGTCGATATGCGCCGTCATCTCACGCTTGAGAAGGGGGCAACCCCCAACAAGGGCGCCGAGGTGCTGGACAACCTGATCGCCACCGACAACCCCGGCGGCTTCAACCCCGGCGGCCGCCTGAACTGGGCCGCCGACCTCAACCTGCCGCTGCTCGCCGACAAGGGCGAAACCGATGTGTTGTTCTGGGTCGGTGACGGCGCCTTCGATATGCGCAATCAGAGAACGCTAAGGGCCTTCGTAAAGATCCTCAAGGCTGCCGACGTCGATTTTGCCGTGCTCGGCCTGGAAGAGCGCGACAGCGGCGACGTGGCTCGTCGCCTGGGCGATGAGGCGACCTTCCAGAGCCTGGCCAAGCGCAATATCGCTACCCTGGCCAAGTACCGCTTCAAGCGCATCGTCAGCTGCGACCCGCACAGCTTTCATGTGCTGAAGAACGAATACGGCGCGCTCGGCGGCCACTACGAAGTGCTGCACCACAGCACCTTTATCGACGAGCTGGTGCGCAAGGGGGCGCTGAACCTCGGCCAGAGCAAGGCGAGCAGCGTGACCTACCACGATCCCTGCTACCTCGGCCGTTACAACGGCGAGTACGAGGCGCCACGCGCCGTGCTCAAGGCCATCGGTATCGAGGTCAAGGAGATGGAACGCTCGGGCTTCCGTTCGCGCTGCTGCGGCGGCGGTGGCGGCGCGCCGATCACCGACATTCCCGGCAAGCAGCGTATCCCCGACATGCGCATGGTCGACATCAAGGAGACCGGTGCCGAACTGGTCGCCGTCGGCTGCCCGCAGTGCACCGCGATGCTCGAAGGCGTGGTCGCACCGCGCCCAGAGATCAAGGACATCGCCGAGCTGGTCGCCGAAGTGCTGATCGAAGCCACCGAGGTGGCGGCAAAAAAGCCACTCGCCAAGCGTGAACTGGCGGAGGTGCAGTGATGAAGCAACTGCATACAGCGACGGACGTAGGGCGGGTGCAACCCGCCAGCACCTGTCCGGCGGGTTGCACCCGCCCTACGCAAGCGCCTGACCAGGAGATCGCAGCATGAGCGACATCATCCGCCGCGACCCGCGCGCCGAGTGGATCACCCGCAACCGCCTGCACCCGCTGCATGCGGCCATGCAGAGCCAGGATCAGACCAGCTGGATGGGCCCCGATGGCATCATCCGCAAGAACCCGCACGCCATCGCCGCCGGCTTCATCGGCCCGGCCGGGCTCAAGCGTATCGACCGCAGCGGCGCCCAGCAGGGCACCGCCGGCAAACGCAGCAGCGCCAGCGTCGAGGTGCAGCTGCCGCTGCATGTGGTCGAGCAACCGGCCTTCCACGTCTGCGTGGTGCCGGACATGGTCGGCGGCCGCCTGTCCAGCCATGACAAGGACCTGCTCGGCCTGGCCCGCAAGCTGGCCGGCGAGAGTGGCGCCGTGGTCGCCGTGGTGTTCGGCGAGGACAAGGAAAACGCCTTCGACACGGCTGGCGTCGACCGCCTGCTGCGCATCGCAGGCGATGCCTTCGACGGCTACGCCCCGGAAGCCCGCGTACTGGCTCTGAGCGCCGTGGAAAGCCAACTGGCACCGCGCTACTGGCTGCTGCCCGACAGCCGCACCGGTGGCGGCGAGCTGGGTCGGCGCCTGGCCGCCAAGCTTGGTGAGCGCCCGGCTACGCGCGTCTGGCAGGTCGCTGGCGAGCAGGCCATCGGCCGCGCCGGCAGTGGCCAGCAGGATATCCAGCGCGCCCTGCCCCGCCTGATCCTGGCCGCCGCCGAATGCGCCGAGCCGGTCAGCGAAACCCGCCATGAAGCTCGCCTGCTGGAGCTGGGCGAGAAGGTCGCCCACAGCCTGTCACGTATCGAAGATCTCGGCCCGGTGGCCGTGGACCCCGCGCAGATTCCCATGGCCGAAGCCGAGTTCATTCTCTCCGGCGGCAACGGCGTGAAGGATTGGGAGCTGTTCCACCAGGCTGCCATCGCCCTCGGCGCCACCGAAGGCGCCTCGCGCGTGGCGGTGGACGACGGTTTCATGCCGCGCAACCGTCAGGTTGGCGCCACCGGTACCTGGGTCACCGCCCGCGTCTACCTGGCCGTCGGTATTTCCGGCGCCATCCAGCACCTGCAGGGCATCGGTGCCTGTGACAAGGTGGTGGCGGTGAACATGGACCCCGGCTGCGACATGATCAAACGTGCCGATCTTTCGGTGATCGGCGACTCGGCAGCGATCCTTGCGGCGCTGATGGAGCGCGTCGCCGCCTGGCGCCAGGAAGGAAAACGTGATGCGGCGTAGCCCGGATGAAATCCGGGTTCACCACCAGCTTTCCCGGATTGCATCCGGGCTACGGGGACACCATGACTGATCTGAATATCGTCGCCCTGGTCTCGGTCGGCGCCCACCCGACCTCGGGTCGCCCGCGC
>JBLUOL010000044.1:0-32102 GCA_048065775.1 Pseudomonas sp. GW6
GCAAGTTCGCCAGTGCCGGCGAGCGCACCTGGCTGGCCGAGTACGGCTACGACTTCACCAAGGCCGGCGTACCAGGTCTGAAGGCCACTGTCACCTATCTATCCGGCGACAACATCGATTCGGCCGACGGCGAGAAGAAGGAATGGGAACGCGACTTCCGCCTCGACTACGTGCTTCAGGACGGTGCCCTCAAAGGCCTCGGTTTCTCCTGGCGTAACGCCAGCCTGCGTGGCAACACCAGCGCCGCCGACCAGGACGAGAACCGCCTGATCGTCAGCTACAGCCTGCCGATACTCTGAGCTAGCCCCAAGAGGAGCCTCGCCTGATGGCGAGGCTCTTAGATTGCTATGTCGTGGGCGATGGGGAATGCCCCTACGATGAAATGGCGTCAGCTTGCCCTTCGTCGACCGAGGCAAACGATGTTAGCTACCGCAAGGTCTAATCGATCCGTGACTGCCGCAGCCGTAAGGCGTTAAACACCACGGACGCGGAGCTGACACTCATCGCCAGCGCAGCGATCAAGGGCGACAGAAGATGTCCTGTCAGCGGATACAGCAGCCCGGCCGCTAGCGGGATTCCCATCGCGTTGTAGAGGAATGCAAAGGCAAGGTTCTGCCTCATGTTCTTCACCGTGGCCACCGACAAGGTGCGCGCCCGCAGGATGCCCATCAGGTCTCCCTTGACCAGGGTCACCTGGGCGCTGTTCATCGCCACGTCGGTGCCCGTGCCCATAGCGATGCCTACGTCGGCCCTGGCCAAGGCCGGCGCATCGTTGATGCCGTCGCCCGCCATGGCAACACGCCGGCCATAGCTCTGCAGTTCGGCGACTAATTTCTCCTTGTCCTGCGGTTTCACCTCGCCATGCACCTCCTCGATGCCTAACTGCTTCGCCACGGCTCTTGCTGTGGTGAGGCCATCGCCAGTGGCCATGATGACCTTCACGTCAGCGTTCTGGAGTTGAGCAACAGCCTGTTGGGAGGTCGGTTTGATTGGATCGGAAACGGCCAGGAGACCCGCCAGGCGACCATCGACGGCCAGATAGATGATGCTGATGCCCTCCAGGCGCAGTTGCTCTGCACGGTTACGCAGCGGAGTAATATCGACGCCCGCCTCCTCCATCAACGCTGTGTTCCCAAGCTGCAGTTGATGGCCATCGACCTGTCCGCGTACACCAATACCTGAGCCAGATTCGAAGGTCTCCGGTTTCACCAGGGCAAGACCCTGTTCACGCGCATGATCGACAATGGCATGCGCCAGCGGATGCTCGCTGCCCTGGTCCAGGCTTGCGGCCAAGCGCAGAACCTCGACCGAGTCGAACGGCCCGGTTCCCTCTGCACTATGAAAGGCCGGCCGCCCCTGCGTCAGTGTCCCGGTCTTGTCGACGATCAAGGTGTCGATTTTGCAGAGGTTCTCGATAGCGCTGGCATCGCGGAACAACACACCGCTGCTGGCGGCCTTGCCGGTCGCGACCATGACCGACATCGGCGTTGCCAAGCCCAGGGCGCATGGGCAGGCAATGATCAGTACGGCCACAGCGTTGATCAGGCCAAATACCCAACCTGATTCCGGCCCGAACACCCCCCAGCCAAAAAATGTCAGGATCGCGATCAGGATCACCCCCACCACGAAATACCCTGCCACGGCATCGGCCATACGCTGCATGGGCGCCTTGGAACGCTGGGCCTTAGCCACCATCTGGACGATCTGCGACAACATGGTTTCGGCGCCCACCTTCTGCGCTTCCATCACCAGGCTGCCGTGGGTGTTCAGGGTGGCACCGATGAGGGTATCCCCTGCCCGCTTGGTGACGGGCACCGGCTCGCCGGTGAGCATCGACTCGTCGACAGCGCTCTCGCCCTCCAGCACGGTGCCATCCACCGGGACTTTTTCGCCCGGCCGGACACGCAAGTGGTCACCCTGATGGACGTGGGTCAGCGGAATATCTTCTTCCTGGCCGTCAGGCCTGATGCGCCGGGCAGTCTTGGGGGCCAATCCCAGCAGTGACTTAATGGCGGCAGAGGTCTGCGAGCGGGCTTTGAGTTCGAGCATCTGGCCCAACAGCGTGAGCGAGATGATCACCGCGGCGGCCTCGAAGTAGACGCCGATGCGTCCATCCTGAACGAAGGCCGCCGGGAACCACTGCGGCACCAGGGTGGCTGCCACGCTGTAGAGGTAGGCGGCTGCAGTTCCTAATCCGATCAGGGTCCACATATTAGGGCTGCGTTGCCGGATGGAGTCTATTCCGCGAGTGAAAAATACCCAGCCACCCCAAAGCGTCACGGGCGTTGCCAGAACCAGCTCAACCCAGTTCTGGGATGTTCCATGGAACAGCTGCAAGGAATGACCAGCCATCGCCAGCACGGTCACGATGACGGTCAATGGCAGAGTCCACCAGAACCGTCGCGAAAAGTCTTTCAGCTCCGGATTTTCTTCGTCCTCCAGCTCTGGAATGACGGGTTCGAGCGTCATCCCACAGATCGGGCAGTTGCCAGGGCTCGGTTGGCGAATCTCGGGATGCATCGGGCAGGTGTATTCAGCCCCCAGTCCTGCCTGAGTTGAGTACTCTGGCGGAGCGGCATGCTGGTGGTGCCCGGCATGCGATTGATGGCTCATGTACTGATGAGGGGCTGCCTGGAACTTCTCCTGGCATTTTGTACTGCAGAACCGATAGGCCCTTCCCTCAAAGTTCTCCTGGTAAGGACTATCAGATTTGACCTCCATGCCACACACCGGATCGCGTGGGCTCTCTGGATGGCCGTGCGAGTGATGTGCATGGCCCTGGTCATGATGGCAGGAGGTCTTTTGCATTCGAGTTACTTCCTATCCTCGTCCTTGGAAACTGCGGCTCCGCTGGAGTGGGAGTGCCCGCCATGATTGTGGCCAAACAGATGCATCAGCGGGCATAGCAGCAGGATGAGGTATGGCAAAGCCTGCGAAAGATGACCGTAATGCTCGCGCGCGACATAGAAGATGCCGATTACGGCCAGCATGATCAGTGCGATGCCAATCTTGCTCTTCCAAAAAGGTGGTTCCGTAGTGCCAGTGTGGTGCGTGTGATCCATGACAATAGCCTCGGTTCAATGACCATAGAATCAGCATAGGTTGCTCTGGCCAGGCAGAGTTGACGCGTATCAATGGAGTTCAGCGTACGGTCACCTTACCGACCATTCCCGACTGATAATGTCCAG
Organism: Pseudomonas sp. GW6; assembly: GCA_048065775.1. Taxonomy (GTDB): domain Bacteria; phylum Pseudomonadota; class Gammaproteobacteria; order Pseudomonadales; family Pseudomonadaceae; genus Aquipseudomonas. The sequence continues at coordinate 3,189 of JBLUOL010000044.1, forward strand.
GAACATTGCAGGCGAACTCCAGATCAGTAGCGTCGGAGAAGGTCCAGATCAGCTCTTCGCGTGCACCTGGCTCGACCAGAACGCTGTTGGGATCGTCGTGCTCCATGCCGACCATCTTCATGCCGCCCATGGCGTGGTCCATTTTGCTCATGTCATGCGCTGCAGTCGGGGACAGCGTGCCGTTCTGAAACATCGCAGCCATCTCTTTCTGATGCGCAGCATGGGATGCCGCTTTGCCAAGGTTGAACTCGTGCAGCAGGGCTCCCTCGTTCAGCAGTACGAAGCGAACCGTCTCGCCCGCCTTGATTTCCATTGCCTTGGGTTCAAAGAAGATGTCCCCCATCCGTACCTCGATGGTGCGATCTACTGCCTGACTATCTCCCGACTGGCCGATGCTGTCTTTGTTGTGGCCCGGGCTGGCCATCGCGTTGGCTGCGCTGAATAACAAACCCACGGTGGTGATCAAAGAAAGGGATTTGAGGGGTAGGCGTTTCATGGTTAGACCTCGCTGGGATGCTGGAAATCTCATGCTATTACTCGCTTGCTGCCAGGCCGCTGCCCCCAAATCTACAACTGCGTCAGCTGGGAAAAAGCACGGCGCCATAGAGGCGCCGCTAGGCCAAAGGAGCAATCACGAAAGGCCTGGAAGATGGGGGAAATCTTTACTGATGGCATTCCTTATCGGCCATCATCAACTTGTGCTCTCGAATCATTTGACCCAGCACGTCGTCTACCAACTTGTCATGCTTTTCCATCCAGGCCAGATGCTCTTCGGCAGACATGTTCGGCGCGGGATGCTCGTTGTGCAGCTGGCTCATGATGTCTTCGAGCATGTTCATATGCGCCTTCATGTGCACATGCCGCTCGCCGACCGGGGCCTTCTCCGCCTGGTTCAGCACGACTTCTGCTTTGTCGCGCATCTGCTGGATGCGCTCGAATACACGGTCGCTGCCCCCCTCGGCCCAAGCCATAGAAGAGAGCAGTAGCGAGCCAACCAGAAGCAAAGGTTTCAGCGATTTCATGGGACAGTCTCCATCAGTGCAAACTATGGCCGGCACCTCTGCTTTTGGTCTGTCGAGGGCCGAGAGCACAACCTAGTGCTCATGCTTGCACCTTAGACAAGCCACCCTGTCAGCGAGCTGAAGCCAGAATTACATTTTCGTAAGCTTCTGGTTGGGGCCGCGGTTTGCCTGCAAACTCAGGCCACCCGATATTTGGAGTCTGCTCGCATGAAACTACTGGTAGCTGAAGATGAACCCAAAACCGGTGCATACCTGCAGCAAGGCCTCAGTGAAGCGGGCTTCAATGTCGACCGGGTTATGACCGGTACAGATGCTCTACAGCACGCTCTGAGTGAGTCCTATGACCTCCTGATCCTGGATGTGATGATGCCTGGGCTGGACGGGTGGGAAGTGCTGCGCATGGTGCGCGCCGCAGGAAAAGACGTCCCCGTATTGTTCTTGACGGCACGCGATGGTGTGGAGGACCGCGTTAAAGGGTTGGAGCTGGGCGCGGACGACTATCTGATCAAGCCATTTGCTTTCTCAGAACTTCTGGCCAGGGTCAGAACGCTGCTGCGTAGAGGCAATGGCTCACCCACGCAAACAACGATGAAAATTGCCGATTTGGAAGTCGATCTGATGAAGCGTCGCGCCATCCGCGGCGGTAAACGAATTGACCTGACCGCGAAGGAGTTTTCACTGCTGGAACTGCTACTGCGCCGGCGCGGAGAGGTGCTCCCGAAGTCGCTGATTGCCTCTCAGGTTTGGGACATGAATTTCGACAGCGACACCAACGTTATTGAGGTTGCGGTACGCCGGCTACGCGCAAAAATCGATGACGATTTCGATCTCAAGCTGATTCATACCGCCCGCGGCATGGGATACATGATGGATGCTCCGGAGTGAATATGAAGCACCTTTCGCTGACCGCACGCATGAGCCTGATGTTCATGTCCGCGGTAATTGCAGTCCTGACGGTAGCAGGGCTGAGTTTCAATATGCTCAGCCAGCACCACTTCAAGATGCTGGATCGGCAGGCCCTGGTGGAGAAACTCGAATCCGCCAAACATATCCTCAACAATGCTCGCGGTGAAGCGAGCCTTTCGGAAGAATTACCGCAGTTGCGAGCTTTGCTGGGAGCCCATCAGGATCTGGCCGCCACTATCCTGGCCAGTGACGGTTCTGTACTGTTTTCCGACCCCAGAGCAGTCGAAGTACCTGAGCGTTTCAGACGTGCAAATGAGCAGAGCATGTGGGAGTGGCAGAGCGGCCAACACATGTACCGTGGCATGACGGAGCAAATCTCGGTAGCTGATCAGGCTGAGCCGCTCACTGCGTTGCTGATTCTTGACGTCACCGATCACACACACTTTTTCGACACGCTGCAACGATGGTTTTGGATTGGATTGGTCATCAGCGCCCTGTTCAGTGCCACACTCGGCTGGGTGGTTGCTCGCAGCGGCCTTAGGCCTCTGCGGCAAGTCACTCATGTGGCCTCCGGGATGTCCGCTCGCTCGTTACAGGAACGAATCCCTCTCGAACCAGTGCCGCGGGAACTTCAGCAACTGGTTCTATCCTTCAATGCGATGTTGGCTCGGCTAGAGGATGCCTTCGTTAGGCTCTCCAATTTTTCGGCCGACATTGCCCACGAGCTACGCACGCCCGTTAGCAATCTGATGACCCACACCGAGGTCGTGCTGAGCAAGAAACGCGATATCAATGCCTATGAAGAGAATCTCTACTCCAACCTGGAGGACTTGAAGCGCATGTCTCGGATGATTGATGACATGCTTTTCTTGGCCAAGGCTGATAATGGCCTGATCATCCCCGAGCAGGCCAGGATCGAACTGGCCGACGTAGTCTTCAAGCTGTTTGACTACTACCACCTTCTGGCCGAAGAACATGGCATTGAACTATCGCTCACAGGCACAGGCCAAGTGCTGGGAGATCGGCTGATGCTTGATCGTGCACTCTCCAACTTGCTGTCCAATGCACTGCGCTACACGCCGGCGGGACATACAATTTCGGTTTTGATCCGCGAGACAGCGGGCTCCACAACCTTCAGCATTGAGAACCCAGGGGACACAATCAGCTCAGAGCATCTAGAGAAGCTCTTCGACCGCTTTTACCGGGTTGACCCCGCTCGGCGGGAGGGAAGCCCGAGCAATGCCGGGCTCGGTCTTGCCATCACCCGCTCCATCATTGAGGCTCACAAAGGCCGCATCTGGTGTACTTCAGCGGCGGGTCTCACGGGCTTTCATATCGAATTCCCCCATCACCACTGTTGTCGGTCTGGCGGTAAGTCGGCTACTGCCAACCGCTAGCCCAACTTGGCTGGTGTTCCCAGTGCGCGGCTAGGTGCGGATCGGGGCCGCCGAAGGCGGTCTTATGGCAGTCCCTCGGGCCAGTTTGAGATATGTTGTAGCGCACTCAGCTGCCCAGGGAACACTCCTGTGCTCTCGACATAGCGCAATGCGGATTGACCATCGCTCCAGCCAACGTACTGCATCAGTGCTTTGAGATCCCAGCCGCTGCGGGTAGCCCAGGTGGCAAAACCGCGGCGCAGCGAGTGGCTACTGTACAGCTCCGCAGGCAGCCCTGCCGCCTGCAGGACGGCGCGCATGAGTGGGACAACGCTATTTGGGTGCAAACCCTGCTCACCTAAGTGCCCCCAGCGATCAACTCCACGGAAGACCGGCCCGCGCGCAATGCCCGCCAGGCTGATCCAGTCGACGTAGGCCTGTACCGGGCACAGCCTGGCCAGCGCCGGCGCGCTAAAGGTCTGGCCTTGGTTGTCCCGGTCACCTTTGCTCCAGGGTAGGAACAGTTGCATGCCCTCCCCAGGCCTTACCTGGATGTGCTCGACTCGTAGGCGGCACAACTCATCACTGCGGAACGCCCGCCAGAAGCCGATCAGGATCAACGCGCGGTCACGCCAACAGCGCAGCATCCGCGGCCAGTCGTCCTCGGCACGGGCCTGATCGCCAGTCCGCTCCAACCACAACACGCACTGCTCGAGCTGGCGCAGCTGCAAGGGTTCGGCCTGCTTCTCCTGACGCGGATGCAGCGTACGGATGCCTTTGAGGACCTGACGGACCAGTGGGGTCTTGGTTGGATCCGGAAAACCCTGGCTGACATGCCACTGCGCCAGGGCTGCCAGGCGCAGCTTGAGCGTGTTGCTGGACAGCGTGGCGGCGTGGTCGACCAGGTAGCGCACGATGGCATCGCTGGTCGCCGGCAAGAAGCCGCCCCAAGTCACCTCGAAGTGCTCAAGCGCCTGCTGGTAGCTGCGCCGCGTGTTGGCGCGGGTGCCGGCCTGCAGGTACCGCTCAATCTCCTGGCTCATCTGAGCGCATCCCCTTGGTGTACCGGTGAGCGACTGCCAAACGACGAAAATGGCGCTTCACCTTGGATAATTCGTCATTATCCAATTTTAGGTAAGCGTCCATCTAGTGTAAAAACCTTATCAAATATAGTATGTAAATACAGCATATGTATTACAGTACGAAATCGTAGGAGAGCAACATGGCACGCGGCGGTATCAACAAGGCGGTGGTGCAGAAGGCACGCACTACCCTCCTCGCCCGCGGCGAGTACCCGAGCATCGATGCGGTACGGGTTGAGCTGGGCAATACCGGTTCAAAGACCACCATTCACCGTTACCTGAAAGAGCTGGAGGCCGCCGACAGTGGTCGTGGAGCAGTACCGCTTGCTCTGAGCGAGCAACTGACTAACTTGGTGAACCAACTGGCCGACCAATTGCAAGAAGAAGCGCAAGCCGTTGTTGCCGGGGAGCGAGAGTTGTTGGAGCGCGAGCGGATCGACTACCAGCAGCGGATTCGGCAGGCCGAGAGCCGCATCCAACAACTGGAAGGCCAGACAGCGCTCGACGCCGAACGATTTCAGGCCACTGACCATGAGTTGCAACAGTTACGCGAGCTACGGCAGCAAGCCGAGGTCGAGAATGCCCGCCTGCAGCAGGCCAATCGCGACCTGGAGGATCGGCTCAAGGATCGCGATGCACAGATCCACTCGCTGGAGGAAAAACACCGACATGCGCGTAACACACTGGAGCACTACCGGCAGGCCAGCAAGGAGCAGCGTGAGCAGGAACAGCGCCGACACGAGTCGCAGGCGCAACAGTTGCAGCTGGAAATTCGCCAGCTGCAGCAGACGTTGATCATCAAGCAGGACGAGCTGACCCAACTGAATCGCGACAACGCACGCCTTCTCACCGAAGCAAGGCAGTTGCACAGGGACCAGCAGGCCAAGCAACGTCTGCTGGATCAGAAAGCTCAGGCTCTGGAAGCTCTGCAGAGCCAGTTCAGCGCGTCAGAAGCCGTCAAGCTGGTCCTGCAGCAACGCAATCAGAATCTACAGAGCGAACTAGACAGCTTGAGCCAGGCCAAGGTCAGGCAAGGCACCTCTCGGCAGTCGCACAGAGCCCAGCGCGCAACCGCGGCAGTAGATAAAGCGACTCCGCCAGCAAAAAAGCAAACCTGACTGAAACGACTAAGCCGGCAAACCATTGCTTGAGCACGTGGATCACTCGCCCCGTCGCGCGGAGGCCAGTTGCGACTTTTAATCCAGGATCGTTCAGGTTGGTTTAAGTTCGGACAACTTCGGTAGCAGGTAAGCAGGGTCACAGGCAAGCTGGCATGCAATTCGATACAGCTTCTCTACGGTGATGCTTACTTCACCCCGCTCGATCCGCCCCATGTAGCTGCGGTCGATGCTGCAGGCCAGCGCCAGGGCATCCTGAGAAATTCGGCAGGCCTTTCTCTGCGCTCGGATGCGTTCGCCCAACGCTTTCGCCAACTTATCCATGACCGTCTCAATTCCACTGAGACGGCAATATCATGCGTTTACGGACGCAGAGGCCACGGACTATAATCCGTATTTTTCGCGCTATCTTCTCAGGTGCCGCAATGAAATCAGCCTCGTTCATCTTCGACAGGCGGCTGTATGAGCTGCTTCAGGAGGAAGGCCGCACACGGTTCACAATTCGTGAACTGCGCGATGCCTATGCCAAGCACCTGGATGGCATGACCTATCGCATCGGTGATTTACGCCGCTATGTGTATGAACAGATGCGCCGGATGTTACGCATAGGTTGGTTAGTGCATGACGAACAGCGCCGCGTACGGGGGCAGGTCTACCACCTGCTGCCTACCCCAGCACATCTTCAACTTGAGCTGATCGACAACGGTTTTGAAAACAGTCTTATGTCTGCAAGGGCGGCTGAGCAGGACACAGCGGTACGCGACGTGAAAGCTCTGCCGCTTCAATCTTCAGCCAATATGGATCAGCAGCTGGAGGCACTCCATAAGGAGATCCGTCTGGATTTTCTTTCTTCAATGGGTGAGGCAGAGCGATTCAAGTTGCTTCTGGACGAGATGCCACATTTGCGGGACAAGGTTGAAGGCGAGTACCTGGAGGCCAGGGATCGTAGTTCTCGTCTTTTGGGGCATCTGCGCGCCATCGAGAAGACCCTCAAAACGCTCGCCGCACCACGATGAGTAGATCGCTACGGAGCTGGCAGAACAGCTGCATCACCATGGCGCTGGAGCACTTCACCGTCACGCCGCACTTCTTCTGCCAGGCAACCCCGGGAGCCGGAAAGACGCGCATGGCGGCAGAACTGGTCAGCCAACTGCTTGAGCAGGACAGAATCGATTTGGTGCTGTGCTTTGCGCCGTCCTGCCAGGTCGTGGAGGGTTTTCGTTCGACCTTTGCGGAAGTCCTAGGCAGACGCCTAGATGGCCAGATAGGTGCCGTGGGCGCTGCCTATACCTATCAGGCCATGGAATACCGTGATGAGGGATTCTGGCAGCTGCTTGATGACTACCGGGTGTTCGTGGTCTTCGATGAAATCCACCATTGCGCCGGCCACGATCCGCTGCTCAGCAATGCCTGGGGGCAGCAGATACTACATCGGATACAGGATCGGGCTGCCTTCACGTTGGCCCTGTCTGGCACGCCCTGGCGTTCGGACGACAAGGCCATCGCATTGGCTCGCTACTCTTCGCCCGAGGGGCATCTGATCTGTGATTACCGTTATGGCTTGAAAGATGCCATTGCCGACGACGTGTGCCGATCACCTCGCATTGTGTTGCTCGACAATCAGAAGGTGAAACTTACGGAAGAGCTTGGCGCGAATAGCTCCGTGAGGCTGTTTCCCAGCATCGCCAAGCTTTTAGGGGAGTCACCTGTCACCTATGAGGAACTTCTGCGTCATGACGAGGTGATCAATCCAATCCTCGATCTTGGCTGCAGCAAGCTGAACGAGCTACGCCAGATCAAACCTGATGCCGCTGGTTTGGTGGTGGCCACAGACATCGAACACGCCCAGCAAGTTGCACTGGCTCTAGAAGCAATGGGTGAAGAATCCCGCATCGTGACCAACAAAACCCAAGATGCGCAGCAGGTGATCAATGCATTCCGGAGCAGCGCCTGCCGCTGGATTGTGGCCGTCGGAATGATCAGCGAAGGCACCGACATTCCCCGCCTGCAAGTGTGCTGCTATCTCAGCCGTATCCGCACCGAACTGCATTACCGGCAAGTGCTGGGGCGAGTGCTGCGGCGCACAGGTGAGTCCGACGACCAGGCATGGCTATTCATGTTGGCGGAGCCAACGCTTCAGGGTTTTGCGGAGCGAATATCGGATGACTTGCCTGATGACCTGGCAGTTTTGAACGATGTGCAGATGCCTGGTTTTACTCCAGGCTCCAGGCCTGAGCCGATGGGCACTTTGGGTCATGTTGAAGGTTTCGACGGTGCGGGGTTAGGTGGTGCAGAACCGGGTATTGGATCGCAGCCTACGAACATCATTTCGCTGGGTGGCTTTGCAATTGAGCCTGCTTACCAGGTCAGCTTTTCCCAGCATTATCGGCAGCAGCTACTGGCTTGTTTTTAATGCTCAGCCAGTCGAGGCTGATCCAATGATGTTGGTGTTCATGAATCCATAACCGGCCGGCGTCGTGTGGAACGTAATCGTGAGGTGTGCATGGAGATTAAATCGCAGGCATTGGTCGATGTCGTTGAGGATGTGATCTGCGACGTGTGCCGCTCTGGCACGCGTATTCCCGGCTATGCTCCCCAATATGGCAAGCTTGAAGCCCAATGGGGATATGGCTCCCAGCATGATGGGGAGCACTACCGGGTGCATCTCTGTGAGCCCTGCTTTTTCAGGGTGCTGAGTGGGTTGCGTCGGGAGCGCATGGTCAATGGTATGTTCGATGATGATCAGCCATTTGCTTCCGAATATTTTGGTCTGGTCAGCAAAGACAACTACTGGGGGAAAAACTGATTGTAGGGTTGAAAATCCATCAGCCGCACCACGTCGAATCGCGGACAAATTAGGGGTAAGCGCGCGGCTTGCCCGTTCTGGTCTCGTAGATTGGAATAACTGAATAAGGAGGTAGCCGCTTTGACCCTTCCGCATGAAAGAACCCGGAGTGTCGTCAAGACCGAAGCTTTTCTCCGCGACCTCTCTCGTAACAGCGAACTACCTGATGACATTCGCAGCCATGCGAAAAGCCTGCTCAGACACTACCCGTCCGCCGATCAAGTTTTCTCGCTGGGGCGCCTCGAAGAGTGCCTGATAAACGACGCTCAAGATGATGAATATCGGCGAAGAGTAATTGCGTTCCATCAGCCGCTTTTCAGTTCGTCGTTAGACTTCTCGCTATAGGCGTGAACGCCACGATGCTCAGCACTGATCAAGCCCAGTCGGTATCTGCCCGGATTGCGCAACGAGTCAAGCGCCTACCTAAAGGGCAGCCGTTCAGCATCAGGCGTTTCACAGGGCTTGGAACGAAAAACGCCGTATCCAAAGCAATAGCTCGACTGGTCAACCGAGGCGAGCTCGAACGGGTGTATCGCGGAATTTATATGCGCCCGAAACCCGGACGTTACGTTGCCAGGGCTCGTCCCAATCCCTGGAAATTGCTTAGCCTGATTACCAGGCAGAAGCGCTTGTCTCTGCAGATCCATGGTGCCAATGCCGTCAGGAGGTTTGGGCTCAGTACCCAGATGCCGCTCATTCCAATCTATTACACCAACGGAGCCAGCCGTTCAGTATTCATAGGTAAAGCTGAAGTCCGACTGATACATGCGGCCCCGATGGTGATGCAGCATGCCGGGACTGAGGCGGGGATGGCTATCAGTGCACTGTTTTATCTCGGTAAAGAAGGCGCTACTCCAGAATGCACTGCTGCGATTAAGAAAGCGCTTAGGCCTGACGACTTAATCAAATTGATGACCAGTAAAATACCGAAGTGGATGCGAATTGCGTTGGATTGCTAGCCCGCCATCCTCATATGTAGTCCGCCAATGGCGAGAAATTTATTTCCTTCAGAGCTACTTACATTTCAGGGGTCAAACCCGCAACAAAGCCATCAAAACGCGCCTGGCTTGAGTATGGAAGCCGACCAATCCTAGACAGAAGATAATCATAATCGCCAATAGAACTATAATTTGCACATCTAAAACCTAGCTCTAGGTTACTGAGACCGAAATAAGGAAACAAATCATCCACCATGCAATCAAGACGCCCAACCTCTTCATCAGAGAGAATCCCAAGCACCTTACCAGCTAAAATCACCCCACAAACCCTTTGATTTACATCAACTTCATTAACGCCATTCTCAAGTAGCCAAGAATAATCTTTTCGATAACGCCCTAGTCTCAGCTTAAAAGCAAACGTAAACGACCAAGACAGTCCGCCTGAATTATGGAGGCTGGGAGCCTGTGTCAACAACTCAAAAACAAGATCAAAGTATGCAGTTGAAGCAACATCAGCACCTGCACTATCCACCCTCGCTTCTTCGCTAGAGCCATACCATTCAAATACTTGGATTGCAAGGTCATAAAGAGCTTTCTGCAAACTCTCGCTCTCCCACAAATTATAGTTTCTAGTACCTTGATATTGGTGGTAGGGGTATCGCGAAAACTCAGAGAATGCTCGCCAGCCTCTACCAATAGGATCACAGTTAAACCTAATACTCGACAACTTTTTCTCATGGAGCGGACAGAATACGCAAACGGCACTGCACCAGCTCCGCCGCCAATATGGAAGAATATTATTTTTAATATCATCCATTACACAATCCCGACAGTAAAATCGACGACTTTGCCATGACAAAAGCTTGCCAGGCTTCTTATCAAAGAATCGAAAATAGTCATCCTGAGCGAGATTCAGCCTCGATGTAACATCTTGGACATAACTAGAGCTAATATCAAAATCCGGATCCTCATAAACTAATTCACCACACCTATCAGACTCAGCCTTTACGCTGACTCCTTCCAATGAGAACCTCACCCAAGGAAACTTTATCATGCACCTATATATCCAGGATGAAAAGCACTCGTCCACGCTGGCGGGGCATAAATCAAGGAGGCGCATTAGTAACTCCATGGCGTCGAAATAGCTTTTACCAAAGAGCCTATGGTGATGCGTTCCTCTCCCGACTTTACTGCGTAGCATGCAGCAGATTTAATTGAGTTCATAATAGAGTCCATTCGCCCACCGGTATTCTCTAAAAGAAACCCAATAACCTCAGCACCATCAAGGTTTGACGGCCTTCTTAATGGTAGATTTTGCTCAACCCCCGCCAGAAACGATCTAAAAGACTCGCTTTCTCTCCAGTCATCAATCTGGACGCTATAAAATCGCCTAGAGAACTGTTCATCCATACTCAAAGCGTTCTTGGCGAGATTAATGCCGAAACCTATTATTGATAATCCATAAGTATTATTGGATAGCGACTTCAGAATGGACAAATTTTTAAGTTGTTCTGGCCTCGCCACCAGCATTGACTCGTGCAGCTCATCTATAATCAGAGCCTTTATTTTTCTCAACTTTATCACTTCGGCCAGTTCCGCCGGAAGCGTGGCTTTCCTAGGGTGTCCGAACTTAATCAGCCCATGAGGGAGGCCTAGTGCCGAAACAAGCAACTCACCAAACTTTAGATTAAATGGGTTCGCAACCATGTCTAGAAAGACAATTTGGTTAGAGAGTGCTTCAGAATTCCTTATCTGCTGAATGATTGAGCTTTTACCGGCGCCAGGAGCACCGGTTACAATCATACACGGCGCCTGCATTCTTCTAGGAACGGCCAGTAGATTTTCAACCATCTTTAAAATGCTGTTTGATTGAGGGTGGTCAATGTAAAAACTATCTCGCTGTATAGCGGCCAACCGCATGTCGTCAGATGAACATGCCAGTTCCCTAGCGCTCTCCGTTAAGTGCTCATAAGAACTCATCAAGACCTCCTAGAATAGGGCGTCGCCTTTTTCGAGTAGTCAGGTTTTTTGATTTCTTCATCTGACCTATCTGGAGCAGTCGCTGATATAGTCTCGTCAGCGATCCACGTGCTGGTCTCATGCTCGAATTTGGCAGCAATTATTTTTCTCGCTCGCTTTGTCTTCGTTACTGCCCCATTCACTATCTGCTCATTTTTTTGTATCAAATCTATCAAAGCATGATCTTCCAATGCTCCATCTGGTGTGACGCCTTCTTTTCGCCTAAACTTCAATAGCGCCCTGTGTTCCTCATATGCAAAGTCACTAGTCGTTACATCCGAAAAGTACAGCGGAATATATCCTCCATCCAACCTTGCCCATATTGTCGCCATTGAGTGCGGATCGTACTTAATGACCACTCTCTCTTTACCTATATGGGGAGTTAATCCAGGGCTCCAGTACCATTTACCATTTAGAGTCACGCCCTGGGGGTGGATTTTTCGACTCATCTCCGGCATGAAGTCAAGACGAAACGTCCATGGATCGGAAATTATCGGAGGATGAGTAACGTTGTTTTCGGAATCAACAAAATGCGACTTCCACTCCGCCGCAGGAGAGCGGCCCAGCCCTTTATGCTTACGCCCATGATAAATAGCGACCTGCCCTGCAAACCATTGGCAAAATTCCTTGAAGGTCAGTGCAGAATTTTTCTCACTATCATAACCTCTGCGGCTAACAGGATTGGAGTGAGTAGTACCGGGCAAGAAGTGCACATAATCGGTCATCAGTGTGCCGATCAAACGCTCAACATGACCTCCATAATGCTTCGCCCCAATTGGCCGCCATTTCAAGCCAATCTTGTGTAGCACACATGCACGCTGAAATTTAACGGTCTTGAACTCACTTGCGTTATCCATGTGCAAGAGTTTTGGAACCCCATAATATGGATGTAGACCTGCGCTCACTCCCAGTCTTTTAAGGAATTGATTTTTAGGAAGTGCGGCATGCGCTACAGCACAGGCAACAGAGAGGCTAGATGGCGGGTATAGACTTAGATAATAACCAAGAATAACCCTGGTCTTGAGGTCAATGAGGACAGTTAACCAGGGCCTACCTATTGGTCGGCGTGTAATTTGATCGACCAATATCAGATCTACTCTGGTATGATCCATCTGCACCCATTCAAGCGGCAGATGAATTTCCTTTCTACCTGGTCTTGCTGCATATTTTTGACTCGTCGCCTCATGCCCATGCTTTCTCAGATGACGCTCTTTCTCTGGTATATCTTTGAGCCGTGCAGATATTGCCGATCGAGAAGGTGGCTTTAAACCAAGCCTAATGGATAATTCTTCCGCCTTGCGAAAAACCGCAGCTATGGTTGCCGACTTTCCTATGTACGCTTCTTTGATTGCCTGTTTTATTACGTCATCGACATCTTTAATGAGTCTTCTAGAGCCTTTCTTGTTCCCTCTCTTCATCCTTAGCAGAGACGCTGGACCAATTTCTTCATCATAAAACTTAATGTTTCTATAAAAGGTACCATTTGAGACGCCGGCTTGCTCTAGCGCCTGAGTCAAGTTGAGTTCTTTTGCCAAGTATCTCTTTATTAAGTCGAACTGTGACTGAGCGGCCTGCAACTCCTCCAGGGGCACTACCGACTCGCTTGACAGCGACTCAACTTGAAGCAGATTAATATTATCCTCATCCCTTAAGGGTAAATGCTCAATTTCGTCAATATCGACAACTAACTTTTCACTGCTTTTTTTTAGGACAACCTCAATCGTCAAGTTAGGAAGGCATTTATTAACTGTTGCTACATGCCCCCTCGCGACGACAACCAAGCCCTCCCGCAGCAAAATTTGCCCCATGTTCCCTCCCTGCATCCTTCGATAGATCACAGTTCGTTATCAGCGTAGCTGGTCTTTGAAAAATGTAAAAAATACCTTTTAGTTTGTTTTTTTACAGGATATAAAAAACACGTTAGGTTTTTTTATAATAAATTCAATGAGATAACATAATTACGATATTTAAGAGTCACCTACAGTTGGCTCCCAGACACTTGAAACGCCGGGTTTCATCGTTCCCATGATCCATATACTCCCATGGGCCTTGAGACCTTTCGCTTGGTCATTCTCTCAACCGCATCTGCAGCTTCGCTTTGCGCTCGACAGTCCTAGATGCGTGCTGCGATAAATTTCCGAGATGCCATATGGGTTCGCTTCGCTTCGAGTCAGTGTCTGCACAACACAACACAACACAACACGACGGATCGTATGGGTTGGTTGTACGTAGATCGCGATTGCCTGGATCGACGCGATGCTCCGGACGGATTTATTCGGCTGACTCGGCTGCGTCTCGGTAACCAGGTTGAGCACCTTATCGCGATTCTCTTGACCCATGCGTTGGCTCAAACAATACTGTATTCATATACAGTATTTGGTTGTTACCTCCATGTCATCCGTGGTCGCGCTTGACCGGTTGATCGACGCTCGCCGCGTATGGCGAGGCCAGGTCGTTTCATCGCCATCGGGCGCCAATTTCTCAACTGGACATCAGTTTCTCGACGCCGTACTGCCAGGTGGCGGCTGGCCTAGGGCTGCACTCAGTGAAATTCTCACGACTGCGCCTGGCATTGGCGAGCTGAGTTTGCTGTGGCCGACCCTTGCCAGTCTGACGGTTTCAGGCGAGCGGGTGGTGCTGATCTCCCCTCCTCATCTGCCCTACCCTCAGGCCTGGATTCATGCCGGCGTCGATTTACGCCAACTGAGCATCATCCAGGCAGATGGCCGCGATGCCCTGTGGGCTGCCGAACAATGCTTGCGTTCGGGGAGTTGTGGCGCGGTGTTGAGCTGGTTGCGTCAGGCCGATGATCGCTCGCTGAGACGTCTGCAAGTGGCAGCGGCTACCGGACAAACCCTAGCTTTCGCCTATCGGCCGCAGGCAGAAGCGGCCAATCCTTCACCGGCAGCACTACGACTGGTGCTCGACAGCCAGCCAGCGCAGCTACGGGTGATCAAGTGTCGCGGTGGTCTACCACCTGCGCAGCCGCTCGCGTTTGCCTGGCATTGAACCTGCCATGCTCTGGGCTTGCATCTTGTTGCCGCAACTGGCCATGGACGGCGTGCAGCGCCACCGCGCCAATCCTGATGAGCCGTTGGTGCTGCTTACCGGCTCGCCACAACGGCGCGTTCTACAGGCGGTCAACCCGGCAGCCCGAGCCCTGGGGCTGAAGCCCGGCCAGTCACTGACTGCAGCGCAGGCGCTGACACGTGGGTTTGCCACGGCAGAATACGATCTTGCGGCCATCGAGCGCTGGCAGCAGTTTCTGGCCGCCTGGGCCTATGGCTTCAGTGCCCAGGTCAGCCTGCACTATCCGCGCTGCCTGTTGCTGGAGGTGCAGTCCAGTCTGGGACTGTTCGGCCCCTGGCCGCGTTTCGAAGCACGCCTGCGCGCCGAGCTTTCGGCATTGGCCTTCCAGCACCGCATTGCCGTCGCGCCGAATCCGGCAGCGGCCCGAGTGCTGGTCAATGTCGGTGATGGGTTGATGGCAAGTGATGAGCGGATGCTCAAGCAGATGCTCGATCCCTTGCCAGTGGATCGGCTCGGGCTATCCGCCACGCTAACCACGGCCTTCAATCGCATGGGGCTCAGGCAGTTGCGGCAGCTGTTGGCTCTGCCGCGTGACAGCCTGGCCAAGCGTTTCCCTGCCGAAGTGCTACGTCATCTCGATACCCTGTCTGGCCAGCGTCCGTTAGCGCTGGATTTCTTCATGCCTGCGGATGTTTTCGATACCCGTATCGAGCTGAATTTCGAAGTGGAATCGCATCAGGCACTGCTGTTCCCGTTGCGCCGGCTGACAGCCGATCTGGCGGCTTACCTGGCCTGTCGTGATAGTGGCGTGCAGCGTTTCACCCTGCATCTGGAACACCGCGCGGGTGCCGATACGCAGATACAGGTGGGTCTGCTCAGCGCCGAGCGTGATCCCGGCATGCTGTTCGAGCTGACACGTGGCCGTCTGGAACATCAGCAGCTACCAGCGCCGGTGCTGGCCGTGCGGCTGGAGGCGCGTGAATTGCCGACCTTCGCGCCGCAGCATCAGCAACTGTTCGACGAGCGTCCACAGCAGAACCAGCCCTGGGAGCAATTACGCGAGCGGCTAAGGGCGCGCCTCGGTGATGACGCTCTGCATGGCCTCGGTGCCAGAGCCGATCACCGCCCCGAGCATGCCTGGCAAAATGAGCCTACCAACCCCTTGCTGCCTCCCTGCGGCCCGCGCCCCGGCTGGCTGCTGAGCGAACCCCAACCGCTGCGTGAGGCCTCACTGCGCATCCTCTCCGGCCCGGAGCGTATCGAGTCCGGCTGGTGGGATGGCGAGGATGTGCGCCGCGACTATTACGTGGTGCAAACCCGTGCCGGTCAGCGCGGCTGGGCGTATCGCCCGGTCGGTAGTGATGGGCCATTGCTGCTGCACGGCTGGTTCGCATGAGCGATTACGCCGAGCTGCATTGCCTGTCCAACTTTAGTTTCCAGCGCGGCGCGTCCAGTGCGCAGGAGTTGTTCGAGCGTGCGGCAAGACTGAACTATCGCGCCTTGGCAATCACCGATGAATGCACCCTGGCCGGCATCGTGCGCGCCTGGGAAGCCTCGAAGAAAACCGGGGTAAAGCTGATCGTAGGCAGCGAGGTGCTCATTGAGAAAGGCCCGAAGCTGGTGCTGCTGGCCGAAAACCTGGCGGGCTATCAGGCGCTATGCGGCCTGATCACCCGGGCGCGGCGCCGAGCGGCAAAAGGCACCTACCGATTGCTGCACGAGGATTTCGTTGCGCCGCTCGATGGCCTGCTGGCCATCTGGCTCAGCGACGGTGACGCCAGCGCCCTGCCCTGGCTTCGCTCGCTGTTTCCCGAGCATCTGTGGCTGGGCGTTGAGTTGCATCGTGGCGCCGACGATACCGCGCGCCTGCAGCGCCTGCTCGAGCTGGCAGGTGATCACGACCTGCCGGCCGTGGCCTGTGGCGACGTACACATGCATGCCCGTGGCCGCCGCGCCCTGCAGGATTGTATGACCGCCATCCGTCATCATCTGCCCGTGGCAGAGGCCGGCGCCTATCTGTTTGCCAATGGCGAACGGCATCTGCGCCGAGTTGAGGAGCTGGCCGAGCTGTATCCGCCCGAGCTGCTCGCACAGAGCCTGCGCATCGCCGAGCGCTGCCACTTCGATCTCGAGCAACTGGAGTATCACTACCCGCACGAGCTGGTGCCAGAAGGTCATGACGCCACGTCCTGGCTGCGCTTTCTGGTGGAGCGCGGCGCTGCTGAGCGTTGGCCCGAGGGAGTGCCGGACAGGGCCCGCGCGCAGCTCGAACACGAGTTGGCGCTGATCGCCGAACTGGAATACGAAAGCTACTTTCTGACCGTGCACGACATCGTCCGCTTTGCCCGCGAGCAGCAGATCCTCTGCCAGGGCCGGGGGTCGGCGGCCAACTCGAGCGTCTGTTTCGCCCTGGGTATCACCGAGCTGGACCCCACCCACAGCCGGCTGTTGTTCGAGCGCTTTCTCTCCCGCGAGCGCAACGAGCCGCCGGATATCGACGTCGATTTCGAGCATGAACGCCGTGAAGAAGTCATCCAGTACGTGTTTCGTCGCTACGGCCGAACGCGTGCGGCGCTCACGGCCGTGGTCAACACCTATCACGGCGCCGGGGCGATACGCGACGTCGCCAAGGCCCTCGGCTTGCCGCCTGATCAGGTCAATGCGCTGGCTGACTGCTGTGGCCGCTGGAGCAGCGGCCCGCCAGCGCCCGAGCGCCTATTGGAGGCGGGGTTCGATCCGCAGAATCCACTGCTCAGGCGCGTGCTGATACTGACCGGCGAGTTGATTGGCTTCCCTCGCCATCTATCGCAGCATCCGGGCGGTTTCGTCATTTCCGAGCACGCCCTCGATACGCTGGTGCCGGTGGAGAACGCGACGATGGCCGAGCGTACTGTCATCCAGTGGGACAAGGACGATCTGGACAGGGTCGGCCTGCTCAAGGTCGACGTGCTGGCTTTGGGTATGCTCAGCGCCCTGCGCCGTTGCTTCAGTCTCATCGAGCGCTACCGGGGCACGCAGTGGACGCTGGCCACCCTGCCCAAGGAAGACCCGGCCACCTACGCCATGATCTGCCGTGCAGACACCATTGGCGCGTTCCAGATCGAGTCCCGTGCGCAGATGGCGATGCTGCCACGATTGCGCCCGAAGGCGTTCTACGACCTGGTGATCCAGGTGGCCATCGTCCGTCCGGGGCCGATTCAGGGCGACATGGTGCACCCCTACCTGCGTCGGCGAAACGGCGAAGAACCGATCGACTATCCCTCGGATGAACTCAAGCCGGTCTTCGAGCGCACGCTCGGCGTACCGCTGTTTCAGGAGCAGGTCATGGAGCTGGCCATCGTCGCTGCCGAGTACACACCCGGCGAGGCGGATGAACTACGCCGCAGCATGGCCGCCTGGAAGCGTCATGGCGGGCTCGAACCGCATCGTCAGCGACTCACCTCGCGCATGCTGGAAAAGGGTTACACGCAGGCATTCACCGAGCGGATCTTCCGCCAGATCGAGGGCTTCGGTAGTTACGGTTTTCCCGAGTCGCATGCGGCCAGCTTCGCCCTGCTCGCCTATGCCAGTTGCTGGCTGAAGTGCCACGAGCCTGCTGCCTATGCCTGCGCGCTGGTCAACAGTTGGCCGATGGGCTTCTACAGCCCGGATCAGGTGCTGCAGGATGCACGGCGGCATGATGTCGAGGTGCGTCCCGTGGACGTGCACTACAGCGACTGGGATTGCAGCCTGGAGCCCGATGAACATGGCGAGCCGACCATTCGCCTGGGTCTGAGGATGATTCGTGGCATGCGCGAAGACGACGCGCGCCGTATCGAACAGGCACGCCAGTGCGGCGCATTCCGTGATGTCGAAGACCTCAGCATACGTGCACGCCTGGATGCATCGGCGCGCGAGCGATTGGCCGATGCAGGCGCTCTCTCCGGCCTGGTTGGCCACCGCTATCAGGCGCGCTGGGCGGTGGCTGGTGTCGAGGAACAGTTGCCGCTGTTCGCCGGCGTATCTGCGCCGAGCGAAGAAATCCTGAGTCTGCCTGCACCATCGCAAGGAGAAGACCTACTGACCGACTATGCCACGCTTGGCACCACGCTCGGTCCGCACCCTCTGGCCCTGCTGCGCCAGGCGCTGCGAGCGATACGCTGCAAGAGCTCGCGGGAGCTACAGGCAGTTGAGCACGGCCGGCCTGTCAGCATTGCCGGTCTGGTGATAGGCCGGCAAAGGCCGCAAACCGCCAGCGGCGTGATTTTCCTCACCCTCGAAGATGAGTTCGGTCTGGTCAATGTGGTCGTCTGGCACGACCTGGCTGAGCGGCAGCGACGAGTTCTGGTGCAGTCGCAGATGCTGCGCATCGATGGCCATCTTGAGACCGTCGACGGTGTGCGCCACGTGATCGCCGGGCGCCTGACGGACATGACGACGATGCTGACGGGCCTGGATATACGCAGTCGGGATTTTCACTGACCCGTCACTTCAACCGCTGCGCACGTAAGATCAGGAAAGATGAACATAAAAAAAGGCCGCACTGGATCACCAGGCGGCCACAAGTCGTCTTAACCAAAGGAGATGAAGTGGAGCCAGAGCGACGGCCTCCGGGAGTGTTGCAAAAACCGCCGCCTATGGAATCTTCATCGGGGAGAAGCCTATCGCCGATCCTCCCGAACACCGCATCGAAGTCGTTGATAGTGATCATCGATCAGCTTGAATAGTGCATCTGCTGGCAGGGTGATAACTCTAAGCGCGCCCTCTGGACCGGGCCTTACCTCGATGTGAGGCGCGTTGAAAACAGCACACCAACACCGGGAGCACTCATGCACAAGAAGCACTGTCTCGCGCTGGCTTGCAGCCTCGCGCTGGGCGGGCAGTTGGCTCATGCCAGCAGCCAGTCCGAAGCCAACGGTTTCGTTGAAGACGCCAGCCTCAATCTGTTGCTGCGCAACGCCTACTTCAACCGTGACTACAAGGACAACACCAACGACGCCAAGACCTGGGGGCAGGGTTTCATCGCCACCTTCGAGTCCGGATTCACCCAGGGTACCGTCGGCTTCGGCGTCGATGCTTTCGGCCTGCTCGGGGTCAAGCTCGACAGCGGTCGCGGCCGCAACTATCGCGCGTTCTTCGACACCGACAGCGAAGGTCGCCCGGTGGACGACCTGTCCCAGGCTGGCGGTGCGGTGAAACTGCGCGTATCCAATACCGTGATCAAGTACGGCAACCAGTTCCCTTCCCTGCCGGTTCTGGCCCATGACGACAGCCGTCTGCTGCCGCAGTCCTTCACTGGCACGCTGGTCACCAGCAACGAGATCGAAGGCCTGGAGCTGAACGCAGGTCGCTTCACCGCGGACAGCCCGATGGGCGACTCGGCACGCGACCCCAATCGCCTCAAGAGCATTGATGTGCTCGGCGGCAGTTACGCCGTCAGCGACGATTTGAGCCTGGCGGTGTATCACGCCGATCTTGAGGACATGTACAAACGCTACTACGCCAACGTCAACTACAACTTGGTGTTGGCCGCCGAACAGGCGTTGAATTTCGACTTCAACATCTATCGCACCAAGTACGACACCGGTTCCGTAGCAGCCCTGGATTACGGCGGCGATGGCGAAGGTGACCGCAACACCATCTGGAGCCTGGCGGCCAAGTACAGCATCGGCGCCCATGCCTTCATCGTCGCGCACCAGCGCAACAGTGGCGATGCCGGATTTGCCAAAGATTATGGCGACGGCGGCGGAACCATCTATGTAGCCAACTCCTACTACTCGGACTTCAACCTGAAGGACGAGCGTTCCTGGCAGGCCAGCTACGAGCTGGATTTTGCCAAGTACGGTGTGCCGGGTCTGCGTTACAAGTTCGCCTACGTACGCGGTGACAACATCGATACCGGCAGCGACAACAATGGCACCGAGCGCGAGATCTTCAACCAGATCGGCTACACCTTCCAGAGTGGCGCGGCCAAGGATCTGCATCTGCGCCTGCGTAACTCCATCTACCGCTCCAGCACCGACGTAGGGCCGGATCTCAACGAGATCCGTGCCTTTGTCGAATACCCGCTGAGCATCCTCTGATGGTCGCTGCCCCGGCCGAGGCCGGGGCAGTTCTCAACCGCGCAGGGTGTGCGCAACAGCCCTGGCGGCATCCTCGATGGCGCGTTCTTCATAAGGCGCAAAGCCCATTACCAGCCCTGGTGGCCTTGCCTCGACGCAGTAGCTCGCCAGTGGCAATGCGTCGATACCGGCAACCTGCAAACGCGCGAAAGCTTCCTGTTCGTTCTCCACCTGCAAATGGCAGGCGATATCCATGCCTGCACGAATTTCCGGCACCTCGATCAGCCCTTGCCAGTGCTTGTGCGCGGCTTCGGCGAAGGCGTCGGCACGCGCTGCGTAGATCTTGCGCATGCGCCGCACGTGACGGTCGAAATGCCCCTCATGGATGAAATCGGCCAGCACGGCCTGCGCCAGGCTGTTGGCATGGCGCGACATCAGCGCCGAGGCACGGGTGAAACTCTCCACAAGATGTTCAGGTAGCACCAGATAGGCCAGACGAATCGAGGGGAACAGCAGTTTGCTGAAGGTGCCAGCCATGATCACCGAGTGCTCGGCGCCCGGCATGGAGCGCAACGCCGGAATGGGTTTGGCGATGAAGCGGTACTCGCTGTCGTAGTCGTCCTCGAAGATATAGCTGCCCTGCTCTGCCGCCCATTTCAGCAAGGCCAGGCGCCGTGCCGGCGACAGCTCACCACCCAGTGGCGCCTGGCGTGAGGGCGTAACGTAAGCCAACCGAGCGCCAGGCGCCAAGCGCCTCCCCTCGTCCACCTTGATGCCGGAACGATCTACCGGCACGTCCACTCGCGTCACACCTGAGATGTCCATCAACTGCCGTGCGCCGGGATAACCGGGATCTTCCATCCAGACCTGAGAGTCGCCTGGAGCCAGCAAGCGCAGGCAGATATCCAAGCCTTGTTGCACGCTGCCGAGCACCAGGATGCGCTCCGGTGAAACCTGTACCCCACGGGCGATGGCCAGATAGCCGGCGATGGCTTCACGCAGCTCGGGCAGGCCTGCCGGGTCGGCATCGAGCAACATCGTCAGGCGCGAGCTGCGCAACTGCTGGGTGTGCAACTTGCGCCACAGGTCGATGGGAAAGGCGTTGATATCGCCACGGTGAGGAAAGAACGGACGCACGCCGGTTGGCAGCGTTCGCCGAGAGAAGATTGGTTCGATCTCGGCCAGACGCTTTAGCCAGGGCGTGTCAGGAGCTGTGCGCTTCTCTTGCACCTCGGCCACCACCTTGCGCCGAACGTATCCGGCGTTCAGCGTCGGGTCTGGCAATACCTCGCTGACGCGCGTACCACTGCCGGTTCGAGCTTGCAGATAGCCTTCGGAAAGCAACTGCTGATAGGCCGCCTGCACCGTCCCGCGTGCCAGGCCGTAGTACTCGGCCATGGAGCGAGTACTGGGTAGCTTGCTGCCAGCGGGCAGGCGCCCACTCAGAATCGCGCGGCGCAGCGACTCGTATAGCCATCCCTGCAGGCTGACTCCCTCCTCCGGCGTTCCCAGCGGCAGAAAGACCACTTGCGGTGGGGTTTTATCGAGTGGCATAGGGTCCTCGAAGTGGACTAGTTATTTTTGCAGATACTGGATCAATACCCTGATCCAAAACAACCACACAATCGATCCCGTAGCCAGCCAACACTTCTTTTCTTCAACGACTATGGGAATTCACGATATGAAACAGCAGATCCTGATCATCGGTGCCGGCTTCGGCGGTATGTGGAGTGCGCTGAGCGCCGTTCGCCTGCTGGATCAGCACCAGCGCCTGGACGTCGCCGTTACCCTCCTCGCTCCGCAAGCGGAACTGCGCGTACGTCCGCGTTTCTATGAAAGCGACCTGAGCACCACCGTTGCACCGCTAGGCCCGTTGTTCGATGCGGTCGGCGTGCAGTTCGTGCAAGGCAGCGCCACCCGTATCGATGCCGCAGGCAGGCGAGTCATCTATCGCAATGCAAGCGGCGCGCAGGCCGAACTAAATTTCGACCGGTTGATTCTGGCATCCGGTAGCCAGGTCGCCCGACCTCCACTGGCCGGTATCGACCGCTTCGCTTTCGATGTCGACAGCCTGGAGGCGGCGCAGAAACTCGAAACCCATCTGCAGAACCTGCGTGACAAACCGGCCAGCCAGGCGCGTAACACCGTGGTGGTGGTCGGCGGTGGTTTCACCGGTATCGAAACGGCTACGGAAATGCCGGCGCGGCTGCGCGCCATTCTGGGTGATGAGGTCGATGTGCGGGTGATCGTCGTCGACATGGGCAAACAGGTTGGCAGCGTCATGGGCGAGCAAATCGCCTCGGTGATCGCCGAAGCCAGCGACACACTGGGCGTGTCCTGGAAGCTCGGTAGCCCGGTGTCGATGGTCGATGAGCATGGCGTCCAGCTCGACAACGGCGAACGTATCGAAGCCAGCACCGTAGTCTGGACCGTCGGGGTTAAGGCCTCACCGCTGACGCAGCAGATCGATGGCGAGCGCGATGCCTTCGGCCGCTTGCACGTCGACCGCTACCTGAAAGTGTTGGGTCAGGACGCCATCTATGCCACCGGCGATACCGCCTATGCCGCGGTGGATGAACTTGGCAACCACGCACTGATGACCTGCCAGCACGCCATCGCTCTCGGCCGCTCCTCCGGCAATAACGCTGCAGCCGATCTGCTGGGTGTCGAGCCGATTCCCTACAGCCAACCCAAGTACGTCACCTGCCTGGACCTGGGCGCCTGGGGCGCTGTGTTCACCGAAGGCTGGGAGCGCAAGGTGGTGCTGACCGGCAAGGAAGGCAAAGAGCTGAAAATGCAGATCAACACCCAGTGGATCTACCCGCCGGAGGCCAAGCGCGAGATCGCTCTGGCAGCCGCCGACCCGCTGATCCCGGTCGTCGCCTGATCGATGAGGCATGCCCAGGGCATCGGCTGTCCTGGGCATGTCACGCTCAATCGCGGTAAATCTGTACCTGCAGCTTCGCCGGCGGGTCCTCCCCTTCAGCCCGCAACCATTCGCCTGGCGGTTGCCCGACCTGCTGGGCAAAGGTGCGTGAGAACGACGCCTGCGAGGCGTAGCCCACAGCATCGGCGATCACCTTGATCGGCTTCCCCTCACGCAGCAGGTCCTGCGCCACCTTCATGCGCCAGGCAGTCACATAGGCCATGGGCGTCATGCTCATGACCTCGGAGAACAGTGCTGCGAACTTGGTACGCGACATCTTCGCCAACGCGGCCAGACGCTCGACGCTCCAGGCCAGCTGGGGTTCCTGGTGAATGCAGATCAGCGCAGGCCCCAGTTGACTGTCCTGCAGCGCATAAAGCAGGCCGCTGGTTATGCGCCCTTCGTTCACCGCGCGGCGTACCAGCAGGACGAACACATATTCGAACAGCAGGTTCAACGCTTTGCTCCGGCCGGGTGCCTGTGTCCGGAATTCGTTGACCAGTGAGCCGATCACCGGCCCGAGCTGCTCAAGGGCGCTCAACGGAAACACCAGGGTTTCCAGGAGACCCAATGGAAATGGCTGCTGCCCTGAACGCCCGAACTGGAACGAGGCGCAGATCAGATCCACGCCACCGGGCTGGTGCGCACGCAACTTGTAGCAGCAGGTGCTGGGACAGAACAAAACGCTGGGTTCACTGATCGCGATGCGAGGCTTGTCGGCGTGCACCATATCCAGTGCACCTCGCTCGATGACGTGGATGAATGCCATGCCAGGGGGCTTATCCAGCACCAGGGTACCGTCTACCGGGCCGGCGAATAACAGTCGCCCTTGCAGGCTCGTGCGCTCGAAGAACTCGGAAAGAACATCCATATTGGCAATGACCTGATAAAGATTCTCTAGGGTGGTGAAAGCTCAACCGGTTAGAGCCCATGGGTTGAACCGTCGTCGATTGATAGACAGTTCAACCCATGAAAATTCCAACGGTTATTCACCAGGACGGAGAATCATCCGTGATTTACATCACGGTTTTTCGCAGGCCCAACCCTGAAATACCCATCCAACAAGGCGCACGCCGATCAGATCAGCCCATAAGAATGACCATTGTCTTCTGACTGGGCCTGCATCTTGGCTCGCTCCTCCATGCGCTGGGCAATTTCTTCTTCGACTGCCTTCTGCTGCTCAGGTGGCAGCGCCTCGATCTCCTCTTCGGTCATGCCTATTTCCTTGAGGATACTGTCGCGCATCTTCTCGGCCGGAGTCATCGCCATATAGGCCTTGAAAGCCTCCAGCGCGGCGTTACCGCCCTCGTCGCCCAATGGCTTTTCCACCTGCCCTGAACTGACGGATGTCTCGACCTTGCCGTCTGACGCGTTCTGCAGAGCGACGCGCAAACGCGCGAAGCCCTCCTCCGTAGCCTGCCTGGCGCGGAACTCGCGTTCGGACTCGGCGTTCGCCGTGCGCGTGGTCTTCTCGACATTGCGCGCTAACTGGGCCAGCTCGCCCTGCTCTTCACTCTGCTTGTTGCGAAATCCCGTCAGGGATATGCCACCGTAACTGCCAATACCTCCAATCGTGCTCATGCCGTGCTCCTTGACTGAGTTGCAATTGCCAGGCGCACTGATTCAAAGCGCATGCCAGCTCACGAGGCGCGCTTAACCAATTGAAAGTATTGAATTTTATAATCAGGTAGAAAGGAGGCGAGGCAACCCCTTGCCGTCAAGCGGCAAGGGGTTGCAGGGGGAGCTCAGTGCTGCCCGCTCATTTGCCGGAAGGCATCGAGCAGTGCCTGGCTGAGATCGACCGAGGAGAACTTGGTCAGTACCGCATTGGCACCGACCGAACGCGCCTTCTCGGTATTCATGGTGCTGTCCAGCGAGGTGTGCAGCAGCACGTAGGTGCCGGCAATATCGGGGCTGCGACGAATTTCCTGAACCAGACTGTAGCCATCCAGCTCAGGCATCTCGATGTCCGAGACCAGAAGCTCGAATGGCATGCCAGCCTGATGGTATTCGTGCAGTTGCTGCAGGGCAGCCTGGGCACTGCGCACTGCGGTGCAATCGAGCCCCAGCTGGCGCAGTACGTTGAGGGTCTGTTGCAACGCGACTTGCGAGTCGTCGACCAGCAAGACGCGGCGATCTTGCAGCAGGCGGGCATCCTGGCCATCGAGCAGTTGCCCGACGGGAGCTTCCTCCAGCGCAGGGGCAATGTCGTGCAGTACCTTCTCGATATCGAGAACCTGCACGATGGCGCCATCGATCTGTGTCACACCGGTAATGAAGGCACGCGCGCCGGAGCCGGCGGGTGGCGGACGCACATCGCGGGTGGAGCACTGCACGATACGCTCGACACTTTTCACGTGCAGCCCCTGACGCGAGCGGCTCAACTCGGTGACGATCAGGCAACCATCGTCTTCGTCAGCCGCACCGCGTTCGCCGATGGCGCGCGCCAGGTCGATCACCGTCATCGCGGCGCCGCGCAAGGTGGCGATGCCGCGCACGTTGGGGTGACGATTGGGCAGCTTGGTCAAGGCTGGACAGGGAATGATCTCGTTGACCTTGAGCAGGTTGATCCCCAGCAGGCGGCCGCTATGCAAACGAAACAACAACAGCGATAGCGCGTCGCCGGTAACCAGACTCATGTACCTATCCTTAGAACGAACGTAGACCTAGGTTATAGCGACCGCATGGCCAAGGACTTTAGGGTCTGTGCGAAAAGTCGTCGAGCGAAGGTCAGGCAAGGCAAAAACAGGCGAAGAAGCGCAGTTTACGAGCTGTAAATGAGCATTCTGAGCCTGTTTTTAACGCAGCATCACCGAGCGCAGGCACTTTTGTACAGAGCCTAATCCGTGGCCAGTTTCAGGGCCACCCGCCCGCGGTTCGGGCAGGTTTCCATGTAGCGATGCGCTTCGACGAAATCTTCGAAGTCGAACACCTTGTCGATCACCGGCGTCAGCAGGCGGTCCGCAGTCATCTGATTGATGTGCGTGAGCGCGCGTTGCACGGCATCATTGTTCGGCTCGATTCCCAGCTCCGGGCACCCGGTGAAATCCAGCACGCAGTGACGGAAGAACTGCAGGTGCTTCTTGAATGCGGCGCAGGCAGGGAAAGCCGTATCGTTGCCGCCATTGATGCCGTACAGGATCAGCTTGCCACGCGGCGCGGCGATATCACCCAGCAGCTTCATCTGCGGGCCGGCACACTGGTCGAGAATCACCTCGACACCCTTGCCTTCGGTGTAGCGCTCGACTTCCAGGACCAGGTCCTGTTCCTCGGTGGCGATCACCTTGTCGGCACCCAGGCCACGCAGGAACTCGCGATCCTCCGAAGAACTGGTGGATACGATGACCTTGGCACCCAGCGCCTTGGCCAGTTGCACGGTCTGTGGTGCCATGCAGTGGCTGGCCTCAGTGATCAACACATGCTGGCCAGGCTTGAGGTGAGCGAGATCGTTCAGTGCCAGGTAGCCGAACAGCAGGCTGGTGTAATGAACGCTGGCTTCGACCGGACTGAGCACGTCGGGATAACGAGTCAGGGCATGGCTGGGCATCAGCACCAGATCGCCCCAGGTCGGATAACGATTCGGCGTACCCGCCGGGAAGCCGGCAACGGCGGTGCCGACTTCGAAGTCGCTCACGCCCTCGCCCAGCACAGCCACTGTACCGGCCAGTTCAAAACCGGTGCCGGCCGGAAGCTTGGCCTGTTCGGACGCCAGGTTCTGACGCCACAGCACGTCTTTCCAGCCCAGGCCGACGGCCTGAACGCGCACCAAGACTTCGCCAGGGCCGGGCACAGGGGTCGGAACCTCTTCGTACTGGAGCACATCGGCATCGCCGAACTTATGAAAACGGATCATGCGGGACATCGCTTACCTCGAGCTTGATCGCGGATTAACACTTCAATGACTGTGGACTCTATCCGCTGTGCGGCGGCGACACTATCAGACTCTATCGATAGTCTTCATGCCTGTCAGTGATTCAGCGACTTTCAATCCGCTGCACACTGCCCGTACTATTGCCCGGGCAAAGGCTCTCATTTGCAGCGCCGTGCTGACAAGGCCCGTATCCCTCGAATGGTACCCGGATGAACCGCAACGACCTGCGCCGCCTCGATCTGAACCTGTTGATCGTCTTCGAGACCTTGATGCACGAGCGCAGCGTGACGCGAGCCGCGGAGAAGCTTTTTCTCGGCCAGCCCGCCATCAGTGCGGCGCTCGCTCGCCTGCGTACCCTGTTCGATGATCCGCTGTTCGTGCGTACCGGTCGCAGCATGGAGCCGACACCGCGCGCGCAGGAGATCTTCGCCCTGCTCTCGCCGGCGCTGGATTCGATCTCCACCGCTGTCAGCCGCGCCGCCGACTTCGATCCCGCCACCAGCAAGGCGGTGTTTCGCATCGGTCTGTCCGATGACGTCGAGTTCGCCCTGTTGCCCGCCCTGCTCCGCCGTCTGCGCGCTGAAGCCCCCGGTGTGGTGCTGGTGATCCGCCGCACCAACTATCTGATGATGCCGGGGCTGTTGGCTTCAGGCGAAATCTCGGTGGGCGTCGCCTACACCGAGGAGCTTCCGGCCAACGCCAAGCGCAAGATTCTCCGCCGCAGCAAGGCTAAACTGCTGCGTGCCGACACCGTACCCGGTGCGCTCAGCCTTGATGATTATTGCGCGCGCCCGCATGCGCTGGTGTCCTTCGCCGGCGACCTCACCGGCTTCATCGACGATGAACTGGCCAAGATCGGGCGCGAGCGCCACATCGTACTGGCCGTTCCGCAGTTCAACGGTCTGGCCACCCTGCTGGCGGAAACCGATATCGTCGCCAGCGTGCCGGATTACACCGCCGCTGCCTTGACTGCGGCTGGTGGTCTGCGCGCCGAGGATCTGCCGCTGCAGACGCAGACCTTCGAGCTGCACATGGCCTGGCGTGGAGCCCAGGACAACGACCCAGCCGAGCGCTGGCTGCGCTCGCGCATCCAGATGTTCTGCGGCGACCCGGACAGCCTCTGATAAATATCCGGAAACGCACCACCTAAGTGCCGACAGGCACCTTTGTGCACCTTCATAGATCGAAATTGATATAAGTGCGTCTTTTATCATTCCCGATGATATTCAAGTTCATGGCATTCGATTCGTAGCCCTCCAAGACTCGCAGCAGACTCCGCCCATCCACAAATCCGACTGGCGGAGTCACCCATGGAACAGCTACACAAGAACATCTGGATATTTCCCCTCGCCCTTGCCGGTTTGCTCACTCTCAGCGGTTGCGACCAGGCTACACAGACCCAGGCGCAGATGCCGGCACCCAAGGTCAGCGTGGCCGAGGTGATCGAACAGCCGGTCAATGAATGGGATGAGTTCACCGGGCGTCTCGAAGCGCCGCAGTCCGTTGAAATCCGCCCGCGCGTCTCCGGTTACATCGACCGCGTTGCCTTCAACGAAGGTGCTCTGGTGAAGAAAGGCGATCTGCTGTTCCAGATCGATCCGCGTCCGTTCCAGGCCGAGGTCAAGCGCCTCGAAGCCCAACTGCAGCAGGCTCGTGCCAACCAGGCGCGCGCCGCCAACGAAGCCCGTCGCGGCGAACGCCTGCGGCAGAGCAACGCCATCTCCGCGGAACTCGCCGATG